>JBAXVQ010000039.1:0-17024 GCA_037128935.1 bacterium | reverse complement strand
CTTCATCACTCACCCGTCCCAGAAACGCAATTTTTTCACCTGCGATCTGTTGCAACCGTTCCAGCTCACGCCCTATCCCTGCAATTTTAAGAGAAACCCCAAGCCTGTTACACGCCTCAATCGCCAACTCCAGCTTTTTATATGCCGAAAGTCGGGAAACAATAAGGAAATACCTACGTTGTTGAGCTGCAAGCGGGGCAGGGTGGTTTGCACTGATTTTTTTCACCGGCACTGGCGGGTACACAACAGTGCTTTCCGCCTGATAGTATTTTTTAATACGCTTCTGCACATGGCTAGAGTTCGCAAGCCAGAAATCAACCCGTTTGCTGGCGATATGATCCCAAAGCCTAATCTTTCCCAAAATAAACGGAAGAAATTTTTTAGAAATCCACCCCAACGGCTGTTCATCGAGATAATTATGATACCAATCCCACAGATACCGCGTTGGAGAATGACAGTAGCACACATGCTTTGTTTGCGGACGAGTGATAATCCCCTTTGCATAAGCACTACTGCTGGAAATGACCGTTGTATACTGCCCAAAATCAAACTGCTCAATCGCAATCGGATACAGAGGGAAAAGCAGACGTTTGTTCAACATCCACTGTGGAAAACGCTGCAGAAATGAAGTTCGGATTCTACTCTCCACCTGTAGAGGAAGTTTTTCCCTTATTGCGGGAGTGATAAATAACGTATAGATCGGAGCCTCAGGGAAAAGCTCAGCAAGCTGCAGTACCACCCGTTCCGCACCACCCAATTGATTAAAATACTCGTGCACCAGTGCGGTTTTCTGAAGATCTTTTCTCATCGCTCCCTCACAATCTTGGTTACCTCGGAAAAGATTTGAACACGAATTTTATTTCGATAAAACCTCAGAATTTCATCCAGCACGATCAAACCAAGCACCACAAAGGACAGCACGTACAAAAGAAAACGCCAAGGAAAAACAAAGAGCAACGCCGATCCGGCAATCGTTTTTCCCTGCTCGCCATAAGAAAGTTCCAACTCTGCAGTGTACGATCCAACTCTCAGTTTATCCCAGTAACTCGTATCAAACGTAAATTCTTGCAAAAAATTCCACTGATATGGTAACGCCTCAGGGTCTTTTAACAAGAAAGAATCCCATTGTGTTTTGAACGTTACCGTCTCTCCAGGCGGGAACAATTGCCGTTCACTGAAATATTGGAAAGGAACACGATCAACCTCCGTCCCCAAGAAATCTTTCACCACAATTTCCCCTTTGGGAAACACCGAACCAGAACCATGATTTGTTAACGTGGTTTTGAACGTCACAGGCCCATATTGTGTGTCAGACGGTTCAACAGCAAACTGCTCTAGCGTGACATTTTCCACTACCTTCTCCACCTCGACCACATTTACAACCACGATCACATTCTGAGTGTATTTATCTGCCACTCTCTGCCCATTGATTGTTGGAGCGAAAACAATCTTTGCCATATACGAACCAGCGGCGGTATCTTTTGGAACAGTGATGGTCGCCGAAATTTTAGTACTTTCTTTAGGAGCAAGCGAAAAATCACGCTGGGAAAGTTGCAACCACGTAAGCAGTGGCGAAGTAGTAACTTTTTTATCAGGATAGGGATAATACTCTTCCAACACCGCAGAAAGAGCAAGCGTTGCGGTAGAACTATTCTTTAGCGTAACAGCAAAGGTAAGCGCATCACCTGGTTTCACCTTATTTCTTTCCACCAATTTCGGTGCCAAAGACAACGGGTTATCACCCAAGCTACTTAAACTAGGTTGTTCAGCCGAAAATGAAACCAACGGGATAGCCAAAAGAACCCAAAAAAGAGACCAAAAAACTATTGTACCTAGTGCTGATGTAAACCAGCGAGCCACTTTGGAAAGAAAATGCATACCAATCTCCTGAAAACCAGTATACGAGCCTGACGGTTCAGGTACAATAAGAAGGAAGAGGAAAGCAATATACCCCCATGCCTATATCCACTTACAATAATCTCACGCAACTCATCGACTTTTTTCACCAGCTTCCTACCTTCGGAGAAGGCTTTTCGCTCGAACCGTTCAAAAAACTTCTTGTACTCTTAGGTAACCCCGAACAAAAACTTCGAGGAATCCAAATTGTTGGAAGCAACGGGAAAGGCAGTACTGCTGCTCATTGTGTTGGCATCCTTTGGCAGACCCGCCTCAAAGTAGGATTCTACTGCTCCCCCCACATCCTTTCCTACCGCGAACGTATCCAGATTGACGGTGAATGGATCACCGAAGAGTCATTTGCTGATGTCCTCCATCACCTGAAAAGCCTTGTGGAAAAGCATTTTGCTGTCGACGAACGCCGTCCCACTTGGTTTGAAATCCTCACCGCCGCCGCCTTTCTTCATTTCTCCGAACAACACTGCGACATCGTCATCCTCGAAGCCGGATTGGGCGGACGACTCGACGCCACAACGCTGGCACGCAAAGACGCCGTCATCTTCACCTCCATCAGCAAAGAACACACCGCCATCCTTGGTGAAACCATCGAAGCAATTACCGAAGACAAAGCCCAAGCCATTCGCCCTGAGAACATCGTTGTTTTCCCTGATACGTTGCCACCGCAAAGCCAACAAATCATTGAAAACCAGTGCCGGAAAGTAAAAGCACACCCCACCAAAATTTCCCCAGAATGCATAGGAACATCGTGGCAAGGTACAGAGTTTACCTTTCTCAACTGCACAAACGGGGGAAAGCCTCTCCGAACCGCATTGATCGGCATCGGACAGGCAACCAACGCAGCCCTTGCCGTCGCCACCTGCAAAATGCTTTCCGAACCCTTGGGCTACACACTCACCGACGAGAAAGTGCGGAAAGGACTCCTCGCTGTCCAGTGGCCATGCCGTTTCGAAGTGTTCACCACCAACGAAACTCCACTCTGTCCACGAGGCGTGAAAATAATCCTCGACGGCGCACACAACAGCGAAGGCATTGACCACCTAGTGTCGACACTACAGAAAATCGGCCTCCGACCCGAAGCCAGTGCCATCATTTTCCAATGCATGAAAGACAAAACCGCCCAGCCCATGGTCACCGCCCTAAAAAAAATAACCCCGACGATCATTTTCCCCACCACCTTAGACATTCTCCCTCGCGCCACAAAGGCGAGAGAATTATCAGCAACAATCCCAGAAAGCTTGCTCGGAGGCGACTACAAAACCACACTGCAACTCGCAACTGACGCCATAAAGGGCAGGGGAGTCATCATCATCTGTGGCTCCCTCTACCTCGCCGGCCAATGGAGAAAGTTTTTAACAAGAGATGAAGAGACCGCAGGCGGATTGGATTCTTTACTGATGAATACGGATGCGCAGCAATTCAAATTTTAATAAATTCTTCCCCGAGCGAAGTCCCCGCAGTCGAGGGGCAATGCGTTTGTGGAGCCTTCGACTACGAAGACTCCGCTCATGCAAGAAAAGAGTGGTATTCTTCCCCGAGCGAAGTCCCCGCAGTCGAGGGGCAATGCGGTGTGGAGCCTTCGACTACGAAGACTCCGCTCAGGCAAGAAAAGAGTGGTATTCTTCCCCGAGCGAAGTCCCCGCAGTCGAGGGGCAATGCGGTGTGGAGCCTTCGACTACGAAGACTCCGCTCAGGCAAGAAATTGGGAAAACCTATATGCAATGGAAATGGTTCGTTTACATCATCGAATGTGCAGATGGTAGCTATTACACAGAGATGACATGGAGGCTTGATAAACGTTGGGAGCAGCATATTTCAGGATTTGGAAGCAAATACACTGGAAGAAAGAAAGTTGTTCGGTTGGTCTATGCAGAAGAATACGAAAGCTTTCAAGAAGCAAAAAATCGAGAGTTACAGATAAAAAAATGGAGCAGAATAAAAAAAGAAAAACTGATCAAAGGTGAATGGAGTAAATGGTAGTTTTTCTTCCCCGAGCGAAGTCTTCGAAGTCGAGGGGCAAGGAGGAAGTGGAGCCTTCGACTACGTGGACTCCGCTCAGGCAGGAAAAAAGTGCAGTTCTTCCCCGAGCGAAGTCCCCGCAGTCGAGGGGCAAGGAGGAAGTGGAGCCTTCGACTACGTGGACTCCGCTCAGGCAGGAAAAAAGTGCAGTTCTTCCCCAAGCGAAGTCCCCGAAGTCGAGGGGCAATGCGTTTGTGGAGCCTTCGACTACGAAGACTCCGCTCAGGCAATAAAAAGAAAAAGACCAGCAAACCCTACCTCTTCAAAAACGCTTCCAACCCCAACCCCAACAACTCCACAGCCTTCTCAATATCCTCAGCTTGCAACACATACGCAATACGCACCTCATCCTTACCACGACCTTCTGTGCAATAAAACCCAGCCCCGGGAGCCACAAACGTAGTAGCACCAGCAAAAGAAAACTCCGACAACATAAACCTCGCAAACTCTTCAGCATTTTCCACTGGCAATTTTGCCAAAGTATAAAATGCCCCATGGGGTTTAAACGAAGTCACCCCAGGAAGCGCAGAAAGCGCGTGGTGCAGAGTATCTCGTCGATGACGATACTCCACCTGAATCGCCTTCACAAAATCATCACTGATATGATCAAGCATATACGCCGTCGCATACTGCTCAAGCGTCGGACAAGAAAGCCTAGCCTGCGCAAAATGCAGACAGGTTTTTAAAATTTCCTCGTTACAAGTGATTAAACACCCAATGCGGGAACCAGTCAGACTAAACCGCTTCGACATACTGTCAACGACAATGATATTTTCACAAGCCTGATCAAGATGAAAAATAGAAAACGGCTCAGAGCCATCGTAAATAAACTCTCGGTACGTTTCATCAGCAATCAAATACAGATTGCGATCCTTACTGATATCTATGAGTCGCTGCTGCTCTTTATGTGTATAAATTGTCCCTGTAGGATTATTTGGACTACAGAAGAGAATCGCCCGAGTTTTCGGCGTGATATACCGCTCAATTTCCTCTCTCGAAGGCAATGCAAACTCATTCTCGATCGAGGTTGGAACGGGAATCAACGTAATCCCTGACATCGCCGCAAAACCAATATAATTCGAATACGTTGGGTCAAAAATCAACACCTCATCCCCAGGATCAGAGCACGCCATAAAGGCAAACAGCAAGGCTTCGCTTCCACCCATCGTGATCTGAAAATGCTCAGGTTTTGTATTCAGTTTCAGCGTCCGGTTAGTATATCTCGACCACGCATCGCAAAGGCTCGGGCTTCCCTGAGAAGGTTCATAAGCAATCACCGATTCATGAAATTGTTGCAGTCCATCAAAAAACTCCTTCGGACTTTTGATATCCGGCTGCCCAATATTGAGGTGATACACTTTGGTTCCCGCCGCCGCCGCTGCCTGTGCAAGAGGTGCAAGTTTACGAATAGGAGATGCAGGAGTCCTGCGGGCGCGCTGAGGCACTGGCAATGAAGACATAGCGGGTTCCCATAGTTATTTGCTTTATACTAGCATGGTTTTTTATCTCTGAGTAGGGAATTGGTGGAAGGATGTGAGCAATTTTTGATGGGGGGAGCAGAGTTTCTAGTGCAGAGTACTAAAAATGATTGAACAGAAAAAAATGTATTCAAGAGAGCTGTTTTCAGGAGAGCAGTTTTGTTAATAGCTTATTTTATGTATAAGATTACAATAGCTCGAAGAGTTGATCATAGAGGAAAAGTTTTTAAGAAAAATAATAAATAGTAAGAACTAATGTCTTCAAAAATAAATCTATTATTTCAAATGTTGTTAACAGGTCTTGTCTTAATCGGAACACTTGCTGTATCTTCGATTTTAAAAGTTGAGTCTATCAACCTAGTTCTCACCCTCATTCTTTTAACATTTGTCAGTCCTTCTAGTTGGACTTTATTAAGAAAAGCAGTTTTCTCACTCATTCTGTTTTTTTTGACTGTCATAGCAATTGGTTATCTGAGCTCATTGCTGCATTATCAACTTTTTCCAGTACACTTCTCTTTTGTTATCAACGCCATAAGCTTGATCATAATAATAAGGAAAAAGGAGAAGTGTAAACACACGGGGATAGTGAATATGCAAGATCTTTTTTCAGTCATAATGGTAGTTTTGTTTATTTCCGGATTTTGTTATGTACTAAAGTCATTTTCAGATCAAGGTAGAGTGTTGTTTCGGGGGAATAATACTGATGCTGAAGCTCATTTAGCGATATATTCCACAATCATGGATCAGCATGAATACCTCTATCTCCTACCTTTAACTGAATACTCTTCTTACATCCGACAGTTTCAGTCTTACCCACAGGGAATGCATTATTCCTCAGCAGTTGTAGCTTGGTATGTAACTGATAGTGCAGGCACAAAAAAAGTCCCTTTGTTAGAGCAAATTACAATATTCACCGGTATGACAGGGATCTTCTTTGCTCTTTTTATCTTTTACTTTTTAAGGGTATTCTTCAACCTTTTGGAAGAGAGGCATAAGATTAAATATGAAGTATTACTGTTTGTTGCATTGCTAATGCTATACCCCTTTTTTGATGTCTTTTACTCATTGATGACGTACGGTTTTTATCCTCAAATAGCATCGCTGCTATTTTTGCTTATTTTGTTAGATGTCTATACAGGAGAGAATAGCTTTTCAGCTTTTAAGTTGTTTATAAGCTATTTCGCTCTGGTTGGGATTACCGCTTGTTGGTATTTTCTAACGCCAGTGGCAATTGGGATGATTATATATTGCCAACTAGTAAACAATGCAAATAAAACAAAGATATTTTTTATAAGCTTGCTTAGCGTTTTACTGACACTAGTACAAATTTCTTTCTACAACATTTTTAACAATGCACAAAATTTGATGAGAGGGGTGAATAATAGTGGTGGCGTTTCTAAAATCCCTCTGTTGTTTACTGTTTGTTTAATAATCGCAGCAACGCTCTATCTTTATAGAACATATAAAATCTCTGAAAAGTCAAAAACTCTTGCCGGTGCAACAGTACTTTCATTCTTATTTTCTGTTCTTATATATTCGTATCAAATTTATTCCAAAGGCCAACAAAACTACTATTATTTCAAGAGTGAATATATAATCGCTGTCATTGCTTCTTTAGTTTTTTTAATGCTTTTTACAGAATTGTTAAGTTATTTATTGAAAAAAATTAATAAATTTTTTTCAGCACCAAGAAAAAAGGGTATTCAGGTCCTTGTCGTTTTTCTTGAATCAGTATTGTTGATGACGCTTGTAACTATTCCACTTTCGAGTGCATTAGAGCATACTAAAAGTGCTTTATCACTCGTTAGTATAATGCGTTGGGGGGGAGTATATTTTCTTGTATTATCTCTAGTAGTTAGCGGGTGGTTAAGTTTAAAAAAGAGATATTTTGTACTGTCATTTAGTTCTTATCTGCATGTTGTAATTTTGCTTGTAGCTTTTTTGCAAACCTTCCTGTCACTGATGTACAATCCCTATCTTGTACTCAATAACGAAGCTAGTTATTCATTTTCTCCATCCACGAACGCAGTTAAAGAACTTGAAGAAAAATATAGGGATAGCAGTAATGAGAATACATTATTTTTTCCAGTTACAAATGATAAATGGACTACAAATCTGTTGCAGACGGCTATACCAAGGATGGAAATTAACGCTCACTATTTACCCCTATGGTATAAACATAAGTATTTGAGTACTTTTACAACAATACTGGAACAAGATCAGCAAAAAAAAATAGTACTCTACGATCCAGAATTCCTGATTTCTAAAGATACAAACTGCTCAAGTCAGCATAGCGGTATTGGGGTAGAACGCTCATACCTTAACAAATCAGATCAGCAGGTTTGTGGCTTTTCAGCAACTCCTCAGCTTCGTTCCGAGCTTGTTGAAAAAATGATCTCGTATCATCTAACCCTACAAGGTATTAACTTAAGCGAAAAAGATCTTGAAATGTTGCAAAATTTAAATGGAGTTCGATGTCTTTCAGTTGGAAATAACGCATTAATTGAAAACACTGACGGTTTTGGGCAATATTGTGGCAAGGAAAATAGTTATATAACTACAATTATTGACGAGTTTTTATCGCGAAATAAAGATATCCTGTTTTTTGAAACCGATACAGGAATACGTTTGGAAAAAGAAGGATTGTGTGGGCTTATTAAATACATGCAAAACGGAAGAGTAGTATTGGTTCCTGAGAGAGAGATGGATTTAAATAATCTTAGTGCTAGTTGCTTTTCAAATCACAGAGAGGAACTTCTTGCAAACTGAGAAAATAACTTTGTTTAACCAATATCAAACAAAAGGAAATACAACTGTACCAATGCAGAACATTTACCTCCTAATTCCCGTCTATAATGAAGCTAAATACTTAAAACAATTTATTGATAAGCTTGCTATAGAGAGCGAAAAAAATAATGAAATAGAAAAAATTGTGTTTATCAATGATGGCTCAAAAGACTCTACAAGAGTTATAGTAGAAGAATTTATGTCTGCAAATCCCAAGGTCGAATTGCTAAATCATAAAAACAACCAAGGCAAAGGTGCCGCAATGAAAACTGGTCTTGAATATGCAAGAAAGCTGAAAGCCGACGCAGTGATTTTTATGGATGGAGATTGCCAACACGATCCTAAATATCTAAAAAATTTTATTATTTCTCTTACACACTCTCCAATTGTTTTTGGATATAGAGAACTACCCAAAGGAACTCCGTGGTGGAGAAAATATGGAAATCAAGTTGCCGGATTTATAATCAAACTAGGATTCAAAATTACCAAGAAGGATCTCCTCTGTGGGTATATGGCATTAAGAAAAGATTCATTCAGTGAAGTATACTGGAATGAGAAGGGCTATGGAGTAGAAACCGAAATTGCGGTTGTAGTTGGTAAAAAGAACCTACCGTTTACAGAAAATTTTATTGATACAGTGTATCTCGATCCAACAAAAGGCGTGAATCTTTTTCATGCATTTCTCATACTGCTCAAAATTCCAATCTGGTACTTTAGATAGCGAACCACAGCATGAAGAACAATATAAAATTTTCCATCATTACGCCTTCGTTCAATCAAGGTGATTTTATTGAGCAGACAATTCAAAGTTTGTTGGCACAAGAGTATAAAAACTACGAACACATAATAATTGATGGAGGTTCAACAGACCGCACCATTGATGTTTTAAAAAAGTATTCAGAAAAAGTTAAATGGATTTCCGAAAAAGATAAAGGTCAATCTGATGCAATAAATAAAGGTTTTCGTATGGCTTCGGGAGATGTTCTTGCTTGGCTGAATTCCGATGATTATTACTATCCCAACACACTCCAAGTGGTGGCTAATTTTTTTGCAGACCACCCTGTGTCGGGGTGGGTAACTGGAGACTATTGTGTTGTCGATAGTAAAGGGAAGCAAATTCGTTCTTTCATACCTTGGTACAAGGCTCTTTTAAGAAAACATCCCTCCAAAGCCATGCTTTCTTTAGCGAACTTTATTGTTCAGCCGAGTACTTTTTGGAGAAAAGAAGTAGAGATCGGGGTTGGGACGATTAACAATAACCTTCACTATACGATGGACTATGAATACTGGTTTAGAATATTTGAGCACTATTCATTATCTGTAATAGAAGAAAAGCTTTCTGCATTTAGAGTACATGACAGCTCAAAATGTGGAATCATGTATGAAAAAGTCTTTCAAGAAGAAATGAAAGTACTTAAACTATATTCGTCGAACAAACTTCTCAACACTCTTCATCGGGTGCATAATCAATGTATTATCAAGGCATATCAATTTCTTTCTGTCTAGGTCTAGAGCAGTCGATTTGAAAGGGGATCTTCAAAATGCCAAAGAAAGCATTGATTACTGGAATCACTGGGCAAGACGGGTCATACCTGACCGAATTGTTGTTGAGTAAAGGGTATGAAGTGCATGGGATTGTTAGGCGTGCAAGTATGTTTAATACTGGGCGAATTAACCATCTTTATCAAGACCGCCATGTGGAGGGTGTGAAATTATATCTTCACTATGGAGATTTATCGGATTCTAGTAATATAAGTCGCTTAATAGATAAGATACAGCCAGAAGAAATATACAACTTAGGTGCACAAAGCCAAGTGAAAGTGTCCTTCGATATGCCGGAATATACAAGTGACATAACTGGCTTAGGCGCACTTCGTTTACTAGATGCGATTCGTGAGAAGCAGCTCAAAGTCAAATTCTATCAAGCTTCTTCTAGTGAAATGTTCGGAAAGACTATAGAATCACCATTAACTGAAAAATCGCCATTTTATCCTTGCTCTCCCTATGGGGTAGCTAAACTTTTCGCTCATAGTATTACAAAAAACTACCGTGAGTCATACAAAATGTTTGCAGTAAATGGCATTCTTTTTAATCACGAGTCTCCTCGAAGAGGAGAAACTTTTGTTACTCGAAAAATCACTCGTGGGCTGGCTCGCATAAAATTGGGTTTGGATAGTACGTTGTATTTAGGAAACCTTGAAGCTCGACGAGACTGGGGGCATGCTCGCGATTATGTTGAAGGCATGTGGTTGATGATGCAACACCCTGAAGCAGATGATTATGTATTAGCGACTGGGGAAAATCACTCGGTTCGCGAATTTGCAGAAAAATCAGCAAGGTATTTTGACTATGATTTAGTTTGGCAAGGAGAGGGAATAGATGAGAAGGGGATTGATGCTAGGTCAGGAAAAGTATTAATCAAGATAGACTCTGAATATTTTAGACCAGCCGAAATTGATAGTTTATTAGGAGACTCGAGTAAAGCTAAAACGGAACTAGGGTGGAAACCAAAAACTAGCTTTGATCAATTGATATCTGAAATGTGTGAGTCAGACCTGTTGCATGAAACGAAGAATGTAGCCCTATAAAAAACATTAGAAACACTAGATAGCCATGAATTTTAATTCCACAATTTACGTTGCTGGCCACAGAGGACTTGTTGGTTCTGCATTAGTACGAATTCTAGAAAAACAGGGTTACCACAACCTGCTCCTACCTGAACGATCAGAACTAGATCTTCTTGACCAACGTAGAGTATCAGAATTCTTTCAACAAAATAGGCCTGAATATGTTTTTCTAGCTGCTGCAAAAGTTGGCGGAATTCTAGCCAACATGAATTACCCTGCGAGTTTTATCTATGACAATCTAATGATAGAAAGCAATATCATACACAGTGCATATCAGAATGCCACTCGAAAGCTACTTTTTTTAGGATCATCATGCATTTACCCAAGAATGGCACCTCAACCGATAGAAGAAAAATGTTTTTTGACAGGGGCTCTCGAAGAAACGAACAAAGCCTACGCCATTGCCAAGATTGCTGGGATTATCACCTGTCAGTCATACAACCAGCAGTACGGTACTGATTATATTTCCGTGATGCCGACTAATCTCTATGGGCCAAACGATAATTTTGATTTACAGAAATCTCATGTGCTTCCAGCATTACTTCGAAAGTTTCATGAAGCCAAACTTAATCAAGAAGCAACGGTTGTTGTTTGGGGGACAGGTTTAGCGAGAAGAGAGTTTTTACATGTTGATGATTTGGCTAGTGCCTGTGTGTATTTGATGAAGAATTACTCAGGCTCAGAGATAATTAATATTGGTACAGGAGAAGACATCTCTATAAATGAAGCCGCTCAGGCAATTATGAAAACGGTTGGTTATCAAGGAACTATTGCTTGGGATGATAGTAAGCCAGATGGAACGCCAAGAAAGTTATTAGATGTATCTAAGCTACATACTCTGGGATGGAAGCACAGAATTCGTTTTGAAGAAGGTTTAAAAAGGTACTACGAATGGTACTTGAGCAATAGCTAGTTACGGTAATGGTATTCACAATAGGAATTCTGTTAATAAAAAAGGTATGATTTCTATCTAATTGGATCGAAAGAAAAAAAGCAAAATCCACAAATAGTTTTGGAGTATAAAAAAAGAATGAATGAAGACATGACCAGCAAAGAAAGAATTGAAGAAAAACATTTTGACCATTTTGCAATAAAATATGATCAAACGCACTATATGAGTAATTTTTCCCTGTTTAAACAGCAAAAAAAAATTCAATCTGTAGTAGGCATAGCGAACATATTAGATAAAAAAAAATTAAAAATATTAGAAATTGGTTGTGGGACAGGTCAATACACAAGACACCTTGCACAGAATTATCGTAATAACAAGATTATAGCGATTGATATTTCTCGAAATATGTTAAATATTGCAGGGGAATACTGTGAAGAATTAAGCAACGTAGAGTTTGTTAAAGGAAGTGTATACGCACTGCCTTTTGAAGAAAATAGTGTTGACGCAATTTTCGGTTTTTATATTTTACACCACCTAGATTTAGGTCTTACTTGTAAAGAAGTATATAGGGTTCTTCGACCGGGTGGTGTCTGTTGTTTTGTTGAACCCAATATTGTCAATCCGCTTGTTTGGTTAATTAAGTCAAATAAATACCTAAAGAACTTAGTCGGTGATTCTCCTGATGAATGGGCTATAAATCCATTCACAATAAGTAAGAATTTTAGTACATTCAAGAGCATTCACATTTCAACTTCTGAATTTTTGCTACCTTTATCAATATTTCCTTTAGAGTGGCAAATCCGGATTGATAAAATTGTTACAAAAATATGTAGTATTTGGCCAGTGAAATACTTTGGAGGCTCAACAACGATTGCCTTCAAGAAAGAAGAATAAATGCTCAAACGAACACTAATTGCCGCTGCAGTACTACTACTTACGCTTGTAAATACTTTGCTGTTCAAAGCCGACATCCTAAATCTCTGCATCACAATATTCTTTTTTACGCTATTTTGTCCAAAAGATTGGACTTTTCTCAGAAAGATAGTATTCTCACCACTCATATTCTTCTCTTACGTTGTTTTGATGGGATATCTTGCATTACTTTTCAATTTCCCGCTCCTTCCTAGTTATCTCTCTTTGGTCGCAAACGCTCTTGCGTTACTCTGGTGGCTGAAGCATGAACAACCGATCATTCCCTGTGTGCTTTTTAACAGCAGAGATGGTATTTGTATTACAGTTCTGTTGATGACGTTATTACTATTTTCCTCTGGAATCATTCGTTTTAATAACAGTTCCCCTGAAAGTGGAATGCATGAGACTAGCTTGCCACTTGTAGGGAAAAATATTGATAATGTAAATCTTTATAGTATGTATAACGGAGTTGTGAATGAAAAGGGATATATTTACACAAGTAAAAATCCCATTTGGAAAAACAATGGGTACCCTTCAACAAGATACATGCAGGGGAGTCAACTGTTTGCGGCAACACTCGTTTGGTTTTTCCATGGAAAATTCTTTTCTAGTGACTCTTTGACGAGTTTGAATAATGCATTTAATTTCAGCTATATTCTTTTTTATTGTTTTTTTGCCTATTTTTTCACAAGAGTGTTTACGAACCTTTCACAAACATATTCTAGACAAAAAATAGTATTGGTTTTGTTGCCAATACTCAGTATCGTAACGCTATTCATTTTTTATCGATTTTACTTTGCGTTACTTATGATAGGATTTGTGTCGTACATTGCTGCGTTGGTTGTTTTTACTGCAATGTTGGATATGCTGACCGATCAGGAAACACTTCCCAAAAGTACACTTTTTTGGTGTTCTATTTTTAACGTGACCATAGCTGCATGTTGGTTTTTTCTTTCTCCTGTTGCTCTCGCTATTTCAGCCTGTGCACTTGTATTGCAAAAAGCAAAAATGAAGCAATGGCTAGTGCTGTGCTTCTCTTTTGTAATGGTATTGGTACAAATAGCCTTAACATCTGGACTGCAGATATCTGGAGTTAAGGCACTCGCAGGCGTGGTGAATTTCGATGGTGGAGTCGGGAGGATTTCAAATACCTTTCTTTGCATACTGTTTGTTATTGGGATTATTCAGTCATTAACGTTATGGAAAACCAAATCGAAAAAAACGACAATTCTTGTCACGGCTGCAATTTTTAGCATTGGATTTTGTTTGGTCGTTTATTGTTATCAAATCTACACATCCGGTGTGGCAACCTATTACTTTTACAAAAGCAAATATACGATTACCATCCCCCTCTTTATACTTGTTCTACTGTTTCTCGAAAAAACACTTACTTATCTTTTTGACAAAATACAAACTATCGTCAATAAGAAGGATGTAAAAAAGATACTGTTAGTAAACAGCGTAGCTGTCATGCTCACTCTTTCGCTTGCATGTTTACTCTCTACAGTACTATTTATGACTAAAATCAATCAGAAGTCAGTTGGTCTATTTCTTCAGATGTTGCTACTGGGGTTGGCCATACTACTAGTGTGCGGAGTGGCTTTACTTATTTTGAAAGGCATATGCAACGTTACAATTTCCAAAACAGCAATAACTGTAGTGTTCTGTTTGCTCGTATTTCAGATAACAGGAATGGTGTTGTTGGATGAAACAGAGATTACAGGAGAAATAAAGCCGCTCTACTCCAGAGTAGTATCAGGAGCATATATTAATTACTCGTATGAAGAATTTTTGCGACTGAAAGAGTTCCAACAAGTGGTTGATTTGAACCCTTCAGCCAATTTCTTTACGCTTGATAGCTCTGATAGCAATTTTCTCTTGCAGGCGTATTACCTCGATGCAAATATCTTAAACACGTATCATGAAATAGGTTGGGTAATAGCAAAGCCAATTGATAATGAATTTTTAAGAAGATTAGCAGCATACATCGAAGCGCATCCTGAAAAGCAGTTCATCCTTTACAACATCAAAAACACAATTAATGAAGATACAGAGTCAGCATTTATCGAGCTACAGAAACAAGGAAAATTATGCATCATAACCCCATAAATCTATCGAATTTATCAATGATAAAACGCTTGTCACTAGTAGTCACAATTATTCTATTCACTTTTTTTACAACAATTATTCTCAAAACCGACATTCTCAACCTCATCATTTCGATAGTATTGCTAACTGTGCTTGCACCACCCAACTGGACCGTTCTTCGTAAAGTAATTTTTGCCCCTCTAATTTTCTTTTTATTTGGTATTTTACTCTGCTGGATACTATTTTTTTTCAAAATACCGTTTCTACCTCTGTATCTATCACTTCTTTCTAATACTCTTTCGTTACTCTGGTGGCTGAAGAGTTCTGGAAAAATAATCCCAAAAGTGTGGTTTGATAAAAATGATCTACTAGCACTTTTTGTAGCAGTAGCAGTTGCTAGCCTGTTTATCTTTTCCATCGCTAAGTATAATGCAGGTTTTGACAGTGATCCTGCAACATCGTTTCGACTGCCGTTGTTGGGGAAAAGTATCGACATCGTCAATCATTTTGCTATTTTTCAAAGTGTTGTCAAAAGCCAGGGATATTCGTACTCTGCTCAAAACAGCATTTGGCTAGAGAATAACTATCCGTCTACAAACTACATGCAAGGGAGTCACCTTGTCCCTGCCATACTGTTCTGGTACTTCGGTAATCAATTTTTTTCGTCGGATTATCTTACGAGCTTAACTACGGTATTTAGTTGTTGCGTTCTAATGTTCTACGCCTACTTTGCGTATTTTTTTATGAGAATTTTTACAAACTGCTCTGCAATTTGGCGTAGGAAACATGTTTTTCCTATTATGGTTACTCTGTTGCTTGCGATTATCGTGTTTATCTTTGGGTCTTGTTTTTTTGCACTAACATTACTTGGTTTTTATGCGCAAATAGCGGCATTACTTATCCTCTGTGCAATTGTGGATCTTCTTACAGATCAAGAAACCCCTTCTCAAACTGCACTTCTCTGGTCTTCTTTGTTGAATATCTCTGTTGCCTGTTCTTGGTTTTTCTTATCACCAATTGCGTTATTCATTACTTTTTATGCATTAGTTCAAAATAAAGCGAATAAAAAGCAATGGTTCATCTTTATTTCTGCAGTTCTTAGTATTGTACTCCAAGTTGCATATACTTTTAGTCTACAGAAAACGGCAATTAATCAGATAGCAGCCGCGGCAAACACTGATGGTATTATGGTGAAATTTTCCAGTACAGTGCTCGGAGCGCTGCTGGTTTTTTCCTCCATATATTGCTACAAAAACCTGAAAGAAAGGTCGAGCCGGTTGGTAGTATTAACAGTGTTCGCCCTTTCAAGTTTGGGGTTCAGTGCTGTCTTGTACGGGTACCAGATGTATACATCCGGACAAGCAACCTACTACTTTTATAAAAGCGTATATACTATCGCACTTCCATTATTGCTACTATCGCTGCTGCACTTAGAGATTCTACTGGAAAAACTCTATACCTGGATAAATGAAGTGATAAAGCAAAAGGGAAAAAGAGGAGCAGCGCTCATTACCGCAAGTTCAACAGTAGTAATAGTTTTGCTGTTTTTTTTCATCATTGCATTTGCTAGTAAGAGTTTCAACAGTAGTGAGCAAATTACCCAGCTTGCAGTACTTCTTTTCACTCTTTTCCTTCTTGCTGTAGCTTCACTTTTTGTTACGTGTCGACTATTTAAGGCGACACATTCAGGAGCTACTTTTTCTGTTTTGCTTTGTATCACTCTTCTACAATGTGTCGTGATAGCGAAAATGGATATCCTAGAGGTATCTCCAGCTACGGGTGATGTGCGATCAATCCTTGTGACTATTGCACAAGGTGAAGATAGCTACTATTCCGCAGGTAAGTTCAATCGACTGCAAAATCTACAAACGGTCTATGAAAAAAATCCATCAGCAATAATTTTTCCTCTTGGCGACCAGTTTGAGCATATTCTGATGCAGGCTTACTATTTGGATGCGAGGATTGAAACCTTTTATAGCGCACTAGGGTGGACCATAGGAAGCAAGATAGAAGATGAGGACTTGAAGGAACGAATGGTGTCCTACATCAACACGCACCCTGAACAGCAGTTCATTCTCTACAACCTTGAAGGTGAAGAAAATGTACCAATAGATGATGCATTTATCAAATTGGAGCTGGATGGGAAATTGCAGATATTGTAACTATCGCGGTGAGCTGAACATAGCAATAGAGTAAAAAGTTCTAAAATGATCAGAACTAGTAGCAAAAGAACATTGAGTACTTTCTTCTACTCTCTAGGTAGTGTTAACATAAAATCTTAACAAGTAATGCAATCAATCCCAAAAA
>JBAXVQ010000038.1:0-18258 GCA_037128935.1 bacterium | reverse complement strand
AAGTAGAAGTGGTGTTTGATGGCATTGGGGAAGGAATATTGCTAATGAAAGTATTCTATGGGTAAGATAGTTAAGTTGAAATTTAAGAAATATGTAAGTGTTTTTTGTGATGAAAATGGCTGTATTTGCAGTGTTCGTCGCGTGATATTTTGTAAGTGCTGAAAAAATATAAATGGAATCGGAATTTGATTTATTTTCAAATGAGATCGATTTCCCAATCAAGGAGAAATACATGAAAAAAAATGTATTTGTTGCGTTGTTTTTTAGTTTGTTGTTCCTGCTTCTACCAGTTTCAGGAAATGTTTATGCCCAGACAGGGACTTGGAATAACCTTGGACCCGCAGATTTTGCAAAAGTTGCAGCTGACTACACAGCATTACAATTTGCTCCAGATGGCACAGCTTATGCAGCATTTAAGACATCAACATCGATCAATATGTATCGTTTTCGTAATAATAATTGGGAAACTATAAGTAAACCCTCCTCATTTACGAACCAATTTTTATCGTTTCAACTTGATCAAAACGGGGTACCCTACGTTGCCGAACGAGTGATTTCAGTCGGCACCGTGATCAGTCGCTTTGATGAAAGCACAAAGCAGTGGGCTCAAGTAGGAGGCGTAATTGCCGAAGCGTTTAATGGAATAGTTGCTTTTGGAACAGATAATAGCTTATATTATGCCTTTATTAAGAGCAGTAATAGTATCTCTACTCTGCAATTAGTAAAGCTTTCTGGAAATAGCTTTTCTTCTATTTCTTTGCCTGGATCCGAAGGTGGATTCAGATCGCTTGATTTTAAAAGTAGCACAAGTGGGCGCATGTATCTTTCTGCGGTAAGCTACACATACGAGGTTAAATCTTGGGTGAAAGAAAGTAGTGATCTGAACGACACCTCTTGGCGCTGTCTAGCTACTCCAGCTACTCTGAATACGGACGAATGGGTGCTGTTGCTAGTAAAAGACTCTATTGTTTATGAGGTACGCTATCGCAAAAATCCAGGATATACAAACTACAAGATTATCGTTAATAAGCTTGTGCTCGACGCTTGGGAACAAGTAAGTGACGGGACATTTGTCGTTCCCACAAGTGGTAGCAGTGCTTTCTCTATAAGTAATGATGGATATATTTACGAGTCTTCATTGGTTTCAGTGAACAATCCAGTAAACGTCATTTCACGGTTTACAGGCACACAGTGGGAGCAATATCTTGACATAAATGATCTGGTAGGAAAAGCCCGAACATTAGCTATTTCGTTTTCACCAGAAGGCAGATTGTTTACTGCATACCCTAACCTTTTAAATAATTCTTACCCCGTTGTTCGTTATTACGTCCCTGCTCTAACAGCCACACCTACAGCGACAATAACTGCTACATGTACCGCTACAGATACATTTACGCCAACAGACACGCCGACGAACACGTTCACTTCGACTGCAACAACAACCGACACTCCGACAAATACACTCACTTCGACAGCAACGGCAACCGACAAGCCGACAAATACGTTTACCCCAACAAACACCTTCACCTTGACTGCGACTGCAACAGATACAGCGACGAACACATTTACTCCAACAGACACCGCAACCGACACGCCGACCGATACGTTTACCCCAGTAGATACTGCAACGGAAACAGTAACCTCCACCTTCACTCCCGTGGACACTGCAACTGACGTTCCCACAAATACCCCTGTTAATACCGCAACAACCATTCCAACTGCAATCATTACCAATACTGCAGTAATAACCACTACCCCCACCGATGGCATCACCGTCTGCCTCGTCATCGTTAACAAAGACGGTTCTCTCGCTTACGACGACAACCTTGCCGACACCAGTTTCTCCATCCCACTCTACGACCAACCTCAACCCGGCTACCCCAAAGACCCAAGCAGCTACGGCACCAGCTCAGTAACTGCAAAGTTTCAAGCCCCTTTCATCCCTAACACAAACATCCTCGACACCGAAACCCGCAGAAGAAATAGCATCGGAGAAGACAAAGAAGAACGAAACGATAAAGAAAAGAACTCCAAAAAGCCAACCAGCAAAAACGATGCTATCTGCCAGAAAGTATCATTTAGCACCGCGCTTAAGATCCCTCAAAGCATCGCCTACGGCCAACTCAGCACAACTTCCAACCTCAACTGGGAAAAGCCCAAATACAACGACCAGTACACCAAACTAGTAGACGAACTTCGTGACTTTTTCTTCTACGACAACAGCCTCTTCGACGGTAAGAAAAATAACGAGAAGCACCGCAACCAGAACGCCGACGGCCATATCAGCGTAACCACCAAAGCCCGTCTCAGCCGCCCACTCGTGATCCTTGCCCGTCAATCAACAACAAAAAAGAACAATGACGATAAAAACCACCACAACGAAAACGATTAAGAACGAAGCAAAAAGTAGAACAAGAGAGAAAAAGAAAATCAAAAGGCACCTTACATAGGGGGCCTTTTGATTTCTGCCACCTGTTACCGGCGTAAGCAATTGTAAAAAAGTTTACTATAACGAATTTATAAATTCAGCGTTACCGTAATGGTAGTAAGAATGTGAAAAACTTCTTTTATTGTCTTTACTGATAATAAGTTGCCAACACAGTAGAATATTTGTGGTCAGAGAAAACACCTTCAGTAACATAAATATAGTAAGGAAATGTGTATGCCTCCAATGCTTAAACGTCTAGTAGCAGGACTCGCTCCGTTTGCAATCGTATTATTTCTCAGCACCCCCACTTTCGCGCAGACTGGATGTCCAACCTCTAGTGATGGCTATTGGGCAGATGGGTATAATGCCCAAAACCTTGGATACTTTATTTACTCTACACCAATGAGTAATGAAGTGTATACCAACAAGGGGAGCGGTTTTATTCGCACTTTAAAAATGAAAAACGTTGGAACAACAACATGGTACAACTCTGGATGTAATGCACTTCAAGTGGTAGTGAAAAAGGAAGCCACCTCAAATTCAGCTCCTGATGCCACTGGTTTCGAAGATCCGACCAGTCCAAATTATGGAAAAAGTTGGTTTTTTTACCCAACAGATATGTACAATCGCGGCTGGGTAAATCAGTATGTTGTGGCAAATATGGTAGAGGCTTCAGTTCCCCCAGGCGGAACAGGCAGTTTTGATCTCTATATTTCCTATCCAGGCAACACTCCAGATGAAGCATTTACCGAAGATTTTCGTCTTCATCTTGGCCCTTGGAATCCAACAATAGCAACTGAGCCAGGATCTCTTTGGGTGAAGGATACTGTTACTGGTGAGGCAAAATATCAGAACAGCGCACACGTTTTAATGAACTTTCATGTAATATTAAAAATATTTTCTCCTACCAATGGAGAAGTTATAACCCCAGGGACACAATATACCATCAAATGGCATGTGGACATGGATACACCAAGCTCTTTGGTACCTACAAGCCTAGTTCTACAGCAATATCTGAATGGTACTTTTGTTAACACTGTTCTATCTAACGCTCCAAGTACTAATAAAGCTGATAACTCATTTGTGTGGACAGTTCCGACGGACGTGCTTCCTAGCGTGTCGTACATTATTGTGAATCTGAAAGATAGTGCGGGTAATCTTGTTGATAACATAAACTCGGGTTATTTTTACTGCCTCTATCCAACAGCGACGCCGACCCCGACATTCACAAGCTCACCAACAAAAACGTATACCCCAACTGGAACAGCAACGTTGACTCCGACCAAAACCCTAACAAATACTGTGACGAATACCTTCACTTCAACAGCGACAATAACTAACACATCAACGAGCACGTTTACGCCAACAGACACAGCAACTGATACGCCGACGAATACGTTTACTGTTACAGCAACAGCCACCGACACGTCGACAAGCACTTTTACGTCCACTGATACAGCAACTGATACGCCAACTGACACCGCAACCAATACACCGACGAACACATTCACATTTACACCAACAGATACGACAACCGACACGCCGACAAATACGTTTACACCAACCGATACTGCAACTGATACTCCAACGAATACTTTCACTTTAACTGCAACCGCAACAGATACATCGACGAACACGTTTACGCCAACAGATACGGCAACTGACACCCCGACCGACACGTTTACTCCAACGGACACAACCACCAACACATTTACTGTAACCGCCACAGTAACTGACACGTCGACGAACACATTTTCTCCAACCGATACCGCAACCGATACACCGACCGCCACATTTACTATCACAGTAACAGCCACTGAAACGTCTACAAGCACTTTGACCCCAACAGAAACCGCGACAAACACAGTTATTCCGACAGATACCTTCACAGAAACACCAACAGAAACATCTACCTCTACAGTAGTAACCCCCACTACCCCCACCGATGGCGTCACCGTCTGCCTCGTCATCGTTAACAAAGATGGTTCTCTCGCTTACGACGACAACCTTGCCGACACCAGTTTCTCCATCCCACTCTACGACCAACCTCAACCCGGCTACCCCAAAGACCCAAGCAGCTACGGCACCAGCTCAGTAACTGCAAAGTTTCAAGCCCCTTTCATCCCTAACACAAACATCCTCGACACCGAAACCCGCAGAAGAAATAGCATCGGAGAAGACAAAGAAGAACGAAACGATAAAGAAAAGAACTCCAAAAAGCCAACCAGCAAAAACGATGCTATCTGCCAGAAAGTATCATTTAGCACCGCGCTTAAGATCCCTCAAAGCATCGCCTACGGCCAACTCAGCACAACTTCCAACCTCAACTGGGAAAAGCCCAAATACAACGACCAGTACACCAAACTAGTAGACGAACTTCGTGACTTTTTCTTCTACGACAACAGCCTCTTCGACGGTAAGAAAAATAACGAGAAGCACCGCAACCAGAACGCCGACGGCCATATCAGCGTAACCACCAAAGCCCGTCTCAGCCGCCCACTCGTGATCCTTGCCCGTCAATCAACAACAAAAAAGAACAATGACGATAAAAACCACCACAACGAAAACGATTAAGAACGAAGCAGATGCAGGTAATCAAAAGGCGCCCTCCTGAGGGCGCCTTTTTTTTGTTGCAACAGTATGCCTTTTTATCTACAGATTTTCGATAAACAACTTCACCACCCTGTAATACTCCTTCACACTCCGCACATCCACCCATTCATTGTCTCCATGCAGATCTTTGCCGTGTGGACCACAAGCGACACCAGCTATGTTTTTGGGCATCAGATGACGAAGATCGGTTGTGCCATGTTCTCTCAGTAACTCAGCTTTTTGCCCAGTTACCTGTTCAATGCTTTCGGCTAGTAACTGTAATTGAGGGTGACTTTCTGGCACAGAAAACGAAGGCCATTGTTCAAGTACATGCACAGTGGTGTGTTGGCAGACCGATTCCATAGTTTTCACAATCTCCTCCACAGTATCATCAGGGATAAATCGAATATCCAGATCAATGATTGCTTCGAAAGGTACCTGATTGATTGTCGTGCCACCATGGATGATGCTGCCATTGATTGTGGTTTTCCAAACTTCTTCTTTGGGAGTAGGAAACCGATCCTTGATTCTCCCATAGTCAGAAAGCAGCGAATCAATCGCATTGATCCCGTTCCAGGGATATGCCGCATGTCCAGGTTTGCCTTCAGCTTTTAGCCGCACACGGAGGACTCCTTTGGACTGGTATCCCATCGCAAGTGCCGTTGGTTCTCCCACAAGCACAAAGTCCGCTGAATAGCCTTCTCGTTGAAATAAATACTGTGTTCCGTTTACTCCACCAACTTCTTCGTCAAACACCAACATTAGGCCGACAGGATACCTTTTTCCACTCTCCGCCAACTCTTTCATCACGTAAATGAATGTTCCCGCTGCGGATTTTGTATCACAGGTTCCGCGTCCAAAAAGCTTGCCACCTTCACGTCTTGGGTGGAATTGCTCCGATTTCGCAGGGACAACATCCAAGTGAGAGTTAAGCCAGATCTTTTGGTGTTTGTTCTCATCAAAAGAAATAGCCAGAGAGGGAATCCCATTGCTTTCGAGACGAGTTACCTGAAGGTCTGTTTTCTTGAAATAGTCCTCGACAAACCTTGCGCACTCTTCAAGTTGATCAGATTTTCCTGCAACTGATTCAAATGAGACCAGCGATTCGATAAGCTCTAGTAATGTTTCCATACTTATCCCTCCAGTACCAGTATTGTAGCGACTGAGCTGGGGTAAATCCAAGGCGTCGATGGTCTTAGTATTTCGTGAGTTTTGATAGAATTGTTTTGATCGCAAAATAAGAACTCAGTAACTAAGAAGTGGCGTTTAGTTACAGTAATGATCAGTAATGCAAAAAATGGAAGTAAGTAGGCAATTACAGCAACAAGCATAGTGCAAAGAAAAAAAGAATATTGAAGTACTGTTTATATCTAATACACACTTCTTGCTAGTAGCATTGGTATCTTTTGCAACTCCAACCTATGAAAGTGGTACATAACACTTTGGATTCTTAGCCAAGTTGATTCTTCTATTGCTAAGCTAGTTTGATCTCCACCTACACTACATGGAAATAGTTTTTTTACCATCTCGGGATCAACTTGTTCTCCTGCAATTGTGCTTTTCAGCTCTGCAACAACAATATCAGAGGGAACAGGTTGAAGTCTGTATGGCCTATCTGAATGCATTGCGTCGAGGATATCAGCAAATTTAACTATTTGTGCCCCACGATGAATCTCATGCCCCCGTTTACCACAAGGATATCCTTTTCCTCCAAACAGTTCATGATGGGCACTAGTTATTTCTCTTATAGTTGCAAGCATTTCCATTGCTTCTTGTTGATCTTTTGTCCAATCATCTTTATTTTTGGGGAGTAGTTTTCTGCATCGGGATTCTATTACAGAAATAACATCAGCACCTTCGTCAGGATGCTTATGTGTAAGTTTTATTTCAAGGGCGGTTCTTTTTTTCGGTTTTATCAAAATTGATTTATTGAGCCCCAACTTACCTATATCATGAAGTAATGCGGCAAAGCGAAGAGTTTTCCTGCAACCTTGGTAACCGGTAGCATCTGCAATAAACAACGCATATTCTGCTGTGGCTTGAGAATGTCGACCAGTATATTCGTCATGTTGAGATAGAGCAGCATGCAATTGAATAAATACATTTTGTAATTTTTCAGTGGAGACGTCTTCTGGTCTTTTAGGCATCTCTTCATGCGCTTTTTTCAGCGACGGAAGGATTCTGAAGGCAGTTTCAGCAACGTGGATTTCGTCTGAGGAAGGAGGGAATGATCTTCTAAGACTCATTTTAGGGATCAGTATAGAGCCTGTGCTTGTTAAGGTATGTAACAGACGCTTTCTGGTGCCAGAACGATTGCGAGTTGTCCTAATATCTGGGGGGATAAGTTGATCATTAACATAAAATTCATTTGGCAAAAAATGTTGTGCCAGCCTGCGCTTAACAACATCTACTCCATGAATGGTTCCAGGTGTGCGAAGAAAATGCTTGGTTAACCGAAGGAGCAGCGCATGTGCAACGTTTCCATCCAGCACTCTCTGTGTAGGATCATCCAAATGCCGCATAAAAAAATCCTAAATATAACCGCTGCAAAGCGTGAGGTAAAGAAGGAGGAAGGCTGTAGATACTTATGTTAAGCATATACAGGAGTAGAATACTGCCGCTTCGATTCTGTTACGAAAAAAATAATAGACCTACAGCAAATAAACAAGTAGTAGGAACATTAATACTTATAAACATACATAAAAACACTTCAGTTTAGAGATTTTCTTTACAAAAAAAAGTAGTTTTTGTTATATTGATTGTAGCGGCTGTAACCGTATTTTCTTAATAACAATAAATTTTTGCTGCTAATATTTTGTAGATAGAGAATTGAAAAAATCCTATGGATATTAGATTGAGAACGATGGAGGAGGGGAGCTCTCTTAATGGTAGGATAAGAAGTTTAGCAAAAAGAAGGGGAGCGGGTGAACTTGGTCAAGATCTTGCGACTGTTGTTTGGCAACGCTCTTTACTAGAGGCTGGCCGGTCAGTTGCAGATTCTGCAAACCTGCTGAGGAAAATCGTGAGAGTTGTAGCAGATAAAAAGGTAATAACGCCGGAACAATATGAAATAACAGAATTTGCAGGCTTACCCCTTCAAGCGAGAATTGATGTAGTCGTTAGATTTATGTGCGTGTTTGATGGTGACACACTAGAGCATGAACATCGAGCTGCAAAACGTTCAGTAGAAATCGCTGCACATCTGAATTCCCAACAACCAAGACCTATTTTTACATCAGATCATATTGAGATGATTGAGCTGGGAGGATTGTTGCATGATGTTGGAAAAATTGGAATTCCAGACAGAATTTTGAAAAAACCAGGAAAACTTTCTCCAGAAGAGTGGGAGACTATGAGGCGTCATCCGATACTTTCCGAACAGTTCTTCGATGCACTCTTTATCACTCCTAAAGAAAAAGCCCAGTACGGAATAGTGCATGATATGATGCTCTGTCACCACGAAAAGTGGGATGGTACTGGATATCCTTATGGTTTGCAAGGAGAAGCTATTCCCCTTGCGGCTCGTATCTGCTCGGTTGTTGATGTGTGGGATGCGCTAAGAAGTGATCGCCCATATAAGAAAGCATGGACAGAGGAAGAAGCAAGAAACTACCTCATGGAACAATCGGGCAAGCAATTTGACCCCAGGGTCGTAGGCGCATTGTTTCAAGTGTTAGAAAAAAAGAAGAGAGAAGAGCAGGTAAGTATTAGGGCTACGGAGACAGGGGTGGTTTTGGGAGCACTTGGTGAGCGATTAAATTCTTTAGCTCCACAGGCTCCTCAATTTCGGGGTAGTGACCTGCTTGTTCCAGCCATGTGATTTTCTTTCCTGCCGGAGCCTCCAGTGTTGCAAAATACTCCTCCAACGGTTGGGGAAAGCTCACCACGTCATTTTTCCCATGAATAAAGAACACCGGAACAGAGATCTTTTTTACCGTAGTAGCAAGGTTAAGTGCGTAGAGCTTTTCATTCCAAAGCTGTTTTAATGCATACTCATTACTTCGTGTAACTGTAAAAAGATTCCCAAAAGAATAGTCGGTAGAAAAGAAAATCCGGTTCATCGCCGGAGTGATAAATCCATATGTTTTTTCTGCTTTAGCAGTAGTATAGGTAGCAACTGCTTTTCGAAGGAGTTGTTCTTTTTTGTCGTCATAGGGTGGTTGCCCCAAAGCCAAGATGTCTTGAAGTGCCGATTTATCCTGCGCAGCAACAGCATGATCGGTTGCGAACTGGTGAGCCAGATCATCATTTTTCCGGAAATCAACGATCTGACCTGAACCAATGTACGCGCTGATTTCTTCAGGATACTTCGCTGCCAACTGCAGTCCGATCACTGAACCCCAGCCATTTCCCATCACATAAATCTTATCCTGCTTATACTTTTTCTTCAGCCAACGCAGCAGATCGCGGGCATCAGCAACGTATTGATCTACAGTCATCGCCTCTGGTTTGCTCTTGCCAGAAAAAGAAATCCCAGTTTCCCGCTGCTCCCAGTAGGCAACAATAAATCGTTGCTCCAAACCAGTATTCGTCCCAATTTCCCTCGCAACCGACAATGTTGGAAGCCAGACTGCATCTCCTATGTAGAGCAACACTGGCGAACTTCTTAGTTGCCCGCGGAGCAACACGGTTTGTTCCATACCCCCAAGAGTCACCGTTTCCACCGATTCAACCCCTTTGGTCGGCATTGCCGTCAAACCGCGATAGGATTCCTTCACATACACACGCCACGCAAACAACAGCACAATAGTAACGGGAATAAACGTAAGAATACTGGCAACAATCCAAAACAGTATTTTTTTAATCATGGGCGTTTACTCGTTTTAATAAGCGAAATAAAGATCGAGAACTTTTTTGGAACGTGTGTAGCACCCGCTTTTTTACTGACTCCGGCAGGAAAACTACCACTTCAGCAAGTAAAGAAAACAGAAAGGAGAACATCAGCAGTACAGAAATCAGGTAGTATTGCCGAAGTGGAAACGAAATAGCATGTTCCAAAATATACGACACAATAGTGATAATCAGGAACAATACCATGCTGACCGCCGCTGTTGGACGAACCTGTCCATCCTTCTTCCACACCACAATAAAATAGAGCACCAGAAACAGGTAGTAATAGTTTGGCATCAGACTAAAAAAGAAAAGCACCGGAATAGCAAGAAGAAGAGAAAAAAGCACATCAGTTTTTAGGAAAATAAAGATTCCCAGAAGTACCGCCACAATGCCTAAAATAACTGGTAATGCTGAACGTCGCTGCGCTACATCCTTTATCCATTGCTCCCATGGAGCAGCGCCTTGTCCAAAATCCTTTCCATCCTGCTCTCCGCGGTAATAATCAACCACCGCGACACCCACACTATTGGTAAACGGCCGCCCAGAGATCAGCTGTAGCCGTTTTGTCAGATCAGAAAAGGTAGATCCTCTCCCGAGCACAACAACACTCAGCAACCCAAATACTACCGAAGTAGCCAGAAATGCTAGTAGCGTTTTTTTCAACCCCGGCAGGACATCTTTATTCTTTGTGACCAATGAAGTCACAAACTTTGCGACCACTATTCCCGCGAACACCAGAGGAAAGAATCGAGAAAACACTGCAAATGCCAAAGCAACTCCCGCACCCCACCACTGCTTCATTCGATAGCAACAGACAAAAATTAGCAACGCACAAATCCAGTCAAACCGGAACAATGAGCCTCCTGTAAACCGGTATCTCGTCAAAAAGTTCAGACAGAAAAAAATCGTCGCCATCGTTCCAGCCTTTTGCCCAAAAGCCTTAAACACAAACGCCAAAGCCACCGCAGCCAGAACCCAGTCAACCGATACCAGCAGGAAGAGCGAGATCAAATTCAGCGGCACAAGATTAAAAATCGCCCCCGCCCACAGAATCTGCAACGGCATCCCATTGTACCCATGGTCAGTAAACAACCCCGCCCACAGATTTTTATCTCGATCATTATAAAACCGAAAATCATTAAGAAATTGTTCCCACCGTTCAGTAGTAAATTTTCCTTTCACATCAGCAATTACCTCATCATTTACTTGCTCAAGCTCAAACGTCGTAAGATTACGAATGGTAGTAACGGGGGAAGCCGGATTCACTTCCTTTGTCGCCGCCGCGCCTGCTCGATACAGATCCGTATACCCCAGCTCCTGAAAGTATTTCGCCCCCATGTAGTAGTGAAACGTGTCCCAGTTGGAAATCATTGTTGGAAAGTAGAAAAAACCAAAGTTAAAATACGCAAAGACTGAAAGAATAGCCACCCCATAACCAAAATACTGCACCAGCTTTTCTTTTCCATTACGTACCACAGGAAAAGCAATGAGCAACAGATACACCAGTGCTGAAACCAGAAGGATGATTTTTAAAATTCCGGCGATAAAGATAGTCATGGGTTACTCTTTATTATCGATACGATGGAAAAAGTTTTTTACGTCCCGCCTCGTATTGGTTAGGTTTCAAATACCCCAAAGATGTTCGAAGAGATCCTTCGACTCCGCGGACTTCGCTCAGGATGACACAGTAGTGCATGCTCCATCGGATTACGTAGGAATCTCCAGCACAGTTTCCCGTAACTTTGGATGCTGTTGCCGAAGATACTCGAGTACAAACGTGATAACAAAAAACGCCAGCAGCATACACGACACTATAAAAAATTCCTGAAGCCAAAATGAAGTATAGTGCTCGAGCACATAGCCTACAATCATAATTCCCAACAGCATCACCATCTTGATTGCATCCACCACATGCAGTTTTCCCTTCTGTAACCCCGGTAGAAAAAATACCACCAAAAACGAATAATAATAATTGGCAATCGTCGAGAACAGGAAGATAAACACAGCACCGTACTGGAATGCGGTCAGTTCATCAGATTGCAGCAATAGAAAGCCGATAATGCCCACAAACGCACACTGAATAAATAATGTCAGCAGAAAGTCTTTCGACATCGCTTTCACTTTCCACGTCTCAAAAGGAAATGCTCCAGTACCCATATCAGACGATGACGTTTCCCCGCCATAGTAATCCACTACCCGCACTCCAATATGGTTCACGAAGGGATAATTATTATGGGGTTGGATTTTATCATTGAACTCTTGGTAATAATGCGGTTGGTCAATAAACAGAAAGGTCAGCGCCATCAAAAGAATCCCACTCAGTGCACAGGATGCCAGCAGCTTCACCTGCAATGTAATTGGCTCTTTTTTAGACCACGCAGCCAACGTTTGCAGCATCAGTGCAAAAAGAAAAAAGATCGGAAAGATCCTCGCCAGAATGGCGTAAGCTAGAGCCAAGCCCGCCCACCAAGGTTTTTTCAATTTTATACAACTTGCCGCCACTACCGCCGCACAAATCCAATCCCACCGGAAAATCGAACCACCAATAAAGTTGAACCTCGCCAACACATTTGTGCAAAAGAAAATAAACGCAACTAAGCCAACATCCTTCCCAAACGCCTTTACCACAAGAAAAAACGTGAGCAGTATCAAAATGTAATCAATCGAAACCAGTAGACTCAGAGAAATATCATTCAACGGCATCACGTTCAACAAAGGCAACAGTAGAGCCGTTCGTGTTGGTGGAGCATTGTATCCATGATCCAGAAACAGCTGCGACCATCGGCCATCCTTCGGATAGAAGTAGGCAAAATCATTTTTAAACTCCTCCCAACGCGCAGTGGTAAACTTTTTTTTCACCACGTCGTAAGACTCTGGCGCGATCTCTTCAACATCATATGTCTTTTGATCGAGTATATTTTTCACGTCACCAAATACATTCAGTTTTTCCCGCCCTGCAAGATAGGTCGCCTTATACAGGTCGTAGTAGCCCAGTTCCTTGAAATACTTCCCGCCCATAAAATAGTGGTAACTATCCCAGTAGTGGATGTAGTTTCCGCCCGGAAAGTGGAAAAAACCAAAATTCACAAAACTCAGTCCCGCCAAAATAGCCAAGACATAAAGCACAGGCTGAATTTTTTTCCGCCACTCGTTTTTTATAATTGGGGAAAATCGGAGAATGATATAGAAAATAGTGAAGAGAAGAATGATGATTTTCAGGATGCCAACGATAAAATCGTTCATAGTTTGTTTTTGGTATGGGTGGGTTCTGTTTTATTGTAGCGGAAAGGACTTGGAGTGTGTAGGGACGATGTGGTAACTGCTCGAAGCACTGTAATAATCATGTTCCGACGCTCCAGAGAGCCACTTTGACGGGATTCTTTGACACCCCGCAGTTTGGTATCGGAGCTGTCCTCCGTGTATAGGTTCTTTGTGAAAATGCCGTCACAACGGCATTTTCACAAAGAACCAAAGAGCGGGACAAAAGCACAATACGTCTTGGGTTTCTTTGCCAAAAACGTATATGTGTCTTCAGAATGCTGCTTTTTCGGAATGGCAACCCTGTGAGCAGTTACATGAGGTGGTCTTTTTTTGAAACAAACCACTACGACACCTTCAAAACTTCCTCCCACCTCGTCGTATACCGTGGCGAACGGTGCACCTGCTTCATCCTCCAAGTATCCCGTTGCCCCAGCGCACCAGAGCGGATGCTTTCGCTACCCCACAGCGCATTGGCGGTATCCATCACCTGCATCAAGCGTTGTTGCCTGCCATGATCTGGTGAATCTTCGAGCAAGTTCAGTTGCACCTGGCTCTCTGGAACAAAACCAGACAGCATCACGCCAGCTTTTTTATACCGATATCCCGCCCGAAACATCGTTGCCAAAAGCCGATGAGCTTGGGAAATCAACGTCGGTGTATACGCCGTTGGTTCCGGTAGTGTGGTCTGCTCGCAACTACCATATTGTTTGTCAGTCGCACTAAATCGGTTAGTACGAATGAAAACCTGCAGATGTGAAGCCGCCGAACCCTGCTTTCTCAGCTTTTCCGCCGCGCGGGTTACATGATGCGCCACCGCCTCCTTTAGATCAGCAAGCTCAGTTATCGGTACCCCAAACGAACGCGACGAAAGAATCCCTTTCTGCCCCTCCGTCTGATCACCCAGCTCCAGACAAGGCTTTCCCCGCAACTCCCACACCAGTCGCAAGCCAGTGATGGAAAGGTTCTTTTTTACCCACCCGTCCGGCATTTCTTTCAACTGAAAAGCCGTTCCAATCCCTTTACACTTGAGAAACGGCGTTGTTTTCCACCCGATTCCCCAGATATCACCCACGGAAATAGTTTGCAACACCGCATCCCGCTGCTCTTTTCGCAACAGAAAAACACCACCATGGTGCGGCTCTTTCTTTGCAATCCTATTTGCCACCTTCGCCAGCACCTTCGTTTCCCCGATACCGATGGAAATAGGAATCCCAGTCCACTGCAGCACGTTTGCCCGCAACTTCCGTGTGATCTTCTCCGTCAGTTCAAGGTCGCTAGGACAACGCATAAACGCCTCATCGATCGAGTACACCTCCACATCCTGAAACGTTTCCCGAACAATACTCATCACCCGACTGGAAAGATCCCCATACAACGTAAAGTTGCAGGAAAACACCCGCACAGCATGCTTCTTGATCACCTCTTGCCACTCATGCAGCGGCGCCCCCATCGGAATCCCAACCGCCTTCGCCTCATTCGATCGGGAAATAATACAGCCGTCATTATTGGAAAGCACCACCACCGGCTTTCCCTCGAGCCTCGGCTCAAATACCCGCTCGCAGGAGACGAAGAAATTGTTGCAGTCGATGAGTGCGTACATGGGGGGATCCAGTTTTTTTGTTTGTGGAAATAGAAATGCAACCCCCTCCAACTCCCCCTTTCAAAGGGGGAGAGCAAAAGAAATTCTTACTCCTCCCCTTTCTAAGGGGAGGTTGGGTGGGGTTGGATTTGTGCATTTTTTATGAAAATCACACCACCTTAATCACATGCGTCACCACGCCCCAGATCCGTGCATCGCTTTCCTTGTCTACGACGGTTGCGACACACTCTGGATTTTCTGGCATCAGCACAATTTTTCCAGCGTTTCGCTTCAGTCGCTTCACCGTGAACTCGCTATCCACCACCGCCACCACAATCCGTCCATCCGTCGCCTGCAACGAACGATCAACTATCAGCAGATCACCAGGCTGAATCCCCGCATTAATCATCGAAGTTCCCTGCGCTCGCACAAAAAACGTCGCCGCAGGATGTTTGACAAGGTGCTTGTTCAGATCCAACTTTCCCTCAAGATGGTCATCAACCGGCACAGGAAAACCAGCTGCAACCGGCATCGTAAAGAAAGGGGGAAGGGAAGGGGAAATGTGCTCTGCATGCGAAAAGTCAGTCATGATGAGCTCCTTGCGATAGTGATGTGCAATTGCCCGTCGACGGGCAACTCATAACCGTGCAAGTTGTCCGCCCACGGACAACTGCATTTTGGGTCTTGGAAAAGAAGCAGAATCAGCAAATTTCTCTGCGAAGCCTCTTTGGGGGTAATGAGTAGTATGCTCGGTAGTGAAAGGTTTTGCAAGAGTATTTTTTGTAATATGTTTATCTGTTTGCGGCGAGGAAAATCTACCTTGTAAAAACAACGAAAATGTGCTACCATTGGCAATGGTCTTCTTTTTGTGAAAATCAATTTTTACAAGGAATGTAAAGAATTATGGATAGTATCGCGTCACTACTTCACTCTAATTCCTGGCTTCTCCTCTTTCTCGTTGTTGGTCTTGGCTTTGCCGTAGGGCATATTAAGATAAAAGGTTTTTCCTTTGGTCTTTCCGCGATTCTCTTTGTTGGATTGATTCTTGGTGCGATTATCCCTGGTCTTGAGTTGCCGGAGTTTGTTTCCACCTTTGGGTTGATCCTGTTTGTTTATTGTATTGGCATTCAGACTGGGCCAAGCTTCTTTTCCTCATTTAACAAGCAAAAACTAACCGCGAATATTCTCGTTATCTGCATGTTCGCCCTCAGCGCCGGACTTATTTTTACCTTCCGCTCAGGATTCAATATCCCTGAAGCCATTAGCGCCGGTCTTTTCTGCGGCGCCCACACCAACACTCCTGCGCTCGCCGCTGCCACTGACATGATAAAAGCCGTTATCGCTCAGACTTCAGACATTGCTCCGGAGCAGGCGAAACTCCTTCTTTCCCAGCCTGTTGTCGGTTACGGTATTTCCTATCCCATTGGCGTTCTAGGTGTAATATTCCTCTTTTTCATCATGGGAAAAATCTGGAAAGTCGACATGGAAAAGGAAGCTCTCGATGCCTCCGCCAACCAGAGTAAGGCCAGCCGGATTCAGATTAGAAACTTTGTAGTCAGTAACCCCGGAATTTTTGGTAAAGATTGCCGCAGTATCAAGCGTGATGCCCACGCCGAGTTTGGCCTCAGTCGAATCAAAAAGAAGAAAAGTGGCACCATCATGGTTGCAACCTCGGAAACTGTACTTGAAAAAGGTGATATTGTAGTCGCAATTGGTACCGCAAAATCCCTAGAAAAGGCCTTGCAACTTTTCGGCGGTGAAGATGCAGAAGAGCATATTGATGAAGTAAATGATATTATTCAGTCCCGAAAAGTGTTTATCAGTAACAAAGAAGTTGTTGGCAAACGCCTCATCGACCTCAAGATTCCCGAAACCTACCAGGTGATGATTACCCGCATTGTGCGCGGTGAAGTAGACTTGATCGCGCACTCATCTTCAATCCTAGAAATGGGCGATCAAGTAACCCTCGTTGGCGCCCAGAAAAACCTTGCCGACGTGTCGAAATACCTCGGCAACTCCATGATGTCGCTTGCGCACCTCGATTTCTTTTCCATTTCTTTTGGTATCGTGCTCGGACTGCTCTTTGGTCAACTTCCTATTCCACTACCAATGGGCGGGATTTTCCGCTTTGGCAACGCCGGTGGACCCTTGCTTGTGGCGCTTGTGCTAGGGAAATTAGGACGCACCGGGCCGATTTCTTGGGTGCTGCCCAAGAACGGCAACTTTGTTCTCCGAGAGTTTGGTCTGATGCTGTTTTTGGCTGCTGTAGGTGTAAAAGCCGGCGGCCCATTTATCTCAACAATCACCAGCGAAGGTGGCATTCAGCTCATTCTAATTGGTGCTTTTTTAACATTCTTGATCACGCTCCTTGCACTCATTATCGCCGTGAAAATACTGAAAATCCCATTCTCCGGCGCCATGGGGCTCATCTCCGGCATGCAAACCCAACCCGCCTGCCTCGCCTACGCCAACGACAACGCCAAATCCGAACTTCCCAATATCTGGTACGCCACCGTATATCCTACTGCGACAATTATCAAAATTATCATCGCGCAGTTGTTGATTTCGGGGATGCGGTAGGTCTGTAAAAGTCTTTTTCCTCTCGCTTTCACTATGCACGTACTCGCTCATCTAGTTAATTGTTTTAATTGGATAAATTAGCGTAACAAAATTACTGATAAATTATTACATAGTAAATATTAGTAATATTGAATTTTAGTGTAGATTTTACTTGTCTTGTTTTTTTGAATAAAACTATTTAATAAGATTTAATATTGACAAAAAATATTGATTTTATTAAAGTTTAAATTTCAAGACGTTAAGGAGCTTGGTGTGAAGAGAAGAGAAATCCCAATTGGTGAGGCTGTAGTACGTCAGACAAGAAGAGTTGGCGGACAGCTATTGGAGCAAGCACTTAAAAGAGCTACTGGGCAGTCCTTTCCTTTACTTGCCAGAGAAGCTATGGTGGCACTTACTTCGGACTGGCCAAAGCATTTGTTGAGAGAAGTTTGGGAGCAAAGAGTGGGTCTTGCTTCTTCTTTGCGTGAAAGAGGCACAGTACTTACGATTGCGAATGTACTATTGCGAGCAAATGACCGTTACCACAGCTATCATTTGCAACAAGGGCATATGCCGCCGTGCCCCCTCGCAGAATTGTGTGGCGGAAATTTTAAAAGGGGGGCTGCTTTGCTGGGGCAAGGAAGAAAATCAAATGCAGTTAGAGAGATTGCGAAAGTTGAACATCGATGTCAGAAGCAGCATGGTAGAGATGGCAGTCTGGAAGAAAGACAAGAATACCTATTATCTGCCGCAGCTGTTATGACAGGTGGAGGCAAAGGGGGTGAGAAAAAACAAGTATATGGGGGGGCTTTGGATGACCCTATAATTGCGCAGGAGTTAGGCAAAATAGGACAGATTTTGGGAATAGATGGTGGACCAGAACAGGTTGCGGAACATATTGCGAGAAATTCAGGTGCCAATGATGTGAAGCCATTAGGTGTTGAGGATTTGTTAGGTAGTGTCGTCACGAGATAGCAACCAAAGAGCTAAGCATCGTATTTGCACG
>JBAXVQ010000037.1:0-18388 GCA_037128935.1 bacterium | reverse complement strand
TAATCTCGGCTCACTCTTCACCTGCTTCGGTGTCTTTTTTACTTGATTTGACACGCAGTTAATAGGTGTAATTTTTTTAAAGGTAAGTTAAAACTGAAAAAGAATTTTAAAAAAATATCAATTCCAAAGCCTCTTTCCAATCCCTTATCCCCATGCTACCATCCATGGTGAAACACAAATAGTAACCGGCACCCACACCATGCGACCATACGTTCACTCACCCTACACACATAACGCCAGGCGCCGACCTGCTGGATCGGGCCTTTCTCCTCGAACGCTGCTCATCATCGGCATCTGCCTCATTTCCCTTTCCACAATTGGTTTGGTCAAAACAATTTGGGAAAATCATAACCTCGACCAGTGGACTACAGAACTCAACAAAGAATACGCCATAGCAAACGAAGAAAACACCAAACTCAAAGAAGATCTCAACTACATGGGAAGCCTAAATTACCATGACAAAAAAGCCAAAGAAACCTTGAATATGAAAGAGCCTGGCGAAACAGTTATTACCATAAAAGGCATCGAAGCCGGCAATACCAAACTCTCCGATTTCAAACCCAAAGCTCCCCCAACCCCAGTACCTCCGAATTACGTGCAATGGTACAATGTCTTCTTTGGCAAAGAACAAGTGAAATTTTAACACATTCGATTCGATGGTAAATCTATCCATCATAGCAAGCATGCAGTCCCCAAGCTCTTGACTAGCTCAAGACTCTCTGATACTGTTGGAAAGTATTCATTGCGGGGTAGAGCAGTGGTAGCTCGTCGGGCTCATAACCCGGAGGCCGTAGGTTCGAATCCTACCCCCGCGACCAACACTTGTATTTTTCTTCAAGCCGCTATCCAGCGGCTTTTTTTTATTTACTCGATTAGCAAAAAACGGAAAACAGCAAGGAGATTTCTCAACAAAATCGAAAAGTAACAACTATTTTTCAGATCAACACATAATCATGCTAAAATGCATATAGATAAACCTCATGAAAGGTCACCACATGCGTCGTTTTTTTCCTCATTTGTTAACAGGTATTCTTTTATTATCCATCACTGGTTGTTCAGGAGGGGAAGTTACCAACACTGCTCCTGTGGTTCAAAATACAGGAAAGGGCAAAACTGAAGAACGATCAGTCAGTGATTTTACTTCTATTTCCGTCACTGGTGGTGGTGATCTATTTGTAACTCAGGGAACTACAGAATCATTAACTGTTGAAGCGGATGCAGGCATTTTACCAAAAATAACCACGAGTGTTAAAAACAAAACAGTAAACATTGATGTTGATAAAAGTGTAGACGTCAGTAAAACGGCACCAATAAAATATTATCTAACGGTAAAAACAGTGCAAGCCATCACTATATCGGGTGCAGCAAATATCGAAGCGGATTCATTCAAAGTAGACAAACTCAACTTTACCAGCAGTGGCTCTGGAAATATCAGACTTAGAGAAGCCGAAGTAAAAGAGCTCACATTCACCGGATCAGGAACCAGCAACTTCGATGCTGCCAGTGTTATCGCTGATCGTGTTGTTGCAACCACCAAAGACTCAAGTGTTATTGCTATCCGCAATCTAAAAGGAACCTCGCTTGAGCTCAATCTCAACGGTTCAGGTGGTGCCAGCATTAACGAAGGTGAAATTGTAAAACAAACTATTCAAATAACCCAAACAGGCAGTTATTTTGCCAGTGATCTAAAAAGTGCCGATGCCAAAATATCCGTAGTCGGCCCAGCCGAGGTGCAGATCTGGGCAACCAAAACGTTGCAAACAAAGATTACCGGAGACTCCACAGTTAGCTACTACGGAAGCCCTTCCGTCACCAATGATGGCAACTCTGGACAAGTGAAAAGTCTGGGCGAAAAAGTACTAAAAAATTCAGCTAAAACTTCAAATTGATACGAACCACCAGTCTCTAAACATTCCTTGCATTTCCATAGTCATCCAAAAGCTGTTGTACAGATGAAGCCGTCAAATACTCGTTGTTTTCTTTTGCCTGAAACAGTGCAGTCGTCAGCACATGCCGAACAATAAAATCTGGTAGAGCATGGCAGTTGATAAGCCTGTCGGCTAACTCAGGCGTTTGTCTGAGTTGCAGAATTGCCGCTGATGCATATTCCTGGCCCAGATGTGGCCATCCCGCCTCACTACAAAGTGCGATCAAAAAGACTCCACTGTCTCTCGTCAGCCTCGAGAGAATTTGAGCTGCATACGGTGGAGCATTTCCCTGTCCAGGACACTGCACAATGCAACCAGCGGTGTTCTTACGTAATGACTGTGGAATATCGGGTGAAAGGAGTGCAAAGGTCTGTATGGCAACTAAAGCATCTGCCAAAGCCGCAGCCTTTTCCACTTTCTCATGAATTTTCCAATCGCTTAACACTAACTTGGAAAAAAATAAATCAGTCTTTCGAGTTTCTGAGAAAAACCAACCCTGATGCTCAATTTCCTCAATAGTCCTTGTGTGAATGGCCAGAAATGTTCCTCCGTACCGTTTGCCATCAGGAGCTAGAACAGATTGCTCAACACTAGCAGCTGTAGGTTTCATTTTCTTCACCATCATCGTCATGACCAAACCATCTGCAACCCCATAAGCCACACCTCGTGGTAGCTTTCCAGAGCCAAGTAACTCTACAACTTTGCGTGCCGTTTTAAGATTGGTTTTGGCATCACTATTGGGAAAGTATGCGCTGCTGTTTGCCCCCACTGTGATAAACGTACAGCCAGTCTGGTAGGCAACGAAATCAAAAAATGCATTCAGTTCCGCATGTCTATCTGTTCCGAGGGTGATGACAACAAGAAGATTTTTTAACGCAGTTTCCTCAGGTATATTTTTTTCCTGAATAACTAAGGTGACGGCTTTAGCAATCTGGGGAAAGACATAGCCACACAACGTCGCAGCAAAAATACCGCCACCATCGTACAATTCAGAGCTATCAAGCCGAACTCCGCCAGCGTAGGAAGCAATTTTCTCAACCAACAACCTAGCAAATTGAGCAGCATTTTGCACAGGGTCGCAGTCAGGATTGTTTTTTATGAAGTCAGCAAGAGTTTGTGAGGTAAAGCAAGAATCCTCCACAGATTCCAGTTGTCCATGCTCATTTCTAGACATTGCAATAGTTCCCCCAAGGGGAACATATACAAAAGAAAAGCCATGCTTTTTACTAGCAGCATGCAGTTCTTCAATAGAGGTGTTCATGAAAAAAATTACACCACTGGTGGAGTAGAATTTTGTTGCATCACTTGGGGTTGAATGGGGGCAGCAGCGATGCTCAGTTGAGCAAGCTGGCTTTCAAGACGAGCAACTTTCTTCTCCAACTTATCGATATCGCTAAAGCCTGCAAATGTATAACGGAAGTAAATAATCAGCACCATAAAAACAATGCTGACGATCAACGTAAACCAACGCAAAAGAAATGCCACCAACCCAATTATTTTCGGATACAACGTCGATTCCAAATACCCTGCCTTCTTTGCTGTCGTATTAAGATTATTTTGCGGAGGGGTAAAGAAAGAACGTAATGTATCTGTCAGTTTTTGCGGAACCTCAGTGACTGCAGTTGTTGCACCATCAATATTTCTAATAGTCGCTATGATATCGGTCTTTTCAGTGATAAGCTCTCCACCACGGTCAAAAACAGCTGGTAAAAAGAGAGAAAGTAATGCCGCTGCAAGAAAGAAAAAGAATAACAAATTGAGGACACTTGCAGTTATGACAAACAGCTTACGGTACAGCAGGTAGATCAGCACAAGGATAACCAACAAAACAGAAATACCAATAATCATGAGACGGTTCCTTTTTTCAACTGTAAGTGTAGGGAGGGGGATGGGGGAAGTAAAGATGTTAGGCTGTTAAAACTGTTTTTACAGCCAAAGTACCTTTTGTGATTAGACGAATAGTGTCATTTGCAGATTTTGGTTCTAAACCGAAAATTCCTCTTTCCCCTACTACAATAAGCCCGGCATCTGATGGATTCACTGGCCGAGCGCCATGCATAATTGTTGCAACATCATTACCAGTTTTAATAGTCACAAAAGCTAGACGACCATCAGGAGTCAGTTCAACTCGATGGTTTACTATTTTTGCATCAGTAAGGCGTTTTGAGTGACCAAGTAGTACTTCTACTCCTTCTCCAACCACAACCAAGGCTCCTTTTTCTGTAATTACTGCTGCAAATGCTAGACCATCGTGAGTTCTGGCGGTAAGAATCTTATTCAATTGAGCTCCATTCAACATCATTCCTGCCTCATAGTGTAATAATTGCATCCCTTCCTTGTGAGCTTCTATTGTTGATTTTGGAGTCAGCAAACGCATCAATTCTGCGGTTGTTTTTATCCTAGGCTCACGAAAACCTCTTTCAGGTGTTATTTTCCCAACATGCTCGTCCAAGCCAGCTTTTCTAATTGTACTTGCGAATCCATCAAATCTACTCATCTTTTCCCCTTCCAAAAGGAGATAAATTGTTCCATACTGTACACCGCTGGTTGATGAAAGTCAATAGAGATTCGCGTTGTGATCAAAAAGAAGTGCAGTAAATGAAAATTTAAAAATAAAAAAAGCCACCCCGAAGGGTGGCTTGAAGTCATTCGCTAAACAGCTTTTAGTCTTCTTTTCTAGTTCTTGTTGGCTTAGGAGCAGATTGTTTTGTCGGTTCAACTCTTGGAGTTGCTTTCTTTTTCTCTACTTCCTTCTTCTCGGTTTCCTTCTTTTTCTCTTCTTCATTCTTTTCCTTCTTTTCCTTCTTTTCATCTTCGTCTTCGTCATGCTCTTTCTTTGGAGTAGCAGTTGCAACTGGAGTCGTTTGAACAGGTGTAGCTGTCGCTGCTGCAGGTGTTCCGCTTACAGGTGTTGCACTTGCTCCAGGTGTAGCAGTTGCTGCAGGAGTAAGATCAATGATGGCTTTAATATGCGCTTCGATTTCTTGACCATCTTTGGTCTCAATTTCGAGGTTGATTTTTGCTTGGAGCTGACCATCTGTTATTTTCAGTTTGACCTGAAGTTTAACTTCTTCAGCATTTTGGATCACATCTTTGTATGAAGCAAGAAGTGCTGCAATGATGTCCTGAAGCTGTTGCTCTACGCTAGTTGGGGTAGCTGTTACTACTGGAGTTACGCTTGTAACTACTGTTGCAGTTGCTTCGGCTGTAGTTGTTTCGACTGGTGTTCCTGTTGTTGCAGCTGTCGCAGTAGCTTCTACTGTTGCTACTTGTGTTTCTGTAGTAACGGCAGTGGCTTGAACAGTTCCAGTTGGGATAACAGTTGTTTCAATAAGTACTGGAGTTGTATTGGTTACTGTTCCAGTTGGTGTTACTAGTGTGTCATCAGTGTTTGTAGTACCGTTACTTGCTTGCTGAATTAGTTCGGCAATTTCTTTCTTCTGTTCGCTGATAGCAGTAGCGATTTCTGTAAGGAGTGCGTCGAGAGAAGTTCCTGGCTGGAGAGTTTTTGAAAACTCAAGAACAGTTTTGGTCTCTTCGTTCATATCCTTAAGAGTTGCCTTAACGACTGATGCTGAAGCTTTTTTGTCTTTCAAAAGCAACTCTACTTCATGAAGACGGTTCTTTGCGTGCTGAAGGCTTACTCGAGCTTTATCTTCAGGTTTTGAAGCGAGAGAGTAGCTTACAGACTCGTTAATACGTTTGATTGCGTAGAGCGGCTGGTTAGGAAGAGAGCTAGTACTTGCCCAGCTGGCACCCGCACCTGAAAGGATGACACCAGCGGCTGTGAGAGCTGCGATGGCCTTTCTTGTTTTGAAGAATGTTGCTGCTTGCATGTTCGTGATTCCTTTGATGGTTTTTATTAGTTGAAGCCACTGGTAAGTGAACCAGAGTCGTACTTTTAGTTGATTGGTAAATAATGCACTTGGAGCTGGCTGTTTCATGGTGTTGAGGTAACCTTCAAGGTTCTTATCGATGAGGTATTCCTCCGCCTTGAAATCTGAATGGTTGCGGTTGTTATCCATAGAAAAGTTCCTTTATGGCTACGTTGTTTTCAACTCTCCTTTTGAGTTCTTTTAATGCTGTGCAGAGTCTTACTCTGACCGCTCCGGGTGTAGTCTTGAGCAGATCTGCTATTTCTTGATGATTAAATCCGTTAATAAATCGAAGGGTAACAACCTCAGCCTTCTGAGGTGAAAGTTCATTGATAAACTCTCTAACCTTCTGTTGTAAATCCGTCTGTACTAAATCTTCTGACGGTGTCATGTCATCTGTTGCAATCATTTCATGCGCTTCTTCAATACTTTCATTCTGCCGTCTACTGTTGTAGCGGTAGTAGTCAGTAATGGTATTTCTTGCAATGGTATAAATCCAAGCCTTTGAAAGTTCAATCTTTTCAGGAGATTCCGTAAAAGATTTCATCGCTTTCATAAACACCTGAGACACTAGGTCTTCGGCTTCAGCACTATTGCAATCTACACGAAAGAATACAAACTGATACAGGCTTTTAAGGTTCTCGTTGTAAAAGTCATTAAATTGATTCCACATGTGGTTTGTTTTTCCATTGTAGGTTTGTCTACTCAAGTAAACGACCTAGGTAATAAAGTGTTAGGAGGAAAAATATTCGACTACTATTTCCTCTTCTGAAGGCATGTTGTAAAAAATCCGAAGGATCACTTTACCACGAAAAAGAGTGAATTTCAAGAGGAGAAGAAAAAATAATGAACGCTAAAAGCCGTTTTCTAAATTGAGTGGTGGTGCGACTAGTCGGAGTTGGCAAAAGAAGAAAGGCTACAAATCACAGTCTTATTTTTTTACATTCGAAAAATTTTTCTTAATTGTATCTTCGGTCAGACTCCCAGGCCTCAACCTAGTTATCAGATACTCCCGACTCGCAGATTGAACTCGCCCTTGCGCGGTAGTGACCGCTGCAACATAGCCAGCTTCTCGAGCAAACCGTTGTGCATTGGTAGTAATAATGCCGTAGGGATAAGCAAAGGAAAGTACTGATATCCCAGTAATCTCTTCAAGTTTTGATTTACTCAGAAAAATCTCTTTCTTTGCTATAGCATCAGGTGTTTTATTCAAATCAACATGACCAAGCGTATGAGAACCTATCTCGATAAACCCACTCTGAACCATGTCCCTGATATCATCCTCAGTCACAAATCCTTCCTTACCAATATAATCGTAGACAACATAGAGAGTCGCTTTCATTTTGTATTTCTTAAGCAACGGAAATGCATTCTCATAAAAGTCTCGATAGCCATCATCAAAAGTTAAAGCAATACTCTTTTTCTGTAAAGCAATTTTCCCCTGAAAAAGAAGTGGTATTTCTTTAATAAAGTAGCTTGTAAAACCATACTTTTGTAGGAGCTGAAGATCTTTTTCAAAGGTAGCCGGATCACGGTCAAGCGTCGCTCTAACACCATCCTTCTTTGTGTAATCTATATAGCTCTTGTACGAGTTAGCTTGTTTTCGAATGATCGCTTTGTGGGTGTTTATTTTGTCGCGTTTTTCCACAAAGTGATACATCACAACAGGAAAGTCGATTTTGCTGAATTTGGTTGGGGCATTGGGGATATCAACTGTTGGAAATGCCAACGCATCAATGCTCTGGTTTTCTTCAGGGGTTACCTCTTCTATAGGAGTTTGCGCTTCAGACGGAATTGTTGTCGTCAGTTCATCATCTATCGTCGGTGTTGGTGTGGGCTCTTGAGCTACAGCGATCATTCTAGAAGGCGATGCAAAACTAACCATTGCAAAACGTGCTAGAAATGAAACAACAAGCACACAAAGAATACCAAGCAGAAGATGTTGAAGAGTAAAAGTCGCAGAACGCTTTTTCATAGCTACTCAATTATGAAAAAAATATACACTTTTTAAGGTCAATTTACAACGACAAAATATTACACAAAGCCAATTTTTCTGAGCGGTGAATGCTTCATTATTAGAAAAGAGAAATTTGCCCCGACAATCGCCCACAGTTCGTAATCGGTTACAGAAAAATGACTAAGGGTGGTATAAAGAATTGCCGCTATGACAGCAAACGCTAGTTGTCCTTTACATTTTACTGGGGATGTCCGCGGCTCCAAGAGCATGATCGTAGCAAGGAAATATATTGTCGCATCCGTGAAAATATATTCAAGAGACTCCGTAGTCTTTCCCCACACAAGGAGAAGTATCGCTGCTGAAATCAAGAAAGTAAGAACCAACGGTACTTTTCTCCACTTTTTCACTCCGACAAATGCCCAAACTGCGATAATTGCCAAGCTGATCCACCCTTGAAAAGAGGCTCCCCACCAAGATGCAAAAAGTGTTTCATTAAAAGGAAGAATTTTAGAAAAAAAATAAACAACCAAAATCGCAACAGCAACCGGATTAGCAAACGGTGATCCTTTATACTCAAGAAAAAATTTAATAGTAAGTGTCAGAAAAGTGGTCAAGACAATCAGCACCATGGACACGCGTGTTGTGGGATAGTGAAGCACTAAAAAAAGTATAAGGCAGGAGATAAGCGTGTTATCGAGCACTTTTCTTTTTTTAGAAAGAAATGTTACTACAAAATAATAGAGTCCACCAACACCAACTGTTAAAAGAAAGTGTATTGCAACAGGAAATTCAGGCTTGAAAAAAAAGGCAACAGCGGAGTAAAGGAATAGGAAGGCTGTGCAAAGCCGAATTGGATTCATCTTGAGATTCATAAATCCCTCAGGTACTATAACTATTACCACTAAGTGTAAGGATTTATCATGCGTACAACAACCCGTGTTATTGTCGGTTCTGCAAGCATTCTTGCCCTCACACTTGCAGGCTGTAATAGCGCGACAACAGAAAAAACAACACCAACTCAGGTCACTCAAAAACAAGTCACCCCAACAACTCAGCCAATCACTACACCAACAACTGGCACAACATCAGCAGCATCTCCAAGTGCAGCAAGTTACAAAAATGGCGAGTACACAAAACTTGGTGACTATCAGAGTCCTGTCGGAGCCGAAAGCATTCAGGTTACCGCCAAGTTGGAAAATGGGGTTATTACTTCTTTGACTGTAACTCCTAAAGCTGTCAACGAAAAGTCAATTACCTTTCAAGGCCTTTTTGTTGCTGGAATCAACAAAGAAGTAGTAGGTAAAAAGATTGATGATATCAAGGTATTTTCACAAGTAAACGGAGCATCACTTTCTCCAAAAGGTTTCCAAGCCGCACTTGAAGCAATCAAAACTGAAGCTAAACAATAAGCAACTTTTTGAAAGTTTCCCATCAATCCTCCCCATCGAACGGGGAGGATTTTTTTATGTATACTTCTTCTGTAACAATTAGACAAAGCAACGGCACACTATTTTTTTATGCAGGCACTCTATCGCACCGAACAATCTGCACATTTCCTCGGCACAGATATGCATATCGTGATCAATTCTTCTACCCCTGAGGTCGCAGTCATGCATTGCAATGCAGCCTTTCAGGAAAGTGAACGCATCGAGCAACAATACTCAAGGTTCATCAAGGGAAATCAGCTTGCAGCTTTAAATCAGCAGGTGGGGAAATGGGTTGAGGTGAGTGATGAGCTTTACGAATTCCTTTCCTACGGAAAAAAAATGTTTGAGGCAACAGGTGGAGCTTTTGACCTGACCGTGAAAACGTTACTAGAAAGTTGGGGTTACGATGCCGACTACACGCTTGTAGAAAACAGTGATCATGTAGAAAAAGGTGTGATTGAACTTTCCCCCGAGAGCAACGTGAAAATTACCGCCCCAGTTGACCTTGGTGGATTGGGAAAAGGGTATGCTTTGGACCGAATGGTTGCCCAATGTCAAGAATACGAGCACCTCTGCATCAATGCCGGTGGCGATTTGTTCGCACGGGGAAAAGATAGCGGCGACAAACCATGGCGGATTCTTTTCGAACACCCCAGCGATCCGACCCAAGCTATTGGATATGTAGATATTGATGACTTGTTCCTCGCGGCCAGTAGCCCCAGTCGCCGCAGTTGGAGAAATCGCCACCACCTTGTAAATCCTCTCACCCAAGAACCAGCCAACGAGATGTTGTCCGTATACACCCAAGGAAAAAGCGGGCTGGAAGCCGATGCCTACGCAACAGCAATTTTTGCCATCGGCTACACTAAAGCCAAAACCAAACTGGAAGAATTTCCCGTTGCCGCAATGATTGTCTCTCCAACGGGTGAGATTAGCCGGAGCAGCAAATTTCAAGGAGAATTATTTTCTTAAAAACGAGACTGTAGATCAGTAAAAAGAGCAAAGTCATGATATAAGTCCATACGAACAAGGTGGCTTCAGCCCCTTGCTCCCGTCTAGGCCATCCCCAAACAAAATCTACACTATGCAGCGGGACAATGGGCTGAAGCCCGTTGTTCATGATATGAACTCAGATAAACTCGTTTTTAAGATGACATTGCTACAATTGCATCACAGCTCTTTCTTCTTGACATAATGCCATCTTTACGGTATCCTTAAAAGATTTTAAGGAGCTAGTATGAGCCATGTGAAAGAGGTCATTCAAAAAACATATCCAAATTATGATGGAGAAAGAATACATGACCATCTTACTTTCACACGGCCATACCTTTCTGCAAAATTTGTTCTCAACCTCACTGAATTGAGATTTTATAACGCTTTGGTAAAGGCTTTGCCTCACAATCTACTAGTTTGCCCAAAAGTTCGTTTGCTTGACATTCTTCGAATTCCCCAAGAGCTTACTGAATTTCAACAAACTGGCTTGAGGTATCGTATACAAGCTAAGCACGTCGATTTTCTCATTTGTGATAGCAATGCTCACATCCTTTTTGCCATAGAAGTTGATGGGCCATCGCATCAGCATGACGAAAAGGTGAAAGATAGAGATACTTTCGTAAATTCTGCTTTTGCCAGCTCAAGGATTCCACTACTACACGTTGATGCAATGAGTGCATATTACAATTCCTATATGAACGAACTCATAAACAAAGGACTCACCGAAAATAAAAAACTCCATTCCCCGCAGGAATCCATGGTGTCCTAGAATACCATTTTCTTACCTTTCCCTGCGTCTCTATTGACCTTCAAAATGGTGTGGGTATACTGTTCTTTACTACTGAAAGAAACAACACTATGCCTTGCGGAGATGTAACAGAAATACTTCATATTGCACTTGATCACGAGGATCGTGTGCGCGAATACACGTTGCACAAGAAAACCTGCGGCCGCGCAGTTGGCCTAGACTCGTTATTGCAAGAATGGGTTCAGGGAAAAACACCCGACGTAATTTTAGAAACAGACCCAGGTGCCCTGCTCGATACGTTTTTTCGGCTCGATGCCACCGATCAGTTTATGATCCTCAAACATTTTCGGGCACTCCATAGTGCCATGGCGGCATTCACTGGGAAAGTTGGGGCATCACATCACGATGAATGCACGATTGATACCCTGTATGCCACTCCTGAGGGGATGGAAATGGTTGCCTACATCCACGTTGCAATGAACACTACAAACATTCCCGGTTGTTCCAGTTCCTGCGGTTCGGGAGGCTGCGGAGGGGGAGGCGGTTGTGGTCGGGTTGATGATGCAAAAAAGAAAGCAGCAGCAAAACGAGCACAACTAAATGCAGTGAATGTCTCTGTTGAATAATAACTGTTGGGAGGAAAGCAATAATGCGCATGGAAAAAAACAATAGAAATTTACCCTGGATGGGATCATCTCCGATATATCCCGAAAGAAAAATGACACCCAAAGAAGCAGCATCCCAGAAACAGTTTGATGGTATTGTCAAAGTGCTTATTTTTCTTTTTACCGTAGTGGTAACAGTGATGGTAATTGGGTCTTTTTTTGTAACTCAATAAAAAGTTGAATTGTGTCGGTTGATTTATTTTGCCGCTGCATCCATAATGGATGCATAATGGATGCAATTATGACAACCATAACATTGAAAAATGTTCCTCAAAAACTCCACGCGGATCTGAAAAAAAGTGCCGGAATACACCGAAGAAGCCTAAATAATGAAGCAATCATTCAGTTGGAGCGAGCTTTGCTTACACAAAATCCGATCACAGAGGATGAAGTTTTAGAGCAGGCAAAAAAGTTAAGGGATGCGATTAAGGTTAGTACAAAGACGATGTTAACAGAGAAGCAGATCACCACCTATAAAAACTGGGGTAAAGCGTGATTGTTGTAGATACCAATATCATTGTTTCGCTTTTTCTTCCAGCTACCACATCGCATTTAGCTGTACAGTTAAGACAGAAAGAACCAAGCTGGTCAGTTCCGCGGTTATGGAAGAGTGAATTTAGTAACGTTCTCTGGATGTATGTTCGTAATCATCACCTACCTCTCACTGATGCCAAAATAGCATTTGAATTGGCTTCCGCCATGCTAGCCAAGAATGAATGCGAAAGTGACTTTGCGGAGGTGTTAGAATTAGCTACAGCTAGTGGTTGCACTTCTTACGATTGTGAGTTTGTAGCATTAGCAAAGAAAAATAGCACCAAGCTCGTAACATTGGATAAGAAACTTTGCACCAGTTTCCCTAAAACAGCGCAAAGTCTACAAGGCTTTCTTGTAGAGTAAGCCTCCTCACGACAAAAAGAACCCCTTCCTGTACAATAAAACCTGTCAGCAACCCACGCACTCATGACCAACCAACAACCCACCCTCGACCATGTAAACTACGATGCTTTGGACACAGCAAAGAATGCATTTATAGCCGCAAGCAGAAAAACACTGCGTTTCGCAGAGAAATACGGATTCATCCCTGATGAACGCCTCGGTGCCAGCGCAAATGTATTCGCTCTCGACCTCAAACCTTTTTTAAAAATTGGTGCCGACAAACTGTTCGTAACACTCCTTCCTGAAGGTTTGGGTACAGCTGATGAGGCTAAGCCTGAAGACCTCACATCTGAGGAACTCCACCGTTTTTGGCACAACATAGGTATCAAAACCGTTGGCGTTATGACCAACGATGCCGCCGCCGCAGGTATGCAGCCCGTACTACTTTCCCTCTACCTTCCTTGCAGTAACCCCGAAGATGTCTTTTCCCCCGAGTTTATGGATGGTTTTCTCAATGGTTTTGTTGCGGGTTGTAAAACGGTTGGCTCGGTATACTTTTCTGGTGAAACACCACAGCTCAAAAGCAAATTTCTCGAAGACAAAATAGACATCGCTGGTGCCTTGTTTGGCATCATTCCAGCGGGATCCTCCGCCATCGACGGCAGCAAGTTGGCAGCTGGAAACAGCATTGTGTTTATCGAAGCTTCCGGCCCGCACGCCAACGGCTACACCAGCCTGAGGAAACTTTCAGAAAAATTGCCAAACGGCTACAGGACTCAACTCCCCAGCGGTCAGGAATACTGGGAAGCTATCAACGACCCAACACCGCTCTACGCTCCGCTTGTACAAGATATTCTGCAAGCAGGAATTTCCCCGACCAACGTCGAACCCATCACTGGCCATGGCTGGCAGAAACTCATGCGTTCAAGCAAGCCACTACGCTACGTCATTGAGCAAACGTTGCCAGTTACTGAAGTGTTCACCTTTGTACAAGAGCACTCAAACACATCTGTGAAAGATATGGTCAGCATTTTTAACTACGGTGTCGGACTCGCTATCATGACGGAAAACGAAGCCGAAGCCGATCGGGTTGTTGCTATTGCAAAAGCTCGCAATCTCAACGCAATTGTTGCGGGAAAGATTGAAGCCGCCGGCCGCCGTGAAGTCGTTGCGAAAACTTTGGGCGTGACATTGACTGATGAAGCTTTTTTGCTGAAAAAGTAAATAAACCTCAACTCATAATAACCAACGGATATTAAATTATGACCTTTCCAGAATCCGTAAAAGCATTTTTTACCTCCAGGAAAAATCTCAGTTACATGGTCTATGCAGCCATGATGCTCGGTATTGCATGGGTTGTATTCACGGTTCGTCGTACACTGATTCCCTTCGCAGTAGGCTCAATTATTGCATACATTATCTACCCCGTAGTGCGCTGGATTGATAACACCCTAGCATTTGTTCGCCTTCCCAAATCGCCACGCCGAATCATTGCGATTCTTCTTGTCTATGTCATTCTTATTTCTCTGATTGCGCTCTTTGTTACGTTTGTTTCTCGCGTATTCACTGGACAACTGGCTAACCTGATCGAACAATTCAACAAAGGTAAAGATCTTCTCATCAAAACCCTTGGAATTCAGCCCAATGAAGATGCAGAGATCGCGCCAAATGATTTTGTGAATGAACTTTCAACTACCTTCAATCTATCTTTCCAAGATATTTCCATGCAGTTTTTTCACATCCTACGGGATACAGTTACAACAACGATGGAAATGCTTATCGTCCTTTTCTGGATGTTTTATCTCCTCTACAGCCCTCGCAAGCTGATCGACGGAATTCTAGCCATGTTTCCCATAGCTTGGAGAAAAGATGTCTCCTCCATGGGTGATATCGTAAACAAGGTGGTGAGTCGTTACATTCGTGGGCAATTGGTTCTTTGCTTCACCATTGGTTTTCTTATCTATCTCAGTCTGACAATCCTTGGTTTTCCATTCGCGATTCCTCTAGGCATTATTGCTGGCTTTTTCGAAGCGATTCCAGTGGTTGGACCTATTGTGGGCGCCATTCCCGCAGTGTTGATCTCTTTCACCATTTCCTCCCAAGCTCCCTACATCGTGATTATCCTCTACACCCTCATGTATAAAATTGATAATTCCATTATCTTACCGAGAATACAGGGGAAAAATCTTTCAATTCCTCCAGTTCTTGTTGTGCTCCTCGTGGTGATCGGTGCGTCGCTTGGTGGTGTAATCGGAGCTTTGATTGCCATTCCTTTCACCGCTGCAACGCGTGATGTAATTCATTACATTCTTCTTCGTTTAGATGAAGAAAAATCTACTCCCAAACAAGTAAAAATGAAAGTACTGAAAGAAGAATTTACTGTCGATATGCTCTAGATAACGAGCAAAATTCAAGATTTTTCACACGCAAAAGGTTGAAATGTACCCGTGTTTACCAATGAAAAAAAACTTTGGGCAGAGGGATATACGGCAGTTGTTGGAGTTGATGAAGCGGGACGAGGACCGTGGGCAGGGCCGCTGATAGTTGGCGCAGTCTGTCTACCGAAAGGGATAAAAAAGAAGCAGCTGGCAACGGTGAAAGACTCCAAAAAACTTTCCGCAGTTCAACTTGAAGATAACTATTCCCTCATCACACAACTTTGCCAAACCTACGCTGTTGGATCAGTTTCCGCCGAAGAAGTAGATCAGATTGGCCTTTCCCGAGCCGTTCGTCTTGGCATGACGAGGGCATTGGATAATTTACCCACATCCCCCGACTACCTTCTCCTCGATGCCAACATCATGGGAAAACCCCAGCTTACGATGGCGCTTTCCGACATCGAAGCCAAAACACTAAAATACCAAGCCACGCCTTCACTCTCGTTTATAAAAGGCGAAGACATCAGCATCTCCATCGCTGCTGCATCAATCATCGCCAAGGTAACCCGAGACCGCATCATGTACGAATTAGCACTTCAGTATCCTGAGTACGGATTTGAGAAACACAAAGGCTACGGGACGAAAATGCATCAGGAGAGGTTGGGGAAGTTTGGGGTGAGTGAGGTGCATCGGAGGAGTTTTGAACCGGTGAAAGTTCTATTGAAATAAGGAACTGTTTCAGGTTTACTCTCGTGAACCACCATCAGTAGGCCTAATCTCAAGTTCCAACCCAACTAGCTTTGACGCAAGGCGCACATTCTGCCCACGTTTACCAATAGCCAAAGAAAGATTTTTCTCGTCAACCAGTACTGTCGCAGAATTACGCTCTTTATCGATAGTGACATGGCTCACTTGAGCAGGGCTCAGGGCGTTAGCTATATAGTTTTCAAGATTTTCATCAAAAGGAATAATATCGATTTTCTCTTCACCAAGCTCTTCGTTAATCACCTTAATGCGAACACCCTTTTGACCAACGCAGGCACCGACTGGATCAACGCCTTCTTGAGTTGCAGTGACGGCAATCTTTGAACGGACGCCCGGTTCACGTGCAATATTTTTAATCACCACACTCCCTTGTAGAATTTCAGGCACTTCGACTTCGAAAAGGCGGTCGAGGAATTCAGGATGTGCGCGGGAAAGGAGAACTCTATTTTCCTTTGGAGTCTGCAGCACTTCAACCACAACGGTTTTAAGCGTTTGTCCCAAGAAGTAACGCTCACCAGGAATCTGTTCTTTGTAGGGTAAAAGACCTTCGACTTTGCCAATATCCAGAAAAAGATTGCTACCTTCACGACGGATGATAGCGCCTTGGATCAATTTATGTTTCTGATCCATGAATTCTTGGAAAATATAATTCTTCTCAATCTCTCGAATTTTCTGAATAATCACCTGCTTAGCTGTCTGAATCGCAATGCGACCAAACTCGGCAGGAGTAGTGTTTACTTCAATTTCATCGCCAACTTTAGACTTGGATTCCTGTTCTTTTGCATCTTCGAGTGAAATTTCCGTAACCGGATCCTTCACTTTTTTCACCACAGTTTTTCTTTGCCAAACGATGAAATCACCGTTTTCCTGATCAAAGGCCACATGCACATTCTCAAACTCGCCGAAGTCTTTGTGATAAGCGGAAAGGAGACTTTTCTCCAGGGCTTCTATGATAATTTCTTCAGGAATATCCTTCTCAGATGCCAGCCGTGCGATCGCAAGATAGATGGGACTTCTCATACTAAAACACCCCCCCCATAATGGCTGCTATTTAGGTTACCATTACAGCGTGTGTTTTACAACCGGAAGGGGCGAGAGATACAACAGGAACAAAGTCACAAGGCGTTACTGTGAAATCGACAATGAAGTGTGTCATCCTGAGCGAAGTCCTAGAAGTCGAAGGATCTCCTCGAACAACTTGAGAGTAACTGAAACCCCAGCCTGCTACGAAGAGATCCTTCACAAAAGCCTCAGGATGACACTTTGAGCTTGGTAGGGAACGCAGATCTACGTTCCCTACCAAGCAAGCAACCAGTGCTCTTTCATTTCCCCCTCATTTCCCTTACAGTAAACCTAGTAACAACAAGCCCCCACAAGGAGTACCGCCATGAGCATTCAGGAAATCGAGCAGCAATACGTCGTACCACTGTACGCCAAACGTGATGTTGCCTTGGTTCGTGGCGAAGGATGCTGGGTTTTTGATGAGACAGGGAAGAAATATCTCGACTTCATGAGCAATTACGGTCCCAACATTCTTGGTCACGGTCACAAAGCATTTACGGAAACAGTCCAGAAGCAACTGGGCACCCTCATCAACTGCCACCAAAGTTTTTACAACGATCAACGCGCCGCAATGCTAGAAGCCTACGCTTCGGTTTTACCAAAAAATCTCAACCGTTTTTTCTTCAGCAATTCCGGAACAGAAACCGTAGAAGCCGCCCTGAAATTCGCTCGCGCTGTGACTGGCAGAACGCAGGTCATCAGCACCAACCGCGCGTACCACGGACGCACCCTTGGCGCACTAGCTGCCACCGGTGTCGATAAATACAAAGACCCCTACGTGCCCATGTTGGAAGGGTTTGTTCACATTTCCTACGACAATATCGAAGAGATGGAATCCACCATTTCCGAAAAAACCGCCGCTGTCATCCTCGAACCAATCCAAGGCGAAGGTGGCATCCGCATCCCCGAAAAAAACTATCTCAAACAGGTAAAAGCACTCTGTGAAAAGCATGGTGCATTACTGATTCTTGATGAAGTGCAAACAGGATTTCGCACTGGAACAATTTTCGGTTTCGAACATTTTGACGTTGTTCCTGACATTCTTTGCCTTTCCAAAGCCATTGCAAATGGATTACCTATGGGGGTAACCATTGTTTCCCCAGAAGTGTCAGAGAAAATTCCCAAAGGCACCCACGGCAACACCTTCGGCGGAAACCCCCTTTCCTGCGCCGCCGCTGCTTTCGTCATCAACTACTTCAAAGAACATAAACTAGCCGAACACGTCGCCGAGGTTGGCGAGTATTTTCTCCAACAACTGCAGGCACTCGAAAGCCCAGTAATCCGCGAAGTCCGCGGAAAAGGCCTGATGATCGGACTAGAACTGAAAGATCGCGTGACAAAATATTTGAAGAAAATGCAGGATGCTGGTATTATTGCTCTCCCAGCCGGATCCACGATCATCAGATTTCTGCCACCGTTGGTGATCACGAAGGAAGAGATCAACTGGGGAATAGCAAGAGTGAAGGACGCTCTTGGGTAAAGGAGAGGAAATGACGGGAACTTCTACTATTTTTACAACATGTGGGCGGATGATGGGCCCTGCCCGGCCGCCCGAACAACGCATCCCAATGATAGTACCTTTTGGGGGATCGCATACGACAAAACTGCTAACAATGGTTCTTTTAGGTACTGCTCACCCCGATGGAAGAAGGGGCGTTGTTAGGTGGTGTCGTCACGAGAATTAGTGTATAATAGAATTGTCGTAAAATAGAAA
>JBAXVQ010000036.1:0-18580 GCA_037128935.1 bacterium | reverse complement strand
CCGTATCCTCAATCCTCACCCCACCAAAATCCGGCACATAAATCCCCGGCTCAACCGTCACCACTGAACCCTCCAAAAGCACATCCGTAGTGTTCATAGGGCTCAACCTTGGTCGCTCATGAATAGCAATCCCCACCCCATGCCCCGTCCCATGCCCAAACCGCCCCTCAAAACCAGCCTTGGAAATATACTCCCGAGCAGCCGCATCAACAGCTAATGCCTTTTCCCCAGCTTTAACTTTCTGCAAAGCCAACTCCTGCGCTTCCAACACAGTCGAGTAAAGCTCCTGGAAACGTGCCGAACTTTCCCCCACCACGTACGTCCTGCTACAATCTGAACAATACCCTTTATACCGCACCCCTGCATCAACCAACACAATATCTCCGAATTCAATAACACGATCTGACGTATGATGATGCGGCACAGCCGAATTACTCCCACTACCAATAATCGTCGGAAACGCCAACGCATCCCCACCCTGCTCCCGAAGAAACTGTTCAAGCTTCCACGCCACTTCCTTTTCCTTCATCCCAACCGCAATCTGCTGCTCGATATAGGCAAACCCACTATCCAAAAGCGCACATGATTTTTTTATGACACGAATCTCTTCCTCATCCTTCTGCTCTCTCAGCCGCTCAACCAGATCAACCGACCCCTTCCATTCAATCGCAGGTACAGCTTTCTTAAAAAGCTGCAACTGATAGACAGTAAGCTGCTTCGCTTCATAATGAACTGTAGAAACCTTCTCTCGCTCAAGAACCTGCTGCAAAGCATCAGTAAACTGCTTACGAAAAACCTGTACAGAAAAAAAATCAGAAAGCCCAACCACTGCCCCCTCATAACGACTATCCGTAAACAAATAGCTCCCCTCAGCACCAATCAACAAATACCCTTCCAATCCTTCCAACCCCGTAAGATAAAAAATATTTTCCCCACTGCTGACTAGTAAAAAACTAACTTGCTCCGCATGTAAACGCACCTGCAATTTTCGCAACCGTTCAGCAAACATACTACACTCTCCCTACTTACTGTAAGTTCGAAGAAAAAAATACAACAACGGTGTCATCCTGAGCGAAGTCCCCGTAGTCGAAGGATCTCTTCGAATACCCTTGGGGTAACAAAAATATCACCATACGTTGAAGATATTCTTTGCCGAATTTGCTTAGTTTTCTATTGAGATATCTGCATGTTTATAGCAAAGTATCGTTACTTACTACTCACATCCAACTTATCAGTAATAGCCTTCTGCAGAGCATCCAACGTTGTATACTTCTCTTCATCCAAAAAAACCACCGGAGCAGAATCCACACCCAAAGATTCTGCCTCTTTGCGATCCGCATCCAGAAGATACGTGTATTTTTTCTGCTGCAAACACGTATTCATTGCATCTACTTTCTCAGCGTTAATTCTATTTACAAAATCAGCAATTAACCTATCAGCAAAAAGAACTGAATCCGTCTGTTTCTCAGCAACAGTAAATAAATATTGTTTATCATAAAAAGCAGCCGACAAATCCCAGAAAATATCCTGTGGCAATGCACATTCAGCTGCCTGAGCCATTTCTACCGAAAGAGGTGAATCTTTCTGAGGCAGATTCTTATATATGATGTTGAACGTTTGCGGATGTGCAGTAGAAGTTTTCACCAAAAACTCCACAATGTCTTTGCTCTCTGGACTAAGATAATCAGCAAAAACACGAGCATGATGGGAAAGGCTTCGTAAACCATTACTTGGATCATCCTCATCATTGAACGTATATGGCGGATGATAAAGTACAATCCCAGCAATGATAGCAATAGCGAGCAAAACAACCACACAAAAAATAAAAGGTGTACTTGTAACTAATGCCACGGGGTCAAAACGAAAACGCTTCATTCCTGTGGATGTACTAGATTTTTTTCGGTTCTCTGATCTGGCCATTATGAAAGTGCTCCATAGAATAACACAACGATACTTTTTTTAAAAAATTAACTATTCAGAAAGAACGATACACCAGCACTATCCCAAACGTACACTCTCTCTGACTGTTAGACCTCAACACCAAATTCTTTGCGACCATCCATTGCATTCAACAAGGTAAGTGTATCAGCATACTCCAGATCGCCGCCAGTCGGCAACCCTCTTGCAATACGAGTCATCTTCACTGTTGAAGACTTCAAAAGCCTAGCAATATACATTGCCGTTGCCTCACCTTCAAGCGTCGGATTCGTCGCAAAAATAATTTCGCGAAGCTGTTCCTGCTCTCGAACTCTTTCAACAAGTTGACTGATCGTCAACACTTCAGGCCCAATCCCTTCCAGTGGAGAAAGCACTCCCTGCAACACATGATACACCCCCCGAAACTGTCCCATCTTCTCAATAGCTACAACGTCAAAAGCTTCCGAAACCACACAAAGCACACCAGTATCACGTTGTGGATTACTACAAATTCCACACACTTCATGCTCAGAAAAGTTATTACAAACTTTGCAAAACCGAAGCGTGTCAAACAACCGCCCAGCAGCATTTGCCAGTATTTCTGTCTTTTTCCGATCAGTTCGCAACAAATAAAACACCAGTCTCTGAGCAGTCTTGGGACCAACCCCAGGCAACTGCTCAAAAGCCTCAATCAATCGCTGTATAGGTTGTGGGATAAGCGAGATAGCCATGTAAAAAACTAATTTTGTAAATTATGCAAAATAAATACCCAACCTTTCCCCATCAAAGTCCCCCTGAGAAGGGGGATTTAGGGGGTTCAATACCCACATTGTCCCAATGGAAAAAATCCCCAATCCAGTCCACCCTTTTTTCAAAGGGGGTTAGGGGGATTTCCTACATCGTCAATCCAGGAATCTGAATTCCACTAGTCACCTTAGACATCTGCTCAGCAGCTAACTTCTGCACCTTTTCCCCAGCTTCATTTAACGCTTCACGAATCGCTTTCTCCAATGCATCAACTTTCCCAGTTTCAAGAGCTACAGGATTGATAGTCAAGGTCACCACCTTCTGCTCTCCGTTCATTACCACCGTGACGGCATTATTCTTCACTTCGACAGTAGTACGTTGCAACTCTTTTTGCACTTCTTTCATCTTTTTCTGCATATCCCGAGCCTGAGCCGCAAGTTTGAGTGGATTAAACATAAGAAAAAACTCCTGATCAAAATAGTATTTTTTACACACCCTACTCTAATAAACCCCTACCCAAAAAGCAATCTCACACACTCCTACTCCACCACAGTACCCCCACCAAAAACATCTAGAATTTCCTTCACTTTCTCCTGCATATCCGGTTTAGGTTTTGACTGGGACGCTGAATTTTTCAAAAGAGAAACCGGTGTCACATCAGATCGCACTTCAACAACCAAAGATACCTGCACACCAAGAATCAAAGAAAGCACATCTTCCACAACTCGCTTGTTAGCAGCTTCAGAAAGCCTATCTTTATGAAAAGCATACCGCGCAGCAATGATAACATTTGTACCTTGAACATCGATAGGAGCGCAAGAACGCAACAACGCTTCTAAAGAAGCCTGATTCTTTTTTCGCACATGAAAAAGCACGTCCGACCATCGATCAAGCAAAGATTTCAACGCCATTGCACCATCTGGTGAAGCATTTGATGAAAAACTGGGCGCAACCTGAGGAGCAGAATGTTCAGAAGTAGCTACCTGTTGATTTCCCGTTGAAACTGAAGAATGAACAGGCTTTACTTCAGCAGACGCGCTAACACTGACTGGCTTCACAGGGAAAGACTGGCTTTGTTGAATCACTGGAGCTATTTGTGTAGCTGGAACTTGAGCAACCCTTTGCGAGGTCTGAATCTCCTGAATTGGTTTTGCAACTACAACTTCAGGTGGCTTCCTCAAAGATAAAATCGCTTCCAACCCAGCCAACTCCAAAGGCAATTCAGGTAAAGGGCTGGAACGATAATTCTGCTTACTCGCCAAAAAGATATCAGATAAACGCAATAATTCCTGAACACCCCAGTGTTGGCAATATTGCTTCACTTTCTCCTCCTGTTCATCCGTAAAATCAAGCAACTGCGCCTTCCCTGAAACCTTATAGAGCAATATCTCCCGAAAATATTCAATAATCGTGTCTGTAAGTTGCACCAAATCAAAACCACTAGCAACAGTCTTTTGAATCACATCCAACACATTTCCCTCATTACCCTCCCAAATCGCATCAAGATATTCCTCCACAAATCCCCGATCAGCCACCCCAAGAATTGTCTGCACCTGCTCGATCGTTAATTCCGCTCCATAAGAATGCAGTTGTTCCAGCAATCCAAGAGCATCGCGCAAACCACCCTGGCTTTGTTTGGCAATAAGCTGCAGTGACCGCTTATCAGCTTGTATTCCCTCCTTCTCAGAAATTTCTGCAAGGTGAGTAACCATGGCCTGTGTAGAAATTCGACGAAAGTCAAATCGTATACAACGGGAAATAACCGTCTCTGGGACTTTGTAAGCCTCCGTTGTTGCAAGAATAAAAAGCGTATTCTCAGGTGGCTCTTCAAGCGTCTTCAACAAAGCATTAAACGCCTCATTCGTTAACATGTGCACTTCATCAATGATATACACCTTATACTTCAGCTGAGTAGGTGCATAGTTAACTTTTTCCTTCAGACTGCGAATCTCATCAATACCACGATTAGACGCCGCATCAATTTCCAACAAATCCATCGCCCGCCCTTCGGCAATAGCAAGGCAAGAGTCACAAACATTACAGGGTTCAAAAGCATCAGCACTCCGTTGCAAACAATTCACAGCCTTGGCCAAAATACGCGCAGTTGACGTCTTCCCAATTCCTCGAGAACCGGAAAAAAGATAGGCATGTGAAACTCGACCGGAAATGAGGGAATTTTTCAGCGTCTGAATAATTGAATCCTGCCCGACCACTTCCCCAAAAGTCTGAGACCGATACACATGATACAAAGCCACAAAAAAGCCCCCCACTAAAAACTGGTGAAAAAAACACCCCCATTATACCAAATGCAAGAAAAACAGCAGACATCAAAGTCCCCCTGTGAAGGGGGATTTAGGGGGTTCAATAACCACACCGTCCTAATGAAAATATGACTCGGCTCCAAAATGCTACACTATACTCAGATAATCAAAAATCACCACCATGTACGAAATGAAATTCCGCCCAGGCTTCTCAACTGTAATCTTCGACTGCGACTACACACTCTCAACAATTCAAGGTATAAACGAACTCGCCGATGCATCCAACGATCCTAAAGTCGCAAAACTTATCCATGACCTCACACTCAATGTAGTCAGTGGAAAAATTACCCTAGAAGAAGTGTTCGCTGAACGTATAGCACTTGCAAAACCCTCTCGACAACAACTAGAAGAACTTGGAAAACGATACACAGAAAACATAACCACCGGAGCAAAAGAAGTTGTTGAAGCACTGCAATACCTCGGAAAAAAAGTATACATCATGAGTCACGGATACAAAGCTGCAGTAGACATCCTCGCGGATTATCTAACCATTCCTAGAGAGCGTGTATTTGCTGTGGAATTAGGTTTTGACGAACAAGGAAACTATTCCCATCTCGAAATAGATCAACCCCTGGTCAACAGTACAGGAAAAACCCAATGCATCAACGATATTGGAACACCAAAAGAAGAAATACTGTTCGTAGGTGATGGCCCTCTCGATCTTGACGTAATTCCCAACGTTGGCATGTTTGTTGGTTTTGGAGGAATTAAAGAGCATAAACTGGTAAAAAAAACTGCTGAATTTTATTTAACTTGCCCATCTCTACTTCCAATACTATTCATCGCCACTTCTGCCATGGAAAAAAACCTACTCCAAGCTACAGATTACCAAAATTTAGTCACTGAGAGCTTCATACTTACCCAAAACCATCTACTTTGCAAAAACCCAAAAAACTAGTAAACAACAAAAACAAATCAACAGTACCTAACATTCTCATCTCTCTATATTAATTCTCACACCACATTTTTGCAGATACGCCATTTACAAAAAAGCATTCTACTGATAGAATTACCGCATATTATGCGGATATTGTAGCCATTTTATGAATCCAGCTGCCAAGAAAAAACCTGCAAAGAATCCAAAAGCGTCTCTTGAAATAAGCAAAGAAACAGCCCAGGATCACGCATCCCTTGTCGCAAAAAATCTTGATGAACTACAAGAAGGGACAAAAAACCACTCCTCAACACCAACGTCGATCACCGAAAAAAACCAACCAGTAACCGTCGAAAAAGAAACCCAGTCAGGTATCACAGCAATGTCCGAAGCACTATTTACACGTAAATCACTCACAAAAGACGTAATCCTTGCAAGCACAGCCTTTCGCAACACAGCTATAGCCTTACTCTTGGTACTCTTCATCGTTATCGGAGTATTCACCACATTTGGCTTCACTTACGCCGAGAAAATATTTCCAAACGTATATATCGGAAAAGACCTCAACGTAGGGGGCCTGACCAAAGAACAGGCATCCCTTGCCCTCACTGATAAACTCGATACACTCTACGACGAAGGATTCACCTTTACTTACAAAAACAAAAGCTGGGTTATACAACCAGAAGATATTGAATTCATAATCGATGCAGACGCTACAATCGACAATGCTTGGAGCGTCGGACGAGGATCATTCCTCTCCAGTGTTGGGGAAAGAATGCAATCACTAACCCTCAGAAATACAATCGCTCCTGTCATAACAATGAATGATGAAAAGCTAACCCAAGCATTAAAAACCTACGCCAAGGAAATTTCCGATCCAGAAGCAAACGCAAAAGTGTTATGGGACAAAGGCGTTCTTTCCTACCAAGATGAAAAAATTGGAAATTCAGTAAATGTCGACAAAGCAAAAAAACAACTAAAGGAATCTACAAGTTTACTCAATAAAGTCACCACTGAACTTGAAATAACGGCAGTTCAACCAACAGTCTTCAAAAAAGATATTCAGGAACATGAGCAAGAAATCCTTGCACTTCTGTCAGATCCATTTACGCTAACCAGCGGATCTCAAAACTGGAAAATACCGCAAAACAAACTTGCTGAGTTGCTTGAATTCAAAAAAGACAACAATAAATTATCCATAGAACTAAACAAAGACAACACAACTGCTTTTTTTCAACCAATCAAAGAAAAAGTACATATTGATCCTGAAAATGGGTTATTTGAATATGAAAATGGTCTAGTAAAAAACTTTGCCCAAAGTAAAAAAGGTGCTGACCTTGACATCGAAGCAACCTACACGGCGCTTAATGATGCAATTATTCAATTAGACAGTGACCCAACAAACACCAGAACTTTACCACTCGTAATCGCAGAAATCGAACCAAAAATAACCGAAAGCAATATTGCCGATCTCGGCATCCAGGAGCTTATCGGAGAAGCAACAACTGCCTTCGAAGGCTCTCCATCCGAAAGAAAACACAACATTAAAATAGCTACTGAACGGGTACATGGACACCTTTATGCACCAGGAGAAGTAATTTCGTTTAACGACTCAGTTGGAACAATCAGTGCTGCAACTGGATATCAAGCCACTTGGGTTATTCTCGGCAACCGTACTGTGAAAGGTGACGGCGGCGGCGTCTGCCAAGTTTCGACTACCTTTTTTCAAGCTGGATTGAACACTGGATTTCCCATTGTAATGAGAAGAGGGCACTCTTATCGAGTAAAATACTACGAAAAAACTGGCTTAGGTATAGGATATGATGCGACAGTATACTCACCTTCTCAAGATCTGAAATTTAAAAATGACTTTGCATCACATGTACTTGTGCAAGCGTTCTACAATGGATCAAATTCCTCAGTTACTTTCAAATTTTACGGCACAAAAGATGGACGAAAAGTCTCAATAGCAAAACCTCAAATTCTCAGCACCAGTCCTGCGCCACCTGCGGAATACATTGATAATCCAGCACTCTGCCCTGCAAAACAAAAACAAGTAGACTTCCCAGTCGGAGGAGCCAACATCCTCGGGGGCAGAACCATAATATATGCCGATGGAACGCAAAAAGATGATGTAATCAGAACCAATTTTCAAGCATGGAGCGCAAAATACGAGCGATGCCCTTGTGGCGCTGACGCTGCTACTACGTGTAACTATGATGCAACACCCTCAAGTGGCACCCCCACTTCTGGAACCCCAACAACTTCAAAACCAACAGCAACCCCTGTGCGTGCAACAAAAACCCCAGTAGTGTAATTAGTAGCTTAAAACTGCTCTTATGAAATTTACCATTCTCACTCTTTTTCCAAATTTCTACTCAACCCCACTCAAAGAAAGCATTCTCCAACGAGCCCAAGATGCAAAACAAGTTGAAATTCGCATCATAAATATTCGTGACTTTACTACAGACAAACATAAAACCTGCGATGACCGCCCCTTTGGAGGTGGACCAGGCATGGTGATGAAACCTGAACCTATCTTTGAAGCAGTGGAAAGCATCACCAATGCGCTTACACCATCAGAAAGAAAGCAAATCAGAATTATTACCACTTCAGCCAAGGGAAAATTCTTCACTCAAAAAAAAGCTTCATCTCTAGCTTCAAAATATAACCATATTATTCTCATCTGTGGGCATTACGAAGGAATAGATGAACGTGTAAATCAATACTTAGCGGATGAAGAGCTCTGTATTGGACCCTATATTTTAACAGGAGGAGAAATACCAGCACTCATTGTTCTCGATGCAGTAACCAGACTCATACCTGGCGTAGTTGGAAACCAAGAATCAACCAAAGATGAATCGTTCTCCGTTGGAAAGGAACGTGAACACCCACAATACACTCGTCCAGCTAATTTTCGAGGAATGAAAGTACCAGAAATACTGCTCACCGGCCACCATGCAAATATAAAAACTTGGCGAAAAAATAAAGTTGGAAATAGTGATTAAAACGCTTGTCTACCAAGATTTCTGCACATAGACTCAAACTGAATCACCTTCAAGAACCCTCAACACATCTCCTCCAACCTTATGCCACTGAAACTTCCTCACTCGTACCAAACCTTTATCTCGCAAATCTTGCGCAAACACCCTATCAAAACATATTTTTCTCATAGCCAAAGACAACGCTGGCACATCCAAAGGATCAACGGTAATGGCTGCCGAACCCACAACTTCAGGAAGCGATGATGTGTTGGAAGTGATCACCGGAGTTCCAACAGCAAATGCTTCTAAAGGTGGAAATCCAAATCCTTCATAGAAACTTGGATAAACAAAACAGCTGGCAGAGCTCAGATAACCATTCTTTTCATCCTCAGGAATATACCCACGATAAAGAATATCCTGTTCTAAACCATAATTTTTAATAAGTTTAAAAATATCCTTATAAAGCCATCCCTTCTTCCCAACGAGTACCAGCTTTAAATCCCCAATATCATAGTGTTCTTTCAATAACGCAAAAGCATGAACTACCGAAACAATATTTTTTCTTGGCTCCAAAGTGGCAAGAGAAAGGATATAACGATCAGGTAATCCGACCTTTTTCCTAAACGACTGTTTCTGTTTTTCCGAAAATGGATAAAGCTCCATCGACACTCCAGGATAAATCACAGAGATATTCTCTTCAGATATCTCATAAAACGCTACTAAGTCCCGCTTCGTCGAATCAGAAACAGCGATAATATGATCTGCTTGTGGAATTGACGCATTCGCCATGTAACGGTGCCAAAAAAGCTGCCATCTTGTAAAAAACTCCGGAAGTCGAAGAAATGCCAAATCATGCACCACAATAATTTTCTTACAATCCAACACAGGAAGAATATTAATGTGAGGAGAAAGGAATATATCAACACCACCAGAAACCAACCAGTTTGCCTTAGGTAATCCTGGAAATTTCCACAGTAGACTCAGGATCTTGTTAGGAAAATGCACATGACGTATGGGAACTGTAGAACCAAATATATTTTTAAGCTTGGAATTTATCGAAAAAATACTGCTATAAAAAAGGGAGTATTCATTACGACTATCAACTTTAAGCAAATGGCGAAGAAGCTGAATAGTATATTCTTCAACACCTGTTTTTTTCTTATTTTTTAAAACACGCACATCAACAGCAACACGCATAGAAAATCACCCCACTACCATCAACAGTACTAGAAAGAACCTCCATTCAGCAAGGATTGAACTGCCGATTCACATCTTCTCTATTGCACACAGCCAACATCTCTATTTTTCTTTAATAAGATATCCGAAAAACACGGAGAAAAACAATGAAACCCCAACCTGCCCTGCTAACACTTCTAGCGAAAATAATGTTCTCAAACCATCCATATCTTGATTTTTGAAATAAAACAACAACCCCGTCCCAAGCATGAACAAAAATATAAAAACCCAAAACATTGCAAAATTCTTTGCATAATAAGCTACACTTGAAGTAGCAGAGAAAGGTAACTCTCGTTTTTTGAGATGAGCTACAAACTTCCCTGTTTGTAAATTTTGCTGACATAAATCCTGAAAAATATAAATCCAAGCTCCATTGGAAATAGTGAGCGAACTGAAAATAGTATTTGGCGTTTTACTTTTCTTTAAGTGATTCTGTAAAGAGAAGTAAGAAAATCGATCAGTATATTTCTGTGTAACTCCCCAAATACGATGGAGCACTGAAAATTTTTCAAGCTCAGGAATAGAAACTGAAATACTAGAAGAAAGAAACCCAAGTAAACATTTCTTATAATAACGAAACTCTTTCTTTTTTTTGTCAAAAACCACCTCAATTCTGGCATAAAACAAAACAATCAACACCAACACAGCCTCAAGAAGAAGGAAAATAACATGAACAGACTCAACATCGGTATATGCCAAATACGCATGCAATGGAAGAAGAAGAAAAACGAATATGAGCAACGACCCAATAAAAAAGTTATAATTCTCTTTTAGGGTATTCGCCTCGGGTGTTTCATTATACTTGAATTTAGCAGTAAAATTCTTTAAATCCACAGAATCATAGTTCATTACTGCTCCTTTATTTTTATATGTGGTATTTTTAGTAAACTTATTCTTGTACCTCAGTATAGCAAAAAACAATGAATTTGTCATGTAGCAATTAACTTTCTTGAACAATTTGTACAAATAAATATGAATCTACCAGAACACAAATCTATTATCGGCCAATGTCGAGAATATTACTTCCTTGCAGATATTCTTTTCAACGAACGCGCAAAAGTATCAGGTCCATTCTATTGGATAACAAAAGGAGCAGGTCGTCAAAATCAGGTATTACGTAATCTTCAGGCTTATAAACATATTTTGAAGGTCATTTTGGGAAAACAAATTCAACTAAACGAACGAGTTCTAGAATCAACTGACCCAAATGCTTTGTCAAAGCTCCTCTCCCCAAACGAACAAGATCTGTTTATTCTTGAACACTCTCAGTTTCAAGAAAAAATACCATCTATAAAAGAACTAACTCAGCAGCAATTACATTTTTCTCTTCAAGATCACTATCAACTAGATGAAATCCTTACCACCATCCAATCTTGGGGATATGAACGAGAATATGAAGTCAATGCCAAAGGACAATTTGCTCTCAGAGGAGGAATTTTGGACCTATTTCCAAAAGAAAGTGAATATCCACTGAGAATAGAGTTTTTTGGATCTACGCTAGAATCCATGCGATTGTTCGACCCACTCACGCAAATTTCTCAGGAAACAAAAATTACTTCATATGCACTTTCAGCCACAACAACAAGCAAAATCTCAAAAAAAGCCCATTTAGATGAATATATCCCACACAATGCTTTCTTTATTCTCGATAGTGATGACATTACAGCTCCTATCAATAATAATCAAGAAAATAAATATCAAAATCTTACTTTTTCTCAAACTCAACCACAACTTTCCAAGCCAGAGCAATACATTCCGCTCCCATCTTTCAGAGGCAGAATTCACGATTTCACTTCAAGTCTGCAACAAAAAATCAAAAACAATTACACAATCATTATAGTCACCAGACAAAGTGCACGACTGCTAGAAACACTCAACGATCGAGATATTACACTAACAAACTGTTTTCTCATCAATGAAACATTACTCTCACCAGGATGGATAGATGAGAAAAATAAAACCATTCTCTACACAGACTACGAAATTTTCGGACTCATCAGTAGCTACTCATCCTCCCAACAATATCTGTCACCTCAAATAACCGCCCCATTTGTAACGTTAACGCCCGGTTGCCATGTTACTCACATTGATCACGGCATTGGGAAATTCCTTGGTATTTCACAACAAACCGTCAGTGACATCGTGAGAGAATATCTTGTTATAGAGTTTGCCAAAAGCGACAAAATCTATGTTCCAACAAGCAAAATCGATCGTATAACCCGTTACATTTCTTCACCAGATGCCGAACCTGAACTATCCTCACTAAACAGTTCGCGTTGGCAGCAGACTAAGAAAAAAATCAAAAAATCTATCGACAACTATTCAAAAGAACTTATCGCAATCTATGCCAAACGAGCCTCTCAGGTAGGATTTGCATTTCCCCATGATGACTATATACAACGAGAAATTGCTCTCGCCTTCCCTTTCGTAGAAACTCCCGACCAAAAAAAAGCCATCGAAGAAGTAAAAAAAGACATGGAATCACCCCATCCGATGGATCGCCTCATCTGTGGTGATGTCGGTTTTGGAAAAACCGAAGTTGCCCTGAGAGCCGCAGTCAAAGCCGTCTCAGGAGGAAAGCAAGTTGCAATCCTAGCTCCAACCACCATACTTGCCGAACAACATCGCCGGACATTCAGTCAACGTCTCAAGTCTTATCCTATTAGCATCGCAGCACTAAGCAGAATGCGAAAAGCAGCAGAAATTACCGCTGCAAAAAAAGCTATCCAAGAAGGCAAAGTCGACATAATCATTGGCACACATCGTCTACTCCAGTCGGACATCGTCTGGAAAGACCTTGGATTACTTATCGTAGACGAGGAGCAACGATTTGGAGTCAAAGCTAAAGAACGACTCAAAGAACAACGGGCAAGCATCGACATTCTCACTCTTACAGCAACCCCTATTCCAAGAACTCTTCAGTTTTCACTCTCTGGTATTCGTGACATTTCAGTCCTTAGCTCCCCTCCTCCTGGACGTTTACCCATCAAAACCATCGTCACAAACTACAACGAAAACCTGCTGCGTAAAGCCATCACAGATGAAATCAAGCACGGCGGACAGGTTTTCGTTATTTACAACCGAGTGCAAACAATCCTTCACGTTGCTCATGATCTGGCAAAACTCATCCCAGAAATAACCATAGGCGTCGCCCATGGCCAAATGAAACCATCAGAGCTGGAAGAACAATTATATGCCTTCATGACCGGAACAACCAATTGCCTCGTCGCCACCAATATTATTGAAAACGGTATCGACATTCCAAACGCCAACACGCTCATCGTTATAAACGCCAACCACTTTGGTCTCTCCGATCTCTACCAGATGCGTGGTCGAGTAGGACGATCAAATACCCAAGCCTATGCCTATCTACTCTACAAACAAACCGAACTCCCCAAAAACCAACTGCTCCGATTAAAAACTCTTGAAGAACTTTCCGACCTCGGAAGCGGTTTTGAATTAGCTATGCGGGACCTAGATATGCGAGGAGCAGGCAACACCATAGGAACAGAACAAAGCGGATTTATCAACGAAATCGGAATAGAACTATACACCCGTCTAGTGAGACAAGAAGTAGAAACACTAAAATCTCAAATTAAACATGGAAAGTTAACATCTTCACCTACCGAAGAAAATACCGAAATCACATTTCAAAATGCCTTTCGCCCAGAAATCGATCTCCCTCTCACCGCATACATTCCTCAAAGTTATATCAGCGATGCTGCAGTTCGTTTATACTTCTATCAGTCACTAGGACTAGTTACCCATAAAAATGATCTTAAAAAAATTCAAAAAGAAATCACTGATCGTTTTGGAAAAATCCCAACAGAAGTTGACAATATTTTCTTCATAGAAAACTTGCGCCTCTGGGCACAAAATAATCATATTCTTGGGATCAAACAACAAAGCAATAATGTAATCTTTTTTCCCGAAGTACTTTCAGAGGAAATAAAAGAAACTCTAAAAACACTATGGACAAGAACCTTTATCATCGATGGACAAGTAGTCATGAAATCCTTACTTCAAGAAAAAAATTGGAAAAAATACATTACCTTGGAATAACTCTTTAACAAGAACAGAGAAAAAAATTCCGCATCATTTCATACCCTCACGCTGCCTCAAATCAGACGAAGCAGGTGGTAAATGCCAGTAGATATCTGGTGGAAAAAGTAAAGCCATAACAGACCGCATCTCAAGCTCCAAATCAGGCGCATGAAATTGCCTCAAAGCATACGGAACATCATCATCCTTCTTCCAACGTTTCCAGTCAGTAGCTGGAGTATATATGAAATTCCCTGTTGTGGGATCCATCTCTGCAGTTGGGACAAAAATTTGTACCTCTTCCTGCACACCAGTAACACTATCTTTTAATACAAAATTACAAAACCTAATCTTACCTTTACCTAAGTTAGATCCAATGCTATCACCAATCTTAGCTGCAACATGTCCAACAGGAACAGGTTTGTAATCATGGATTACAATATTTGGAATTTTACGAAGTGCTTGAATATATTCAATGACTACTCGGTGATCTTCACACATCGGATCACCTAACTTTGGTGGACTTTTCATACAGGAATAAAGTTCAGTTGGTATTGGTTCTCTGCGACAAAGTTCCAGTTCAGTGTATCCCTCTGGATGCGGCATGAAGACTATTTCTCTCCTCCAACGATCTGTCATAATGCTATCAAAAGCATTTTTCGTGGCTTGGAAATCCCCTAGAGGTGGGAATACATCTGAAGACTGTCTAATAAAATCACCTGGACGAAGAAAGAGTTTTCTCAAAGAAGATTCAATCGTTTTCATACCAGCCTCAATATAGACCTTCGCAAGTTTTGAGCCTATTAGTAATGTATGCTCTAGCTCTCGAGTACCCGTTTCCAATATTTCCCCAAAAACCTCCCCCTTTTTGGGCAATGCTGAATCATCCACCTCAAATGCACTAAAAATTTCTTCAAGATTGTCCATTGTTGCAAGGTTATACTCGGTAACTCGACTTATATAAAAAACAAGGAGCAATTTTCTCCTAGCCTCCCACACTGCTCTTTTTGAAAGTTCAGCTGGAATACTGACACCCGCTGGAATAACTCCACTCGCAAGCATCACTAGCTGAAGAGGATTATTGAGACGCTTTACTTGATTGAGAGGTCTTGTATACGTTCTTCCAAATTGCAACTCTTTCAGATGCACATCAGCCTTGTCGATCATACCTTCAAGCCATTCATCAGCATCAATTGCCGACCGGTGGAACGTTTCTAGAGCATTATCCCTGCCATGATGAAAAAAACGTTGCATCAACACTTTCGCATAAGCTGTATTTATCTCTTTAGCTTTATGACCAGAAAATGAACGATCCTGTTCAGCTATATAAGTATTTAGATCAAAGAAAAAATCTGTTGATCCATGAAAATAAGTCTCACCTACTCTATCCTGAGCTATCTGAAAAAGATCTTTGACAGATCCAATAAACTCTTCCAAAACCACCCTTGAAACAGCTGTCGTCGCCATCCTCTTTTCTGATGTTTCTTTACCAACAAAGGGCATGCCGGAAGCGAAAAAGCCACTACTTCCAAAAACCCTTAGCTGCCCAGACGTAGGAACAACACTAGCAACAGTTAAAAGATGTCTTTGAACATTATCATTTCCTTGTTCAATCATCTCTCTTCGTTCTGCTATCGATCTAGCTACCTCAAGTTGAAGTTTTGTGATGGTGTTGCTGGAAAAAAAATGACTATAGAAGTTATTAAACTCAACAGAAGATAGACCTTCCAAATATTCGGCCAATGAACTTTTCTTTCCTAGACTTTCCACCTTATCCTCAAGCAACCAAACAAATTCCTCCTCCGAAACAAACCCAGCCGGATGATAAAGAAGAAGCACTTCTAACAGAGAACTTCGAGTCTTTTGCTCAGCTGTTATCACATCTCCAAGCAACGTTCGTAGAGTTTTTTTCACCTGACGTTGAGGGGAGTATGCTCCATGACGCAAACGATCATCTTGCCATACGAGTAAACTATCTTGCAAAGGAAGCAAATGACCATCTTCTAGAGTCACTTTCCCCCGCCCAAGAAGTGTTGTCATCTCATTTGTCGATAATTGCACATAAGCCGAAATGTTATCATGTGAACTGTTCTGATGTAAGAGCTCTAGTGGTGAACACCACGCACTCACAAAAGCTTCATGAACAAATCGTACTTCATGTGGCACCATTTTTGTTACCCTTAACAAAGAACGAAATGTGAGTGATTTCACCTGTTTAATTACCACCCCTGCCTCTTCCCACAACTCTCGTCTTGCTGCATTTTGTACCGACTCAAGTCTCCCTCTCAATGCTCCTATACGATTCCCCCCCAAGAACATTGCCAGACCAAAACTCTCAAAACCACCCTTTTCGGTTACTATATGTGAAGCAAAAGAAAGCTTTTGAGCCAAATCAACATCAACTCGATCATTACTTCTAAGAGCTACAAGCTGTTTTGCCAGATCACCTTCTGTCGCCAATCGATGAAGAAGCACCCTAACTACCGCCCTCATTTCTACATCCTTTCGACGTTTCCCTTCAACATAAAGCAAATAGCGACTATGAAGGCTTTCCCCACCTACTTGTCTAGCTCTATCAATCATTTGCTCATCTCCTGAACACACTCTTCACACGAAAAAACATACTTAAGAAGTAATAATGCGCTCAAAAGCAAATAGACGCAAGAAAAAAAGCACAAGACTCTGTGCATTAACAGTTATCAAAATACCACCTTGCAAAAAAAAGAGGAGCCAAAAGGCTCCTCTTCATACAATAAATAGTTATAAAACCAAGTAAAACACAGAGAACTATTACTCCACCGCCTCCAACCGCACCACCCTATCCGTCGCCGACACCCCGTTATCATCAACAATAATTCCAATCAACTGCGTTCCAACATTCTTCAAAAGATATTTACTCAACTCAGGATTATTCACAAAAGTCTCAATATCCCACCAGAGATCCCGCTCACTGGTTGCAGTAAAAATAAGTTGCTTCACATGATCACCATGTTCCAAAATATAACGCGCTGAAGCCACTGCACAAGGATCATGCGGATTCTGCCACAACACTTTAAAAATTACCCCCTTGCGAAACTCATCCACCATTTCATGTTCACTCCCAATTCCCCGTCGAAACTGACTGTAGATAGTAAGACCTGAAAGCCAAAGCACCGATGGGTGCTGATGCTGAGGAGCAGGAGTATGTTTAGGATCCCTAGCTTGTGCTAGAATGCGACGATACACATCCACCGCTTCTCTTATCTTAGGCAACGAAAGATCATTAAACTCCAATGTTTCCTCAAGAATTGTCTTACTCTTACGAGGTTCTGCAAAAATATCATTTTGAACCGCAAAAACCGCAACCTGATGTTGCTTCAACAGTTCTTTCCCTACACGCTCGATCACATGACGAACCTGACACTTCATATTTTCAACAATATCCCCCTCAACATTGCTTGTCAGATCTTGCAAAGAACCATCAAACACTGTACCTTCACGAGCCTTATTAGCCGCCGCACATGCACCACAATTAGTATGCCCCTGAATAATTATTCCATCCAAAGAGGGAAGAAGATCCACAATCTGTTTGTAAGAAACACCACCACCAAGTGATTCTCCGGCAAAAGCGATAGAAATAATCGAATGCTCACCAGTTTCCACTGAAGGAACAACACGAGAATCAGAGCAAAGCACTTGAAGATAGTTTTTCTTGCGAGAAAGCATACCGGTTCTATCAGAATTCATACCATGAAGGCCAGTGTGAGCACGAATAGAATCTATGATGTTAAGAGCACGTTCAAGCTGCCTCTGTTGTGCATACGCTGAAAAATGTTGTTTCAATAACTGCCCTGCATCACCTTCAACCTGCTGCCAATGCACCATTCTACCACGCAAATTAACACCTGTGGTACTAACCAGTTTTCTCCAGTCCATGAGATAAACTCCTTGTGAAAAAATTATGACGAAACTTGAGAAACTCCTGTTGGAGTTGGATCATTCTCCTGTATCCGTTTTCTGCAAATTCCCTCGATCAGTATAGCATCCTCAATCCCTGAAATATAAACCCGATCAGGAACATACTGAGGAGAACTATTCTTTCTACTCTGCATCCTGCCAGTTCGCATTTCCAACGATAAATTATTACTACTGACCTCAACCGTTCCATTAAACTGCTCCCAATCCCGCGACCTCAACAAATTCTTCCTCCACTCAACAAGCCGCTTCGACGTTCCAACAAACCAACTGCCTTCCTTAAAATAAATGTAGAATCCACCAACTATCATCGCCACTCCTACCAGTATAAATCCACCAGAAAACAATCCAGAAAAGAGAAGACCAAACCATGAAAAACTGGGAGGTACTGAAGTAGAAGCAGAAGAAGCAATATTGGGAGCCATAATTTGCAGCATAACCAATGGAATTGCAGAAATTACAAGAAAAAGAAGAACAATCGAAAAAACTATTTTTCTCATAAAACT
>JBAXVQ010000035.1:0-19172 GCA_037128935.1 bacterium | reverse complement strand
TTTTTTTGGGATTGATTGCATTACTTGTTAAGATTTTATGTTAACACTACCTAGTAATTTCACATTCAAGAGTTCACAAAAAAATGCGCACTACGAAGTACTTCGTAAGTGCGCGTTTTTTATTTTATTGATTGTCGATAAATAGACTAGTGAAAAGAAATAATCTATATTTCTCTAATTAACGAAGAAGATTTATTGATCTCTTAAAGAGATCAATGTTCTCCAACGCAATCCCAATACCCTTTATAACGCAATATAATGGCTCATCTGCAACTTGACAGCTAACACCAAGACTTTCAGCCATGAGCTGGTCAAGATTGCGGAGAAGTGCTCCTCCGCCGGTTAGAATAATACCTTTATCTATAACATCAGAAGAGAGCTCAGGAGGAGTGCGTTCAAGTACTGATTTTACGGCAATCATAATTTCTTTGAGAGCTGGCAGCACAGCTTGGGTAACTTCATGTGAACTGATGGTAATAGTTCGAGGAAGACCAGCAATAAGATCTCTGCCACGCACTTCCATCTTTTCATCGGGAGTAAGCTTTGTGGCGCTGCCGATAGTTTTCTTAATATCTTCTGCTGAACGATCTCCAATGAGAAGGTTGTATGTTTTTCTGACGTATGTTGCTATGCTTTCGTCGATTTTGTTCCCACCTACTCGAACTGAGTTACTGGCAACAATACCACCCAATGCGATAACTGCCGCTTCGGATGTTCCACCACCGATATCTACAATCATGCTGCCAGACGGAGATGAAATTGGGATACCGGCTCCAATTGCTGCAGCAAGGGGCTCTTCGATAAGGTAAGCTTCACGGGCTCCAGCTTCAACTGATGCGTCAAGCGCGGCCTTGCGCTCTGTACTGGTACCACCACCAGGAACACAGATCATCACTGTTGGCTTGGTAAAGCGAAAACGACCGTAGGACTTGTTTATAAAATAGCGAAGCATAGCTTCTGTGACCACGTAGTCGGCGATAACTCCATCTTTCATCGGGCAGATGGCTTGGATGGTTTCCGGGGTTCGGCCGATCATGTCTTCGGCTTCTCTACCTACGGCGAGAACGATATTTTCATCTGCGACAGCCACTACCGTTGGTTCGTTCATGGTAATGCCACGACCTGCTTCGTATACCAGTGTATTTTTTGTGCCTAAATCGATGCCGATCAGTTTGGAAAGAAACATGTTGCGAGACCCTTACTTCATAACAAAGGTTAGTGTAGCACAGTGAAAGCGAAACTCTAAGTACTAAATGCTAAAGACTAGATGATTTCATTCGACAGAAAAAAAACACGCTCTATTATTCTGTTGCGATGTTAAAAAAATACTGATGCATTCTTGCATCGTCAGATAATTCAGGGTGAAAGGCTGTAGCAAGCATTTTCCCCTGTCTAGCCGCAATTATAATCCCGTCTGAGAGCTTTCCGATAACTTCAACATCCTTTCCGACCTCAGTAATCCAAGGAGCGCGAATGAATACGCAATGCAGTGGTTTTTCACCAACGGGAACAATACAAACATCTTCTTCAAAACTGTCTAGTTGCCGACCGAATGCGTTGCGTGCGACGGTGATATCCATACAAGAGAGTAGCGGTTGGCCTTTCTTCTCGTTCGTAATTGTTTTTGCTAGGAGGATTGTGCCGGCACAGGTTCCCCAGATGGCTAGATTTCCTGCAATTATGCGTTCACGCAACGGCTCTATCATCCCGTAGGTATTCAGCAAAAGACCAATAGTGGTACTTTCTCCGCCGGGGAGAATAAGACCATCTATGCCTTTCAGATCTTCCACTTTTCTAACAGGTTTTGTGGGTATTCCAGCTTTGGCGAGGATGCGAAGGTGCTCTATAAAAGAGCCTTGGAATGCAAGGACACCGATCATAATACAATCCGGTAATAAATTCTATTTTCTAAGAAATCTCAACTATTTTCATTTCTAATGAGCCGACGGGGATTTTGATGGTGACAGTAGCACCAACTTTTTTACCGAGGAGTGCCTGTCCAATGGGAGATTCGTTGGAAATTTTGCCTTCGAGGGGGTTGGCTTCGGCTGAACCGACAATGGTATAGGTTTCTTCGCCGTCTGGTCCGTTTACTTTTACCTTTGAACCAATATCTACGTTGTCGTGCTTTGCGGTTTCGTTGATGATGGCGGCATTTTTGATCATTTGCTGTACTTGGGAAATGCGACCTTCGACAAATGCTTGTTCTTCTTTTGCTGCTTCGTATTCTGAATTTTCGGAAAGGTCACCGTATTCTTTTGCTTGGGCGATACGTTCGGCTACTTCAGATCTTCTATGCACAATCAGGTGCTGCAACTCATCCTCAAGCTTCTTAAAACCTGATGGGGTGAGAAAAATCTTCTTTTCGTTGCTATCGTTCACTGTCATTGCGGGGGTATACTCCTTGCGTTTGCTGTTGGAAAAGGACACCAAGAAATTAGGTATGCAGTTCTTTCACAACTTCTCTATAATACTAGGTACTTTGACGAAAATGTCAAGGTAGCGTTTCTTGCTTTTGTGACGCGACTTTTAGGGCATTGTTTTTTGTTAACTTTTGGGGAAAAATATTTCTCTTTCCAGTATGGAGACTTAGGTTTTATGAGTGATGAGAGAAAGAACAAAGTGCACGCACTGCCTGAGGAGCCGGGAGTTTATTTATTGAAAGATGCGCGGGGGCGGATAATTTACGTTGGGAAGGCAAAAAACTTGCGAAAACGAGTTTCTTCGTATCTTTCCATTCGCGATGATGACGAGGCGAAGACGAAAAATTTGAAGGCACTTTGGCGAGATTTGGATTACATAGCTGTGACGAGTGAGGTAGAGGCGTTATTTGCGGAGCAGAATTATATTAAGCGGCATTATCCCAAGTTTAATATTCTGTTGAAGGATGACAAAAAGTACGTCTACATTCGTATTACCGAGGAAGAAGATTACCCTAGGATTTTCATGACGAGGAATCTGCAGACGAAGAAAACTACTTACATTGGTCCGTTCATGCAGGTTCGGAATGTACAGGCGACACTGAAATTGCTTCGGAAAATTTTCCAGTTTCGCACGTGTAACGGCTTGCTGTTTAAAATCTGTGCGAAGCGCAATCGAGCGTGTTTGGATTTTCATATTAAACTTTGCACGGGGCCTTGCGTGGGGCATATTGAGAAGCAATCGTATAAGGAAAGAATCAAGGCGTGCAAGCGTTTTCTGCTGGGGTATGAGGATGAGTTGATTAAGTCGCTGAAGCAGCAGATGATGGCGCATGCGAGCCAAGAACAATTTGAGGCAGCGGGGGTGTTGCGGGATCAGATCACAGCGTTGGAGAGCGTGGTGAATCAGCGTCAACAGGCGATAATGAAGGAGAAGATTGATGCGGATGTGTTTGCGATTGCGGTGGATGCCGAGATGGCGGCGGGGCAGGTGTTACATATTCGACAGGGACGGTTGCAAAATAGTCAGAAGCTTTCACTAGAGAATACTAGTGGTGAAGCGAAGGAAACGATCCTGCAGCAGGCGATTTTGCAGTTTTATAAAAGTTCGTTGAGCATGCCTCCGGTTATTTTCACTCCTTTTTCCATTCCTGATGAGGAGATGTTGTTGGCGTATTTGGAGGATATGAGGAAGGATGTGCAGAAACGAGCGTTGCTGTTTTCTGATGATCCGGATAGTGTGCTGCACACGCAGAGAAAACTTTCGCTGCAGGTTCCGCAGGCGGGAGCGAAGAAGAAACTGACGGGGATTGCGCAGAAGAATGCGGATGAGTATTTGCAGCAGATGCATCGGAAGAAAACGGAAGAGAATCAGGAGTTACTGCTTTCCAGTCTGCAGGAAGTGCTTGATCTGCCGACGCTTCCCGAGCGTATCGAGTGTTATGATATTTCACATCTGGGGGGGACGCATACAGTGGGTTCGATGATTGTGTTTGAGCAGGGGAAGGCGAAGAAAGCGCACTATCGCAAGTTTGCGATCAGGGAGGAAACAAATAGCAACGACTACGCAGCGCTTCAGGAAATGGTTTCTCGGCGTTTGGCACGGTTGCAGCCTGATGAAAAGGATGCGTCGTTTTCGCAGACGCCTGACTTGATGTTGATTGATGGAGGGAAAGGGCAGTTGAGTGCTGTGTTGGAGATTGCGAAACAGTTTGAGGTGAATTTTGCGATTGCGAGTATTGCGAAGCGGGAGGAGGAGCTGTTCTTGCCTGATAATCCTATTTCTATTCGGTTGGAGAAGAGTTCGCCGGTGCTGCATCTGGTGCAGCGGATACGGGATGAGGCGCATCGGTTTGCGGTGGGGTTTCAGAGGAAGAAAAGAGAGGGTTAATAATAATAAATATTTACCTTCTACCGCCTCTGCCAAACTCCCGATCAGATGGCTGCCCCCCCCTGAGTTCTCTCTCTGTTCTCAGCCTATCATTGGCAGCAATTCTTTCTACGCTACCAACAAGGGCCCCCAAATCAAACGGTTTACCTACTGTCACAAATCCACCAAACTCCCTTGGCAGTGCTGTTGCAACAACTGTGCTACCCAACAATCCAGAGCGAGTTAAATCTTGTCTGAGATCATTTGCAGTACCGTCTGGCAACCCACCATCACTAATTACCGCTGAGAAAGTTCGCCTCCCAGTCCGATGTGCTTCTATTTGTACTTTGGCTTCCCGAATCGTACCTACAATTGTGGGGTTCACCCCATAGAGCGGCAAAGCTCTTCTATACAACGCTGCATTACCGAAATCATCTTCTACAACTAGAATTTCTATGGGATCGGCTTGAGACATGAAAACTTTTTAATCCTAATTAATTCAAAAGAATATCACAAAAAACAGATTCAGTCAACAACAATAAACAAACTAAAAAACACTCAAACTTATTTTTTACAAAATGTATATAACTTAATTTATGCAATCAACATAATTCAAAAACCACACTTACGAATTCAATCAGAGCAGAATAACCCCTAAAATTAGCCAACTTTTTTCCAGCACTTCACTTCTGCAAATAAAACCTATGAAGACAGTTATAAAAATTTTAGTACACTTATCATGGAGACGATCCTTTATGATAACGAAACTATTCCTCCTCCGTCACGGCGAAACTGAATGGAATTTGCAGAATAGATTCCAAGGACAGAAAGATAGTCCTCTGACCGCATTGGGGCAGGAGCAGGTGGCAGCAGCGGGGAAAGAATTACAACATGAACCGATAGACGCCGTCTACATTTCTTCACTTGGGAGAACGCTGCATACCTACGAAATTCTCAAACCATTTCTTAAGCAAACCCACACGACACACATCTCTGACAGGATTGTGGAGCGGAGTTTTGGGGAGGGCGAGGGAATGACGAGGGCGGAGCTTGAGGTGCACTTTCCTGAGGAAATGGCGACCTTCAAATCTAACCAGTACAATTGGAAACTCCCAGGCGGGGAAAGTTACTCAGATACAAGAAAGCGGGCAAGCGCGTTTACTGACGAGGTGCTGGCGAATAATGACGAGAAAACTATTCTTTTTATCACGCATGGCGGTGTAGTAAAAGCACTACTGATCCACTACCTCAACCTTCCACTCGAACCTTGGCCGAATTTCACGATACCGAATGCGGGGGTGAATGTGCTTTCATTTTCGAAAGAGCGGGTAGTGTGGCATGAGCGTAGGGAAATTTCTACGTAGGGACATGGCATGCCTTGTCCTTCGGGAGGTCGTGCGTCTAATCTCGTTGAAAAATACAGGGGTTTTCAATTACCCGTTCCTCTTGCATGGGGTGCGGGACAAGGCGTGCCATGTCCCTACGGTGAATGCAAAAATTTATACTCTTCCTGCCTAGGGGTTTTCATTTACCCGTTCCTCTTGCATGGGGTGCGGGACAAGGCGTGCCATGTCCCTACGGTGAATGCAACATTCCACATTCTTTCTGCCTGAGCGAAGTCCCCGAAGTCGAAGGCCACGGCAAGATGCCCCTCGACTCCGAAGACTCCGCTCGGGGAAGAAAAAAAACATTTCCCATCACACTCTCAAACCTATTCACCCTCCCACACTCCTTTCCCAAAATCCCCCCGCTTCCGCTATACTTAATCTGTTCTCCAATAGGAAATTGCATGCTCGATAAAGGCTATACTCCTTCAACTCTGGAAGATTCTATTTACCACCTTTGGGAAAGCAACAACCTTTTTGCTCCTGCTACTGCTGATGCGATGGAGGGGGAAAGCGAAACATACTGCCTCATTATGCCGCCACCGAATGTGACGGGGAAGCTGCATATGGGTCATGCGATGTATGTAGTGCAGGATATTCTTGTTCGGTACCACCGGATGGCGGGGTTTCGAACACTGTATCTTCCTGGCACTGATCATGCGGGGATAGCGACGCAGAACGTTGTGGAAAAGCAGTTGGCAAAAGATGGTGTGAGCAGACATGACCTTGGACGCGAGCAATTTCTAAAAAAAGTGTGGGAGTGGAAGGAAGAGTCAGGGACGACCATCACGAAGCAGTTGAGAAAGCTGGGGATGTCGTGTGATTGGACGAGAGAGCGTTTTACCTTGGATGATCATTCGTCTGCTGCGGTGAGAGAGGCATTTGTGAAGTTGTATGAAAAAGATCTTATCTACCGGGGCTATTATATTGTGAACTGGTGCCCGCGCTGTCAGAGTGTGATCGCTGATGATGAGGTTGAGCATAAGACGATGCAGAGCTTTCTCTGGCATATCCGCTATCCGATGGCTGATGAACGGGGGAAAATCGTTGTTGCAACGACGAGACCGGAGACGATGCTGGGAGATACGGGTGTTGCAGTGCATGATGGGGATATTCGGTATAAGCAGTTCATCGGACACAATGTACGGCTTCCGCTTTCCAATCGCCTTATCCCTGTTGTGGGTGATCACGCAGTTGACCCGAAGTTTGGTACTGGTGCGGTTAAAGTGACCCCTTCCCATGATTTTAATGACTACGAAATGGCAAAGCGGCATGAGCTGCCGCATCTACAGGTGCTGGATTTGCAGAATACGATGACGAAAGAAGCGGGTGCTTTCGCGGGGATGTCGGTGGAAGAGGCGAGAGTGGCTGTGGAAGAGGCGTTGCGAGAAGGTGGATTTCTGGAGAAAAAAGAGCCCTACGAGCATAGTGTGGGTGTTTGCTACCGTTGTCACACAACGATTCAGCCACAGGTGTCTAGGCAGTGGTTTGTGCGGTCGCAACCGCTGGCGCAGGCGGCGATTGCGATGGTGAAGAGTGGGAAGATTAAGATTATTCCGAAGCGATTTAATAAAATTTATTTCCAATGGCTCGATAATATTCGCGACTGGTGTATTTCCCGTCAGCTCTGGTGGGGACACCGTATTCCTGTGTACTACAACGATGCTGGCGAGGTGCGGGCTTCAACAACGCCACCGGCAGAGTCGGGTTGGCATCAGGATGAGGATGTACTCGACACGTGGTTTTCCTCAGCACTGTGGCCGTTTTCCACACTTGGCTGGCCAGAGGGCGACAATGCTGATCTGGATGAGTTTTTTCCTACGTCGGTTTTGGTTACGGCATACGATATTTTGTTTTTTTGGGTGGAGCGGATGGCGATGCTTGGGGTGGAGTGTACGGGGGAAATTCCTTTCCACCATGTGCTGTTGACTGGACTGGTGCGTGATGAACAGGGTAGAAAAATGAGCAAGTCGCTGGGGAATGCGCTTGATCCGTTGGAAATTATTAAAGAATACGGGGCGGATGCGCTTCGCTATAGTTTGGTTGCGGCGGTCAGCCCGGGAAACGATCTTAATTACTCGATTCCGAAAACGCAGGGGTATCGCTATTTTGCGAACAAGGTGTGGAATGCGGCGCGGTTTGTGATGATGAAATGTCCAGATATCGCGAAAGTTTCCCATACTCCGCCCTCCCCCATGACGAAGCTTTCTATGGCACAGCGATGGATTGTGTCTAGACTGCATCAGGTTGTTGGATCAACGACGAAAAATATTCAGCGGTATGAGCTTTCTGAGGCTGCACTTGGGCTGTATGATTTCTTCTGGCATGAGTTCTGTGACTGGTATTTGGAAATTGCAAAGATCAATCTCAGTGATGATGCCGATCCAGCGGCGAAAAAGCTTGAGGAGACGATACTTTCCTATGTGCTTTGTACTTCTTTGAAATTGCTGCACCCGTTCCTGCCGTTTCTCACAGAGGCAATTTGGCAGGAGCTTGGGCATGAGGAAAAGTATTTAATCACTGCCTCTTGGCCGAAGACGGGGAAAGTTTCTAAAACTTCGCTGGATGACTTTGCCCGTATCAAGCGGTTGGTTACGGAAATTCGAACATTACGGTCAACATTTGGCGTGAAACCGTCAGCGAAATTGGATGTGTTTATTATTGGTGAACCGTTCCTGTCAGAAGATGAGCTTTCCTATTTGCAAAATCTGGCTTCCCTGGGTGGAATAGTGCAGCAGGAAAATGCGCTGCATAGCATTCCAAACTCGCTCAAGACGGTGGTAGATTCGTATGAAATCCTGCTCCAGATGGGTGATGATTTTGATAAGACAGCAGAAACGGCGAGGATCCAGAAAGAAATCGGCGAACTAACAGCCTACCACGATCGCTTGGCAAAAGAGCTCAGCAACAAGCAGTTTGTGTCAAAAGCACCAAAGCAGGTGGTGGAAGGCAAGCAGAAAACATTGGTGGAAACCAGCGAAAAAGTGAGAAAGCTCCAGCAGCAGGCGAAGATGCTGGCGTAATATTGTAAAGTCCCCAACCCAACAATCCCACCCCACCCAGCCTCCCCTTGGAAAGGGGAGGAGCAAGAGTGACTACTCTCCCCCATTGCAAGGGGGAGGTGGAGGGGGTTGCATTTGTATTTTCCACCTTTTCACTTTCCCTTTTTCCATCTACAATAATCTAGTCACATATGCCGGGGTGGCGGAACTGGTAGACGCGCATGGCTTAGGACCATGTGGGAATTCCTGTGGAGGTTCGAGTCCTCTCCTCGGCACCAGACTTTCAACTATGGTTACTATTACAATAAACTTCAATGCTTAATTCCTCCTTCTACTGCATCGACTTACAACGGTCTAACCAGAACATTTATTAACTAGAACAACCTAATTTACTGTTTAGAGCTACTTTTTTTCTGAATGCTCTGTTAGTCAAACTATTACTTATTAGGAAAATAGATAGTGACATATGGAAAAAACTTAAGCTGGAACATGCTTATTGAAGATGGAAAACTTCTAATCACAAAAGGTGCAGATGAAATTTATTTAATTGAAGAAATAGCTGGCGATGCTGCTGACAACTTTTATAACTCATACGTCAATGATTCTATTCATGAATTGCAACGAAATACTACTGATGACCATGTTAGAGATGCCATTACTAAACTTGTAAAAGTTGGTGTAATTATAAAAGAAAATACCCAGCCTTCCTCGTCTTCTTCTTTATTTTTTTCTATAAATTGGATCGGGAATTCTGTCACACAAATCAACTCTCTTCTTGAACAATTTGCTTTATCATCTAAAGAGATTCATATAAGTAACGTCGAGAATTCTGCTACTCTTCTTGTTCTTATTAGAAATTCTTCTACGTTAGCTGAAGTTACAAAAGAATATGAAAAAATCTCAATTCCACACTTGTTTGTTGACCTTGCATACGACCATACACTTTCGTTTGGGCCGTTTGTTTTCCCTGGCGAAACTGCTTGTCTTAACTGCTTTGTTGGACGCATAACTAGAAACTGGGGTGATGCTAAGCCACCGGAGCAACCAGAAGTTTCACGAAGCTATGAACTTATCTCCTCGTTAATTATTGAACAAATACGAAGATTTCAAAAAATTGGAAGTTGTCCTGAATTGATTGAGAAGGTATGGTCGATGAATCTTCATGATTTCACAACTAAAACTGATTCATTATTTCGCCTACCTTGGTGTCCCACTTGCTATCCAGAAAAACCCAAAGAGGGAATGGGATCTTTTGAGTTACCATGGAAATTGAAACCGCATCAATTATAATGACATCATGCTTAGACTGGTCACACAATTTGATAATGAAAAAATGAGGGCTAGTGTAGCTACTCCGACCTGTGGTCCTTGCTGTTCATGTTGTTGCTGTTGCGTTGTCACCACGCTCTCTTCTTCGATTATCACTTCACGTAACCTCGGAAAACTTGTTGAAAAACAAGGACAAGAAAAACATATATCTGAGGTGGAGTTAATTACAAATAAGAATGCTGCTTATTATGTTGGTTGTATCGTTTTCCCAACTTCAGTTGTGCTTGTTTTATTAACATATATCACTGCAGGACAACTACTTCTTCTTATACTTACTCCAATTCTGCGTATTCTTCCGACCCCAATTGTTATATATTTACTGTTTGTTGCTTCATACTGTGCACTTTTCCTTCTTATTAGGTCTAGATTGAAATATAAAATCTCTTATAAATATATTTTTTTCTCAGCTTTAATTACAGTTTTGTTGCTTTTTATAGAAGCATATTTTTGGATTCAAATTCTCATCTAGCTTAAGTTTGGAGTAAGTTCTTTTTAGAAAAAGACTACTTAATAATTTTTGCATTTTTTTTCAAAAAAAGATGTGTAGCTTACTGTTCATGTTGGTTCAATAGCATAAATTTCTACATCATAGCTTGATCAGAGTGAACTCGTTTTATATGCAAAAAACTCTTAATCAATTAATTTTGACACAAGCTACAGGTTTTCGCATTGGTGTTACCCTGCCTTTTCAAGAAGTGGAAATGACTTTCTCTGACATTTGCGGCCTTTTTAACGTTTCTCTACCAGAGGATTCTATTCAACCTTGGAAATCAGCAAGTGGTAGTATCCACAGAGACAGGAATAAGGCTACTATAGGGGCAATTGCAGAAGCGATGGAACGTTATTCTGCTGCGGTTGTTAACTTTCCAGTGAAAAGACTTTCAGAGCTGATTGGACAACAAGTTCTCCCACATTCTGAATTCGCTTTGTTTTCTGAAGAACAATATCAGAGTGAACACTTTATCTGGAAAGATAGTAGTGATGAGGAAGCTTTTTTTGGAGAAGTCTTTTCTTTATATAACAACGAAAAGGTCTGGGTTCCTCAGGAGTTGATTGGACTTGGCACTAAATCAGATCGGGCATTGATTCCGTCTACCTCAACAGGGCTTGCTGCGCATGTTAATACACATGTTGCATTGCTGCTCGCAGTGCAAGAGTTGTTGGAAAGGGATGCACTGACGACATACTGGATGAATTCTCTCGGTGGCAGAGAACTAACACTATCTTCTCACTACTTAGATCCAGTTGTTTCGATGTCAGGGGAAGTGTTCTGCTTTGATATCACTCAACAATGGAATCCTCATCCTGTAGTACTTGTCTGCGGCTATCTTAAACAACGAAATAAAAAACGTTTTTCAATGGGGGTCGCCTGCAGAGAAACATATGAAATGGCTACTGAGAAAGCATATGTAGAGTGGGTACAAGGAGCTATTTTTGCTGGATATTATGACGTATATCATCCCAATTTGGTGTTAAAAAATGTGGATGATTTGGTAGATTTTGATGAACATGCGGTTTATTATACACTTTATCCTGAGCTGTGGGATAAGATTCCTCTCCTTCAAAAACGTATCCCTTCTGCGAAGAAACCTTTTTCGAAAACACTGCAGGGTTCTTCTGATCAGATTCTTAAGCAGCTTCTCTGTGAAATTCAGAACAATGACATCAGGTTGTACTACAGAGATCTTACTCTTCCAGACGTGAGAGAGGCAGGTTTAACTGTAGTTCGTGTGCTCTCACCTGAGCTTTCGTTGATTCATGGAGATGAACGTGCACCTTTTCTTGGCGGTCGCACAAGAGATGTCCTCTGGAGGTATCCAGATTTAGTTAACCAGACTATATTTCCTAACCCATATCCCCACCCACTTGGTTAAACTATGACAAATAAAACTAATTCGCCAACACTGTTTAACCTTTTTTGGGAAAATTCCAAGATAAATAAGCGGACTATTCTTAAACTTGCAACAATGCTAAGTGATGATGCTCGTACATCAAAAATGTTGCCTCAGCTTTATTATCCTACCGAAGATTTACTTCTCTCTAAACCTACTGATGCACTGATCAATACTATGATGAATCGAAAAAATATTAGAGCATTCACTACTGCCTCACTTTCTGAAAAACAGTTAGGATCGCTACTATACGGCCTTGGTCAGCAGGATTCTATAAATCGTCTTTTACCTTCTGCAGGTGCAAAGTATCCTATTGAAGTCTACGGATTCTTGTTTAACGTTTCTAGCAAATTAAACCAACATATAGTTTATTACAATGCAGATAAACACACTCTTTCTGTTGTGAAAAAAAGTCCTGCATGGGATGAGTTAAAAGAATTTTTTGGTTTGGAATTAGATGGCATACCTGCAGTAGTGTTTGTTTTTGTTGCAATACCAGAACGAACAATGGATAAATATGGAGAACGGGGTGGAAGGTTTATTTTGATCGAAGCTGGACATTATACACAGAATCTTGCATTAAGATTGTCACATGAACACCTAGGCGGTGTACTATCGGGAGCGTTACATGACGATGAAATAAAAAAAATACTAGGTTTAGACAATACAACGGCCCTAATGGTTATCGCATTTGCTTGTGGAAAAACTTAAATCTTACTTTTTTTCAAAATTATAATTTAATTTGTTGGGAGCATCTACATTCATTGTTAGAACTAATTTGTAGGCAATTCGTTTAAAACACGATCGCTCACATCATCTGATCCCATCTGATTAAACAGCTGGTCTAGCTCTTTGATATCCTGATCATCGGTCGGGCTAAAACTGTTGGCTGTAACTGTATTCACTGCTTGTGGTGAGGGTGTTTGTAACTTCACTGGAACGTTATCAATTATGTTGCCCATTTTGCAGGAAGTAATTGTTCCCATTGTAATGAGCAGTATGCTAATAAATGCTAGTTTACGCATAGAAGTATCCTTTTAAGTGTTACCTAAAACTAACCCGTTTGACCTATTACTTGGTTGTCTTTGTTGGAGCTGTTGGGGTTTGTTGTTTGAGGGACTGAATGTCAGCACGCATGGTGGTTTGGTAGAACAGTCTTGTAGCAAGAATATCTTCACGAACGATTTTCAGTTCGGCTTGTGCATCCTGTAGTGCTGTTTTAAATTCTCCATTCGACTGTCCGCAGGCCAATCCTTTGGTTTTATCTAATTTTTCAATAAACAATGCGTAGTCTGCACCTATTTTCTTGATTTTTTCATTGAGTGTTTGTTCATCTGCTTGCAGTTTTGAGATATCGTATCCTTTGTCTTTGAGACGGGTGTTGATGTCTTTTACTTTTTCAGAAATCTTGGTGTATGTGGCAATATGACGGTCTTTATTGTTACTAAAACGAGTGAGGGTGAGTTCAACTTTCTTAGTGAGGCTTTCACATTTTTCATCGCGTTTTTCGGTTACTGTCGCCTTTGCATCTTCTCTTTTCTGACTGATTTCTGTTCTTCGGGCTTCAACAGTTTCTTGAGCGGGTGCAGCAAATACGGTTAAGGTTGCAAATATTGTTGCGCATGCAGCAACGGTAACAGTGATCTTTTTTAACATGGGCGAAACTCCTTGATTATGGTGAGCTTTACTTTCATGATTATAGTCGTTGGCGGGTTACAGGGGGAAATTCTGTAACTCCCCTCCGACTACATTGATGAACACTATGACAACAGCACCAGAACTGCTACAACAACTTGTTCGACAGGCGAAAGCGGGGGATGAACACGCGTTTATTTCCCTGTACCATCATTTTCTGCCGATGGTTTTTGGTTACTGCTATCAGCGAATCGGTCACCAACAACAGGCTGAGGATGTGGTGGCGGAGATTTTCTTGGGGGCAGTGAAGGGGTTGAAATCGTTTGATGGGGATTCGTCTTTCAAAACTTGGTTGTTCTCGATTGCGAAGTTTAAGTTGGCGGATTTCTGGAGAAAGCATGATGTAATCGATTTCCTTGATGAGGAGCGGTTTCCAGATTGCGCCTCAGAAGAAGAATGCCAAGAAGATGAGCAGGATCTTCTTGCTCCACTGCGAAAGGTGATGCAGACCATTATCAACAAACTTCCTGAACAGTACAGGAAAGTGGTGCAGCTCAGGTTTGTAGAACAGTATTCCCTGGCAGAAGTGGCAGAGAGAATGGGGATCACCCTCGCAAACGTGAAAGTGCTCCAGCATCGAGCGGTAAAAAAATGCATAGAGATTAGAAAGGAGTTGAGTAATGACGGACAAAAAGCCTAGAGAAAACCAAGCGGATAGACTCAATGACTGCGTTGAATCCGGTGTGACAAGTCACAAAACAGCTGAAGTAAAAGAGGGTTTCTATATGGCTCGGCTACTGCAAGGAACCGCTAAAATCAAACCTGATGCGAAATTTACTCATGCATTTGAGAACAAACTTGCGCATGCTTTCCGGAAAGAGTTTTCACCACCTACATTTAGAAGTTTTTTTGCTGGTCTGTTTTTCTCGTCGAGATTTTTCTCTGTTGCACTTGCTGGGGCTTTGATTCTTGTGCTGGTGGTTGGTGGGCAGCAGATGATTTCTAATGGTGTTTTTCCCTCGCAACAAGCTGCGTTTTCACAGTTCCCACTATCTGATGAAGATTTGCTGGCAGCTCAAACAGGAGACAACAGCGATGAACTGTTAACTACCTTTGACCAACTTTCGGGAGAACTAGAACAACTGGCTTTAGCAAATGATGACAGCGAAGAATTTTCATCAGAGCAGGGAGAGATTGATACGTTATTTCTTGAGCAGGTTACGGATATTGAGCAGGGGCAGAGGGAGTTGGATGAGGTGAGGGATTTGTCGTAGGTATCGAGTAAAGTATATTTTTTTGTCGTTTATAAAATACGTTTTAGTTTAATTTACTGTAATTACTAGCTCTTGCAACAAATTCGCCTTCAATGCTATTCCTGTGCTACAATCGATCTGTTTTTTGGCACTATTCCCCGCATGAAAACCATCAAATTTTCGTCTGATCAACCGAAGGCTCCAGCCGACAAACAGACTACTCCTACCCCTTGGCATTTGTATTATAAAATTGCTGGGTTGGCGGGCGTGTTTTTCGCGGCTTTTTTCTCGATTGTGTTGATCAATACTCGGTTTACCACCCCCCAACATCTTGCTCTGGCTGAAGTGCAGAAAAACTCTGAGCAACTAACGAGTGACGTCTCCAAGTTCACCCAATGGATGTCGATTGTACGAGAAAATGCTTGGAGCAACCAACCGCTTCTACAACCTGTTTCTTTATATAAATTTCTCGATGCAAAAAATATCAGAGGGCTTCAGTATCCCGTACCTGGAATGAAGATGAATCTGAGCGATCCCGCTTATATGCCAAACGCTCCCCGTACCTATCGCAACGGAATTCATGAAGGTGTCGACTTCCCGGGAGCAGTGGGCACAAAAGTCTATGCAGCGTACACAGGAAAAATCATCCGCATTGATAAAAACTATAAAGAGCCAAGTAAAGCCCAGTACGATCAGATGATTAGCCGTGCGTTGCATTCGAAAATCACTCCTCCGGATGTGTTGGATATGTTGCGGGGACGTCAGATCTGGGTTGAGCATGGACCTGGCGTTGTTACGAGATATTGCCACCTTTCGTCTGTGAATCAAGATATCGTCGTGGGACAGATCATTAAAACCGGCGATTTTGTTGGTGCAATGGGAAATAGCGGCGTGATGTGGGAAGAGCTTGGGTCGCATCTGCATTTTGAGATCCGCGTTGGGGATTCTTTTCTCGCAGCTGGGCTTCCTTATCCAAAGCTGAAAGAACTCTACACGAAGGCGTTTTCACCGGCGAAGTAATGTTCCCTCGCATTTCCGGGAAGACGAGGCATGCCTGCGTCTCTACAATGATTTTCTATTTCACCACCCGCCTCGTAGACTCATTAATTTTCACCAGAATTTCGTAGGGAATCGTGCCACAAGTTGTTGCCATCGTTGTTATGGAATTTTTATCGGTATGGTTTAGGCTAATTACTTCTACCTTATCGCCAACTTTCGCTCCAGTATCCTGCAAATCAATCACCGTCAAATTCATACAAACCCTTCCCACGATGGGAAAAAACTGCCCCCCACATTTCACAAAACCTTTGTTGCTCAGTCTGCGATCGTAGAGCTCGTAGTAACCAACAGGAAGCACCCCAACAGACATGCGCTTTTCAGCTGTGTATGTGCAGTTATAACTTACTTTCTCCCCAGGTTGCAACTTAGTCACGTTAGTAATGGTAGAAATAAATCTGAGGGCAGGTTTTAGCCCCTGAAGCTTTTTGTGTTCTGGGTCTTTCGGATGCAGCGGATTGAAACCATATAGACCAATGCCTAGGCGAATCGCGTTGACGTTGGGAAAGGCCTTGGCACTGCCGGCGGTGTTGGCAAGGTGTTTATATTTTATCGAAAAACCAGTTTGTTCAAATGCGCTGACCGCCTGACTAAACTCAGCAGCCTGTTTATTAGTGTATAGTACATTTTCCCCATCAGCATCGGCAAGGTGAGAGCAAATACCCTCCAACTTGAGTTGCGGGTAAAGGCGGAGTACATCGATAAATTCAGGAATGCGCGCCAACTTGATGCCCTGACGGTTCATGCCGGTGTTTATTTTGATGTGCACTGCTATCTTTTTCCCTAGCTTTCCAAGGGCGTGGATAGTTGCAAGATCGTAGATCGCCAACGCCAGTCCTCTGAAATCCATGATAGGAAAGTTTTCCGGAGGAGTGTACCCAATCAAAAGAACCGGCTGATGAGAAATTTCACGAATTTTGAGTGCTTCATAATAGCTGTCGGCTACAATGTAAGCAAACGATCTTTGTTTTAAAATCTGGGCAACTTGCTGAATACCGTGACCATACGCGTTGGATTTCAGCACTGGCCAGACTTCAGATCCTGGATTCACAGCTTTCACAAGATCGTAGTTGGCAAGGATGGCTTTCTGATGTATTTCGATGAGATTCGTGGTAACCAATTTTCTTTCAAAACGTTTCAAGATTGAGTTCAGCGTGCTGCGAATAACCATGGGATTTTCCATTGTAGTTTGCGGCTTTAGAGTACCTCAGAATGGTACTGAAGTGAAGGCTTCTGGCTTCCCCCCTAATTTGTACATCTTGCACCTTTTGCCAGTATAAAGCCATCTAAGCCTTCCCAGAAAGCCATTATTCTGCTATACTACTGAGGCACGCAAAATAGAAAAGGAAAAAAACTCTTGTCATTTTTACTTACAACACTACTTCCGTTTCTTATAGTTTTTAGCATTTTGGTATTAGTACACGAACTTGGACATTTCTTTTTCGCTAGGATGTTTGGGGTTGAGGTTGAAGAGTTTGGTCTAGGTATTCCTCCGAGAATCTGGGGTAAAAAGTATAAAGGGACGATGTACTCGATTAATGCCATTCCTTTGGGTGGATTTGTTCGGTTGCTTGGCGAAGATGGTTCAGAGATTGAGGAGACAGAAGAGCAGGTAGCGAAGAAAAAAGCTGGGAACTTTGCATTAAAACCGATTTGGCAGCGCGCAATTATTCTTACTGCCGGTGTGTTGATGAATTTTCTGCTGGCTTGGGTTCTGTTTACTGGATTGTATCAGCAGGGATACCTTAACTCCCCAAAAGGCCTTCAGGTTACTCAAGTGGTTGAAGGCTCAGCAGCGGCAGATGCTGGCATTCTGAGTAATGATGTTATTACTAAAGCGGTAAAAAGTGATGGAACAAGCATTTCTTTACCAACATTAACTGACGTGATCAGAGCAAACCCAGACGAATTGTTTACTTTAAGTATTTTACGTGACGTTGAAACCATTACTTTCACGTTGAAACCTAAGCTTGATGAGCATAAAACGCCGCTGATTGGCGTGGTGCTTGATTTCGTAAAAGATGAGACTAGACATGGGGTTGTAGAAAGCATCGGAGCAGGGCTGCAAACTAATTTCGGCCTGGTTTCTGAAACATTCTTTATGCTTGGAAAAATGGTAAGAACTATCTTCACCACGTTTGCGATTCCCAAGGAAGTGACTGGTCCGGTTGGAATTATTAAAATTACTTCTGATGCGGCGCAACTGGGACTTCCAGCACTGCTCTACTTTATGGCAATCATCAGCGTTAATCTTGCAGTGCTCAATATTATGCCATTTCCAGCCCTAGACGGCGGAAGACTTCTGGTACTAGGGATTGAAGCCGTGCTCCGCAGAAAACTGCCTGTGAAGTGGGAAATGGCTGTCCACAGTACTGGCTTTATCTTGCTTATGATCTTTATTATTGCGGTGACGTTTCAGGATATTACTAGAATTTTCTTTAAAGCGGGCTAAATAGTATCTTCTGATATTCTTTCTCAAAACTTCCTCACATTCTTAACCTTCTCTTAATCTTGTTCCTGTTATTGTTCACTCAGTTCATGGAAATTCCATGAAGAAAAGTAATAATTTTGAAAGGGATACATATGAGAAGATCAGTTCTAACCTACGAACAAGCTGCAACTACACCAAGGGGTATTCATACCCTTATTGCGGAGAAAATTCTAGGAAGTCTGGTAGAACAAGCACGAAGTGATGATAACAGACATAATCAGCTCAGAGCAGTAGTTGATGCATCTTACGGTTTCAAAAAAAATGCTTACGCAGTGGGTGTTGAAACACGGGCTTTACTTGAGCACTCACCTTCTCGAGATAAATTAAAAAACAACCTAAGACCTATAGCCGCAGCAGGTACACGCGAGTTATTTACGATTGGGTTCGAGATGGCTGTTGATACTAGTGCAAAGAAACTTTCAGCAATAGCACAAACACTAAAAGATCGTTTTACAACCGGAATAAATACTTTAAAAGAAATCTGGGAAGAGGGTGATGCTCGAACAGCTGAAAATTTTTCATATGCTAAGCCGATTGCTTGGACTAGAGCACACACGGCAGCTACTGCAAGCCTTATTGCTGTAGCAGAAGTTGCAATCGGGTACTTTGCCCGTTAACATACCTAAAAATATAATTAGTTGAAGTTTTCTAAATTAGCAGGTGCCTCATAGAGCACCTGCTTCTTATATTTTATCGGGTACTCACTGAGTGTTGCTATGAGTCAACACTCATCCACTATCCCAACTGGCAAAATCCACCTTCACTTACCAATTCCACAACACTACCACCCCATATTAAACATTTTCCTCACAACAAATAATCCGCAACTCTTAACAATT
>JBAXVQ010000034.1:0-19648 GCA_037128935.1 bacterium | reverse complement strand
CAGTAAATACTTTATATCATAGAGTAGAAAAGCAAAAGCTCTTAATAGTCTACTTGCTCCTTTTTGACATCCTCAATTCTAGTCACCCCAACCCACACCCCCCATCCCAAAACCAAAAACGCCAACCCAATAACCCCATTCCCAATCCCCTGATCATACTTCAACCAATGCGCTTGCCCGAGAAGGAAATTCCAGTCGTGAGTAAGGTTGTCATTCAATAGCGGGATGTCCTGTGCTCGCGCATCCTTGATGTACAACGCCACATTCACACAACTCTCAGCCGCCCACAAACTCGTAAACGAAGCAGAAAAGTACTGTTCTTTGTAATAAAAACACCCCGCAATCCCCAACGGCAACACAATCTGCAGCACACTCCCGCCAAGAAAGTAAATAATTTCCCCAAACGGCATAAAAACAACATGCCCAGCCTCGTGAAAGATCAGGTTGATCCCATCGACAAACACAAAGAAGCCAGGATGAAAAAATCCATACCACCAGAGGAGGAGCAGAAAGCCAAGAATAATCCGTTTTGCCAAGACCATGAGGTCAGAACTCCAAAAGCACTCTCTATTACTCTCCCACTTCGAAGCTAACACTGCAAACATCTCTCCCTTTGGACTTTCCACCAGCTCACCCACTACACTAGAAGCAACAACAACACCGAGGAATGCCCGTGCGTAAGCTTTTCGAACGTCAGAGAAAATATATTAAAAATCTCCAACAATCCCGCTCCTTCCGCTACGAAGAACAACAATGCATCATCGAAGGAAGCAAGCCGATAAAAGATCTCTTAAACAGCGATCATGCCCCCGAGTACCTCGTTTTCAACGAGAAAGCTTTGGGCGGATCCTCCAATCTCAACGACTTTTACGAAGATTCCCTCAAAAGCATTGAATGCCTCGTCACCGACAAGTTTGACTCCCTTTCCGAACAAGAAAAACCCGAGGGCGTCCTCGCCGTCTGCACCATGCCAGCATCTCTCACCAATTTGGAAACCTTTATCACTGGAAAGAGCCGCCTCCTTGCGCTTTTCGATATCAACGACCCCGGTAACCTCGGCAGCATCATCCGCACGTCACTCTGGTTCAACGTTGACGGCATCTTGTTGATAGGCGACTGCGTTGATCCCTTTTCTCCAAAAGTCACCCGCAGCAGCATGGGCACAGTCTTCTCCATGCCGCTTATTTCCTTTGCCCTCGTTGGACGACAGGACAAAGAAGCCTTACACGACTGGGAAATAGTTAGCACATTCCTTGGCACTCCAAACACTTGGCAGTCATCTGAACCAAAAGAAAAAAGAATCCTCCTCCTCGGTAGCGAATCACACGGACTCGACCCCCACCTCAAACAATTTTGCACTACCAATTACCTTATTTCCCGCCAAGGAAAGGGTGAATCGCTCAACCTCGCCGCAGCTGCCGCATTAGCCATAAGAGACGTGTTAGTGTAGTGAAGTAACAAGAACGAGAAACAAGTCTATTGCAATGGATTTATACACCCTGAAACAATTTGCTAAAAGCAGCATCCCCAGCCGCTACTATGCTCACTTCATGGAGGCATATTTGTTTTTTAGCCGTCCTATGGCGTCACTTCTCTCTGCTGGAGATAAATACTCCTGCCCATTTTGCAAACACTCCTTTTCTCGTTTTATTCCCAGCGGTATCAAAGCAGATGTTCTTACTCAGAATCAAGTAATAGGCGCAGGATACCGAAAAAATGCAATCTGCCCTAGCTGTCTTTCCACTGACCGCGAACGGCTAGTCTATCTTTTTCTGCAGGAAAGAAAACTACTCGTACCCTCCCTGTCGATCCTACACATAGCACCAGAGCGAAACCTCAAAAGAGTCTTTAAAGAAAAAGGATTACAATGCGTTTTTGCAGATAAAGAAAGTCCATCAGCCCCTGTGAAAATGGATGTCCAGACAATCCCATTTCCAAACAATAGCTTTGACGCCATTATATGCAATCACGTTCTCGAGCATGTTGCCAATGATCGTCAAGCAATGAACGAACTCCATCGCGTTTTAAAACCAAACGGATGGGCAATTCTCCAAGTACCCTATTCACCAATAGTAGGTAAAACACTAGAAGATCCTACCTGCACCTCCCCAAAATCACGGGAAAAACAATTTGGTCAGTCTGACCATGTGCGGTTGTACGGCAGAGACTATGTTGACCGCCTGAAAGAATCAGGATTTATAGTGCAACAAGAAACTGTACATTCTGGCGATGCGCAACGGTATGCGCTAAATCCTCGAGAAAAGGTATTTTTTCTAAAAAAGTAACTTCCATTATTTATTGCTCCAAAGCTTACAATAACCTTTAAACAGTGATTTATCAGAGTACTGAGTGAAAAAAAAGAGCAGATGCATCACGCATCTGCTCTTTTAAAAACTAACTGACTGAAAATCGAAAGTAACTAGTAGCCGCAACCGCTTACAGCATCAAACTTGAAAGAAGCAAGATCAGTACTTGGAAGGTATTTGATCACTTCTTTGGAGATAATCTTGCTAAACTCAAGTGACTCGCCCGCTGCAATCTCTTGTTTAGTCGCTTTTAAGTCAATGGCTGAGAAATCAGAGACGTACAGAAGTTCACCGCTTGATTTATCAAACAAAGCAACGGTCACCGTTGGTGATTTGCACACCTGAGCACTCGTGTTTTTATAGGTTCCTTTTACGGTAAGCGCAAACTTTTCCTCACCATAGGTTAGACCTGAAAGCTCGGAAGTCTGGTAAGAACTTGGAATAGATGTAGATTTAACAGAAGCCTGATGGCTAGAAAACTTACCCTGCACCTTTTTTTCGTCACGAACGTAGAGGAAATAACCTTTTCCGCCAGGGGGGATTGGACCAGTTGGGGAAACAGTTTGTTCTTGCTCTTTATCACTACCATAATAATTGGTTGTGAGCGGCTTACCATTGGCATCAAGCAGTTTGATTGCAACAGTAGCACGTAACCATTTATCAGTCGTGTTAGTGATCATTCCAGGAATATTGATAAATCCAATACCGGTTGGTCTATCTTTCCCAGTAACCAAAGGGAGCTGACTTGTAGGAAGAGTAAGCGTTTCCTCGCCAGTCTGACTGACGGAAGGGTTAGATTCTTTAACTTGTTGTGCTACATCTGAAGTCGGAGTAGTTGTAGAATCAGGACTTTGGGGAACAACAAGACTGCAGGCGGAAAGAAAAAGTAATGCAATAAGCGCTGCGGAGGCAGTGGCGATGCGTGTAAACCTCATACAAATGCTCCTTAATGAAATTGGCATGTATTGTATCTTAATATCTAACGGAAATAATTGCAATCGTCCTTTTAGTATAAGCAATAGAAGCTTTCATTAAAGCTTTAATATGAGAACTTCTACCGGTGATGCAGCTTGTTGTCCGTAAGTTTTTTTATAAAAGCCAAGAAAGGTTTCGATGCACTTTTGGGCACATCGAGGTCATCAAATGAGTCTTTACTATCATCGAATGAGCTTGCATCAATCCTCATTGCGATTTGTAAAAGAGTTTGAGGGGGAAGCAGTTTCTGCTTCAACAACAATTGACTGATTTTTTCTGCTCGATGCAACCTTGATCTAGAAAGTCTAGCCAAACCAAAACCCAGGGCGAACCCCGCAATAGACTCAATTCCATTGTTAATTACAAACTGGATTCCTGGATGCCAGTGTTCCATCGTTTTCGAAGAAAAATAATGTTCTTTAACAACTAGCGATGCCATCGTTAAGAAAGCAAGGCCAGCCCCAAACCCCAATTTTACTGTAGGAGCAAAATGATTCTTCAGTTCATTTTCGAGTAAAGATTGGGCAGCATCTGTAATGTGTCTGCTAGATAGATTAGCATTCTTTATAAAATGTATTTTATCCCCAGCAGTTGCAGTTAGAAATCCTGTGTTAAATCCAACTGCTACACCAATAAACAGATTCGGGCGATAGATTGCTGACGGTAGCAAGGCTAGTAAATCTTCAGAAATTCCCCCAGTTCGCATTTGCTGTTTTGTTTGCAGTTCAAGGCTAACCAAACGGCGAAGTGTGAAGACGGCGACTTCATGCTGAAAATTCGAGATCTTATCAAACCCTCGAGTGGTTAGCTTCAAACTTTCCTGAGCAATAGTTCTCAACATGAGATAGTGGTAGCCTTCCAATAAGCGTTGCTAATTAGTGTGTTTGATAAATGAGTGTAATCAAGAAACAATAAATTGTCATCTACCGTGCGAAGTAGAAATGATAACAGTCAACATTTAAAAACTGCAAAAGCATTTCTAGTTTTTAGTATGTAGAAAAGAAAAATTTGGGTGTAACAAACTCAACAAAGTTGCATTAAAACAAAGTAACGACAAATAAACAATTTCATGTAGACTTGTCTGGTGTAAAAAAAATATACCTATATCGCAAGTGTTAAATACTAACAAAACCGGAGAAAAAGTGTATGAAACGTTTACTACGCAAAGCTGCAAAAGAACTTAGCAGCTTCCACACTTCCTCGAAGAAAAGATTCGCGATCACCATGTTGACCGCCGTTGTTGCTTCTATTTCCTTCCCACTCCTTTCCGCGCTTCCAGCCTCAGCCGCCAGCCCCGCACAGGTCAACCTTTCCGTGAATCCTTCCAAAAGCATCGCACCATTCACCAACCGTATGTTGGGGCAGGGATATGGCAACTGGAATTTTAATTACAACTCAAATTCTGGTGGTTGGAGCAAAAAGCCATTTATCGGCGCTGTTCCAGGATTGTCATCTGCCATTGGGCAGCTGAATGGCAGCATAGTTCGTTACGCAGGTGGGTTGAAGTCAAATTATGTAGGTTTTGACCGAACTACCCAGAGATCTGCTGACATGGCGTGGACTTATCCGGGCGATCCGAGCACGTATTATTCCAACTACGGAACAGACGAGTTACAGAGTTTGGCAACCTTCGCTACTCAGTCCAACGCAGATGTCATGATCGAAGTGAATATCGGTGATAACAACCCTGCCATGTGGGCAGACATGGTTCGATACACAAACGTGGAAAAGGGATGGAATTTCAAATATTGGGAATTGGGAAACGAACTCGATCTTGATAGTGGAAAGGGTGTGGATGCAACAGAATACGCAAAACGCTTTCAGGCTTATCAGAAAGCTATGCTTGCAGTTGACCCAACCATCAAAATCATCGGTGCCGCAGCCGCCTACACAGTCCTTCAAAATGATGCCAATCCCGTTTTGAGCGATTTCATAACCCAGCCACCCGCAGCAGCAAGAGCAGCTGGACGTGAGCTTAGCGCCTTGACATACCACTGGTACGAGCAGTGCAACTCCAGTGCAGTAGCCGATATTACACGGTACGCATGGTATAACAGCGACGGAAGTGTGTTGGATCCCCGCAGCTGGAGAAATGCGTACAGTCGCATCTGGGCAAAAGAACTCCCCAGCCGGATAACTTCAGAAGTACTAAAAAACTACCCATCAGTAGAACAAGGCGTAACCGAGCTGAATGTCGACGCCTGTCAAACAAGTGGGCCACAGAATGGAAATCACATCGGGGCACTTTTCCTTGCCGATGTCTTACCAAACCTTGCATACAACGGCGTTGATTTTGTAAATGTATACATGGGGTATGCTTCCGCAGGGGAAGACTACAGTCTGCTCTACGCTGATAATGAAACATCTCCAACCAAACTCTACGCCCGCCCAACATATTCCACCCTGTTAATGTACGCCAAATACTTCGGAAACAACCTCGTAGAAGCAACTACTAACGACCCCGATCGCATTTCCATCTACGCTTCTACAGATAGCCGTGATCCAGGAAAACTCAAGCTGATGGTGGTCAACCTTTCTGCTAGCAGCATCACTGCCCCAGTAGCACTCGGTGGTTTCAACGCAACCGGTGGAAAGCTCTATAAACTCAGCAGCACCAATCCAACTGACACCTCAGCCAACAGTGCCACACAAAATGCCTCCACAACCATCAACGGCATCAAAATTGACGGCTCAAACGTTGCCGGATCACTCGCACAAATTCAACCAACAACAATCACCGCCAGTGGCACATCCTTCTCCTACACGTTCGCACCATACACCGCCAACATCATTGTGCTGGATGGAAATGTAGGCAGCACAACGCCAACAGCCACCAGCACCGTGACAACAACTGCCACCTCAACAACCACAGTTACAAGAACCAATACTGCAGTTCCTCCTACACTAACCAAAACGAACACCCCAGTTCCTCCTACAGCAACCAAAACCAACACGCCCGTCCCACCGACAAACACGAACACATTTACATTCACGCCAAGTTTCACCGATACCACAGTTCCAGCAACGAACACGTTTACTAACACTCCAGTCCCTCCGACAAACACAAACACATTCACATTCACGCCAAGTTTCACCGACACCACAGTTCCAGCGACGAACACGTTTACTAACACTCCAGTCCCTCCGACAAACACGAACACATTCACATTCACCCCAAGTTACACCAACACCAGAGTTCCAGCGACGAACACGTTTACCAACACGCCCGTCCCCCCGACCAACACGAACACGTTCACATTTACGCCAAGTTTCACCAACACCAGAGTTCCAGCGACGAGCACGTTTACCAACACGCCCGTCCCGCCAACTAACACTAAGACTGGTATTCCTGCAACCAGCACTACAATCGCTACTGCAGCAACTCCGGGAAGAAGTAAGGTAACTATCTACGCAGCCGGAAAAGCTGACTACAAAGCAGCTCCAATCATGGATTTACTAGTTGACGATCAAGTTGTCGCAACGTACAAAGATGTCAAAGGCAACTGGCGCAACCGTACAACTCAGCAATTCATTTACGACTCACCAAACTCATTGGTTGATAGCGCAGGGCACATCAGTGGGCGTCTCAAAGTTCGATTCGCCAACGACCGTGGTGAAGGACGAGACCTTTTCGTGGACAAAATTGTTGTTGCACAAGACGGTCGTCAATATACCTTCCAGTCCGAAGCCAACGAAACTTACTCCACCGGCACCTGGACAAAAGGCGAAAACTGCACTCCTGGCTACTTCAAATCTGAATGGCTCCATTGCAACGGCTACTTCCAGTATGACACTGCATTCACCAGTCTCCCGTTCACCGGCACACCAGCACAACTTCCAGCAAGCATTGAAGCAGAAAATTTTGATACCGTAGATCCACGATGGGGTATTCAAGCTGCCAATATTGCTTACAATGACAACGAAGAAACAAACAAAGGAAATGCTAACTATCGCCCAAACACAGGTGTTGATTTGACCGAGCTACTCCCTAGTGCAGATCCCAAACGATACGCTGTCACTTCAACCTTCAACAAAGAATGGTTACAGTACACCATCGAATCCAAGGAGCAACGTGAGTACGGCATAGTCGTAAAACTTGCATCCAAGCACAAAGGTGCAAAACTCCATTTTGATCTCTTGGATACTCAAGGAAATCAGGTGAAAATAAAGAACCGAATCCAACAAACAGAACTTACCACAGCTTTGCCATCCTGGGGCTGGAGAACTTTCTCCGCAGCAGGAAAACTAACCATCCCAGTCGGAATCTACAAGCTCCGACTCACCTTCGAAAGCCCAAACAACTATAAAAACAGCATTGCTGATGTAGACTGGTTCTCGCTTCAGTAAGCCGTATTTTCAAAAAAAGGCAGCGCTCTTGCGCTGCCTTTTTTTATGCTTATAACAACTGTACAAGGTTACTAATTTTTTTGCTTCCAATTGTCGGATTTAACTCCCTCTAAAACATACTGATAAAACGCATCAGCATCAGCAGAAATAACTCCATTAGTTCCTGAACGCCGGTGAGCGTTCGAGTGATCAAATGACTCTTTTTGAATCGTTTGAGCAACCGCTAAAAGGTTTTGAGAAGAAATAATTCTCTCCTCATACAGTCGTTTAGCGATAGTTTGCGCTCGCTATTTTCCTGACCTCGGTATTCTAGCAACAAGAATACCGAGTGAAAGTCCTGATAAGACATCAACACCAAAATCAATAGCATTTGCAGTTGATGGATTAGGGATCCCCGCAGCCAACAGTTGCTTAAATGCTGGTTGATCCTTGCCCCATAACACTGCAGACGTAATAGTGCAGGCTGCAAGACGAACTACCCGCAAAAATCCTGAGTATTTCCACCCCAGTTCTCCTGCTAGTGTCTGTTGCAGTTGGGTTTTAACTGCATCAGCTGATTCATTTGAATTAATTTCTTTGAATCGGGAGACAGTGCTATCTACCGAATCAAAGAGAGATGAACACCCAAACCCAATAGTAAAGGCCAAAAGAGTTGCAGGTTTTACAAAGTTCGGAAGAAAATTTGCTGGAAAACCCCTATCCTGCAGTGCTTGCCTAGCATTCATTTCCATCAACGCGGTGCGTTTGAAAAGAGCATCGGAAACCTGAGCAGATACTTTTGGAAAGAAGTCCCCAGCAGTCTTTGCAATTCGAGAGATTTGTTCAAGTTGGGAGGTTCTAGACATTAAAAAGCAATTTTTTTTCTCAATATGAAAATAAGAAGCAATCATACCCTTACTAGCTATAGAATTCAAGCGAAAAGGTGAGGGAGTATTGACATTTATTGAGGTTAGTAGTACGTTAATGCATTAAAACAGGGGTAATACGTGGATTTAAGAAGAAGACAAATGGAAGGTTCTGAATATATAGTTAGTCAAGAAATTCAAGCATTAATGGATGCATCCGGAGAGCTAATAATTGAAAAAGGACTATTAGCTGTTGATAGGACAGGCAGTCCTATTCATGTTGTTGGAATTGAGCCTCTACTAGGCAGTCGGAAAGTTACATTGAAGTTCGGTTTCAGACCAGAACTAGCTAGCCAACTAGGCTGTAGCGGGGTTGATCTTACTCTTAGTGCTCAAAGAAAAGGGCATACATTTCTATTTGTCCGTGAGAGAACTGACAGAGGCTTACACATATTTGATTTGCGTGATAGCCCAGATACATACCTAAATAGTATTTCATATTTCATAGCTCTGATGACTCAACAAGGAATTAACTGGAACACACCATTTGCTCAGCGAAATCAAGGAAATTTTCCAGGGAAACTAAAAATTGCTGCTCAAATAATTCAGGGATTACACTTGAGGCAATTACCACAATAACACTCTACCCATTCAACCCCCACACCACCCAATTCAAAAACCCCGCAAAGCTCACCCAAGCAATATACGGTAGCAAGATGATGGCAGCGATTTTCACCTGACGCCAGAACAAGATGATACTCGCAAGAATCGAGAGCCATAGCATAACCACAAAAATAAACGCTCCCCCCAGCGAATGCACGCCGAAAAACACAATCGACCACACCGTATTTAACACCAACTGCAGACCAAAAACCGCCAGTGCAACTTGCACCTCAGCCTTTTTCCATCCTTTTTGCCAGATTAGGTAGGCTGCGATTCCCATCAGCACATACAGCACCGTCCACACCGGACCAAAAATCCAATTTGGTGGATTGAACCAAGGCTTTTGCAATCCAGCATACCAAGTCGGGATCGAAGGTGTAGTAAACACCGACCCAATACCGCCTGCCAGCAGGCAAATAAAAACACTGATCGATACTTGGACGCTCTTTTTTTGTAGCAATTTTTCTATAAACCCCATAGCACTCTCCAGTAGTTGTTACGTTCATAATCCTCCAATGTCTCCACTTTTTCCAGTCACTCCAAGCAAAGTCTTCAGATTTCTTATCAGAACCCGTATACTAAGGCAGATAATAAGAAAGGTTCACAATGCATCTCAAGAAAACACTCTCCCTCATTGCTGTTGCAGCATTGCTCACGAGCTGCACGACTACCTCGAAATTCAACGAAACCGGCAAATACCTCACGTTCCAAAGCCCAAAACTCAACATTCGCGTTGATTACCCGGAATCCTGGAAACCAACTGAAGACGAAAAGACCAACCAGCTTCGCATTATTTCCCCACTTCCCAACACTCCTGCTGACTACAATGACGGTTTCACCATTCGCATGGATATTTCTCCACTAGCCAAAAGCACCGAACTTTCAGCACTCAAACAACAAGTAATCACTAGTTTTCAGAAGCAATCAAAAGATTTTGCGATCACCAAAGAAAGCTCAACTACGATCAACCAACTTCCAGCCGAGCAGTTTTCTTACACAATAACGCTTGATTCCAAGAAGATCTTCGCCACCAAAACCATATTTCTATTCAATTTTGACCTCTATCAGGTCACCTACACCAGCGAAGAAGGCAACGAAGATACACTCACTCAGATCTACAAAACAATGCTCGCCTCATTGACATTTATCACTCCCATCGATGGAGCCAGTAACTACTCCTCACCAGCCGACTACACCGAACTTGCCGACTATGCCAACGAAGGCCAGAAAGTCGCTCTCAAATACCCAAAACGCTGGTCGATAAACGATGGAGATGGAAAGACTAACAAAATACAACTTTTTTCCCGTCCTGACGATAAAAACGACCCGATGCTTGAAAGTGTCACACTGAACATCGGCAAAATCCTAAAAGATCTCACTGTAAAAGATGCAGCTGAAGCCTTTAAGAAAAGCTCTCTAAAAGCCTACTCGGACTATGCAGTTACAGAAGAAGGTCCTCTGACCGTCAACAACCTCAATGCCTATTTCGTCATTGGAACCTACACACTCAATCAGAAACCAATGAAAGACAAACAAGTAGTCCTCTTCAAAGACGATCGTCTTTTCCTCTTCGTCGCCACTGCTGAAGAACCACGATTTGATGGCTATATGCCAGTATTCGACCAGATCATCAACTCGATCAATCCGCTGTAATTTTTTTGTGTCATCCTGAGGCTTTTGCGAAGGATCTCTTCGTAACAGGGTGGGACTTCTGTTACCTCAAAGATGTTCGAAGAGATCCTTCGACTCTGGGGACTTCGCTCAGGATGACACAGTTATAGCAACTTAAAAACTGTCATTATAAAAAAAGACCTCCAAATCATTTGGAGGTCTTTTGTATTCCGATGAACCAGCTTGGTTAAGCCTTAGTAACAACCAGCTCATCCAAAGCAAAGCGCACTTTTTTCATAGAAGCAAAAATATCTTCTGAAGAGCGATAGCCGATTGGGCAGAGCACAACTGATTGAAGGTTGAGTTTATCGAGCTCGAGGATTTCGTCAACTTTGGCCTTATCGAAGCCTTCCATCGGACAGGAGTCAATTTTCTTGGCTGCGCAGGCTGCGTGGAGGATTCCAAGAGCGATGTAGAGCTGTTTCTGAAGCCATGAAGAGAGTGCCTCAGGAGAAAGTGCTTTTACAAAGCCATTCATACGATCTTCGTATTCTTTGAGCGTATCAATAGCTACTCCGCGCTGTTCAGCGATAGATTCGACATAATGACGGATCGTCTTCTCATCAATTGTTTTATGAGCACAAAGTACAATCAGATGTGAAGCATCAGTTACTTGTGGCTGTCCCCATGAGTTTTCCCGAAGACGAGCGCGAAGATCAGGGTTGGTCACCACAACAAATTTCCATGCCTGGATGCCAAAAGAAGAAGGTGTCAGGCGAAGCGACTCGAGCAGATCATTCAGATCTTCTGGGGAAACTTTTTTCGTTGGGTCGAACTGCTTTGTAGCATATCTCCATTGGAGACTTTCGTTGATTGAAGCGGTCATATTAAACTCCGTTTGTTTTTAAAGTTTCTCTAGCTTAACTGCATAATAGATAGAGGTCAAGGCAGGTTTGGTAGGTATTAAAGACATATTCCCTGTGAGAGTTCAGTTAAACGTCTCGCCGTTGCACGACGAGACGAACTGCTTTGAGCATGAGACGATTTAGTTCTACTGCTGATAGATTTTGTAGGACGTGCTCTGAAGGCAATATCAGCTGATGGATACAGACTTAATGCAACAGCAACGGTGGATATAACCTCAGGAGATCCTTTTGCAAGTACATGCTGAATTCTGCTGATTGAGTGGTCAGAAGTAACATCCAAAACAGTAAACGCATGTACTGGAATTCCTGCCGTGGTATCAATCAGAATAACTACATCGCCTTTTTGAAAATCACGTTTTTCGAGTAACCCTGAAGTTGGCAAATTTCCCTTATCAAGTGGGGTGAAATTGTCTTTATTTATAAATAATTTCATTCTCTCTTCATCGTTGTTAAACAGTTTTGGGTATTTTTTATCCATTCCCGCCAACTCCAGCGCGCCTTGGAAGCAATCCCTTGTTCCTTCACCAACTCTAAGTATTTTAGCCGTTGAATCAATCTGTAGGACGTGGTTCATTAGAATACGCTGATCCTCAGGTAAGCGCTTGATAAGATCCGGCGTGGAAGTTTCAAGTGATGATGGGGTAGGAGTTGGCGATTGCTGCTCGGTCAGTGGAGCGCCGCAGGCACCGAGAAGAGTTGCAATAGTAGTAAGTGCAAAGCACTTTGACCAGAAGTTTCTTCCCGCTCTCTGTAACGAGCTGTATAGATAAGAGGGGAAAACCGAAAGTCTTGCGACCAGGTTTTCGGAAATTATCTTGGGTCTTTGTGGGAAATCGAGCCGACCTCTTGGCAAAGGAATTTCAATACTCATACCGTATCCTAGAAAAAAGAAGAATGCATCAACACTAACGGTCTATAAAGAAAGTTGTTAGCGGTTACTGTTGTATTATCGTCACTGTTGGCACAGGATCAATCAGTGGAGCCCTTGCTTTCCCCGGGATCAAAATATATGCCAGCGCAAGCAGCACTATGATCACCGGACCGATAACCATAACACAAAAGCGTTTCTTATCTTTCATGCAGTTCTCCGATTGCTAGTATGTATTGTAGAAGCATTTATGATGGTTGAGCAATAACCGGTAACGACCTTTCCAAATACCCACGCTGCCCCTCCAACCACTTCGGTAAGCATAGGTTACTCCCTAGACTTTCCAACGGCTCATCGACTAGAAAGCCCGGCGCATCAGTTGCCATCTCAAACAACACATTTCCGGGTTCCCGAAAATATAGAGAACGGTAGTACTTCCGATCAACGATGGGGGTAGCATTGATGTGCAGCTTGGAAAGTTCATTCTTCCTTATCTGCAACTGTTCCTCACTCCCAATCCGCCATGCAACGTGGTGCACGGTGCCAATCCCCATGCGACCTTTGGGTGCATCTGGCTTACACTCAACATCCAGCACCATCCCTGGTTTCTCCTCACCAAGATTAAACCGGAAAAGGCCATCCTGCTCACCACACAACTGAAAACCAAGTGTCTTCGTCAGCAACTGCGCACTTTCCTCGTAGCCCTCAATCATCATCCGAACACCAAAAATACCTCGTATCGCATGTGCCGGCAGAACCGAGGGACTTTTCCAAGCTTGCCTCTGTTCCTGCTGGTGAAACACTAGTTCCAACCTCATTCCATCAGGATCTTCAAAACTGATCACATCCTCTTCAAATCGTACGATTGGTCCGGTAAAAGAAATGCCATGCGTTTTTAACCTAGTCACCCAAAACCTCAACGATTGCCTCGGCAAAGAAAACGCTACCGTCGCAACCTGTCCTGTTCCTCGAAACCCTTGAGGCGCAATCGATGCCCACGGAAAAAAAGTAAGAATCGTCCCGGGTGTGCCGGACAAATCTCCATAGTAGAGATGGTAAGACTCCGGCTCATCAAAATTCACTGTCTTTTTCACCAATCGTAACCCCAGCACTCCAACGTAAAAATCAACATTTTTTTGAGAGTCGGAAGTAATTGCAGTCACATGGTGAATACCCAAGAGTTTTGTTGTCATGTAATGTCCCTGAAGGCTAGTGCAAGTATTGTAGAGAATTGTAAAAACAAAAAGAAGAACACCGTCCCCAGTGGTAGTTGTCCGCCTACGAACAACGCTCTTGCAGCCAGCCCCGCCTGCCGTTGTCCGTGGGCGGACAACAGGCACTAAACGTGCACAATTGTTGGGGAAATACTTCTCGTGTGTCTCATATAAAGCATCCACGCGCAAAAAACCACTGCACTCGCCAGCGCAATCGGTGCATTCACATTCACCGTCGCCACTACACCTGCCAATAGCGGTGGCAGCATCTGCGCAACAGCCAGTACTGACTGGTTGATCCCCAATATTTCCCCTTGTTCTTCACGCCCAACCGAATTTGAAACCATCGTGGTCATCATCGGCATGGTTAGGCCATTACTTATCGCAATACACGGCGCAACAATCAGTAGAAACCACGGATTCACCATCAACAACAATCCCCCCAGCCCAAGCGAAAGCGTCAGAAGGGAAATTCTCATCAGCTTGCGCGGTTGAACAAACCGCAGGGCAGGGCGGATGAAAAAACCCTGCGTCGAAGCAACCCAGATCCCAATGTAACCAAACGTAACCCCAATCAACAACTGATCAAATCCAAATTTCTGAATCAAAAATGAATGCATAAACTGCAAAAAGAAATTAAACCCAAACCACCAGAGAAAGGTGATTGCGAAAATACTTCTCGTAGTTTCCTTGGAGAACGCTTTTTTCAAGTTTCTGAAGCCAGTTTTCCAAGTAACTGGCGTGCGTTTCTTTTCTTTTGAAGTTTCTGGAAACCGAAAAGTAAGCCAAAGAAGGTTCACCGACACCAACGCCATGCCTAGGTAAAATGGCGTAAGTGCAGTAAACCACGGCAGAATGGCAGGATTAGAAAGTATCCCACCAAGAAAAGGCCCCACAATCAGCCCAAACCCAATCCCCATCCCTACCGCCCCAAAGTTTTTTGGCTTGGAAGCGGCATCACTGATATCCGCCACCGCAGAATTCACCACCGCAATATCCCCACCAGTAAACCCATCAACCAGCTTGCCAACAAGAATCAGTCCAATATTGACCGTCGCAATACCAATAGCGATGATGACATAACTTACCAGCGTGCCAAAAATCGAAACCATGATCAGCTTCTTTCTCCCAAACCGATCAGACAGCGCCCCAATCACCGGTGCCCCAAAAAACTGCGCCAGCGGATACATCGTCAGCAAAACCCCATACAGAATATTTCTCTGCGCCTGATCGTACAATGGGTAGAATACACCCGATGCGCTAATAATTAACACAGCAAAAATAGGCGTCACCATGCTGTTACCCATCATCTGGATAAACACCGTTAGCACGATCGGATAGATTGAAACTCGTTTTGAAGGCATAATAAAAAATTTCTTGCCGAGTAAGTACATCAGAAAAGAGGAGGGGAGTAAAGAGAAATATAGTACCTAAATTAATGGTTTTTGATGGTCGAGAAGTTTAAAATCAGCATGACAGGGCAAAGGCGTACTCCGCGCTAAAAGCATCCTCCAAAGGTGTCATCCTGAGCGAAGTCTTCGGAGTCGAAGGATCTCTTCGAACATCTTTTGGGCAAACTACAACCCCACCCCGCTACGAAGAGATTCTTCGCATAAGCCTCAGAATGACACGGGGAGGAATTTTTCTAAATACAACTTTACTAATGTCGTTACACGCACCGTCGGGGTTGACATGGAAGAGTATTTTTGGTATAAAAAAACAATTATTAGTGGGAAAGCGAGCATGACCCGTCGCAAATGTAAAATCAAGGAATATTGCTCCCCCAATTAGGGAGCAAGTTTATACGACTTTTCTAGCAGCTCTCTCAAAACTAAATACAGAGAGACAAGAACAGGGAGAACCTTGGAAATCTTTACTCCTCAGTAAATATTATGACGAGCAAGCTAAAGAAGGATATGGATTATGCCTGTTAGGGTTACGTCTCGCAGGATCGTCTCCTAGAAACTTCTTAGTGTTTGTCATGAGTAGAAATGACAATGTACAAGCATATGCCCTAGAACCAAAAAATTCTTCAGAACTTACAATCTATAGAGCCAGTACTGTGGGATACGATGTTAAAACTGGAAAAGTGGAAATGGGCGATTTACAACCCATTGAAATGCCACAGCTTAGTATAGAAGATCATGCAAATTTTGAAGGTAGGCTGAAACTGCTGATAGGGTTGAACAAAGAAGGAATAGATGTTGGTGAAATTGCTCAACTTATTATTGAGAATGATGAATTCATAGCCAAGCGCACAGCAGGCTTGCATAGGCTGTATCCACCCGATATCACGTTAACACCAGATGATATTGCAAAGGCAAATAAGGATGTACCTATAAGAATAATCAGCACCAGACATGATGAGTCATTGCGCCGATAATCCCCAAGAATAATCACATTCCTATTCCAACGTATTCACCCCACCAACATTGTCAGCAGACCACCCCGTGGGAAGAGCCGCATTTACCCAATCAATCTTGTACCAATTCATCCCATCAACCGACACCGGTCCAGCAACAACCACACCCTTTTCACCCTTCACAGCGCGTTTACCGGTTGGCGCAGCACTTAACCCGGCAGCAGACCGGATATTTAAACCTTCTGGTGGATCGATAACCAAGGAAGTTACTGTTTGTCCGACTGAAAATCTTGCCGAAGGAGTTGGCGTTGTTGACGTTGAGCTGCCAACGGCTTCGTAGGATGCACGCTCTGTCCAGAAGTAAGCAATTGGGCTCAAGGCCTCATTTCCAACATGTTGAATGCCCGCAGTCCGGATTGCTCGAATTTTTTCAAATCGATCGCGGTCAGTCATTTCAAAGTGCAGATGTGCCCCTGTCGAGTTGCCTGTGTTACCTGATTTCGCAATCTCCTGCCCAATTCTCACTGGTGTCATTTCCTGCTTCAAAGAATCACTGACAGAACTGAGGTGAAAGTAATACGTTTTAAACGTTTTGTTTTCAACAGTATGACGGACAACCACATAATTACCATAGGAAAGCGGGTTTGACCCAGTTTTCTCGATCACTCCTCCTGCAGCAGCTACTACACTATCCCCAGCTGGCATCGCAAAATCGATTTGATACCCATGATGACTTGCCTGCAGAACGCCATTCACTGGTGGATGGTTATAAATTGTCCAATCGTAGCCTTGAGTACACTTGTAGATTTTCCCATTCGCAAAAGGCAATCGTAGCGAAGTCTGACTATAATCTTTCCCCAAGAAATCTTCGAGAGAGCGAAAGCGGTGATCAGGAACTGGGTATTGCCCAATAGCTCCACTATCATCAATCGTTGGCACACTCACTTCAGCAAACACAGTCGCCAGCGGTGTTGTATAGGAAAGTTCTTCAATCGCATTGCTATCTGGTGTAACCAGTAACCACGTTTCACGATGTGAATTATCAGGCAACCATTGTGTGTGGTTAACCGCAAGACGAGTATCATTGCTGTTCCAAACCACTTTACCACCTACGTTATCGTTATATTTTGCGAGAGAAATACTCTTCTTTACCTGTTTTGTCGGGTAATCAATCAACAACAACTCATCAGTTGTTGTGACCACGGCCAGTGTGTCGGTCGTTCTCGCAAATTTTCCATCCACAATTGTTTTTCCTACACCACTCAGTTCTCGAATCTTTCTCGTTTCCCCTGTATCAACGTCGTACACATACATTCCATCCGAAACAACATCAAACCCAGCTGGTTTTCTCAACCCTTCAATCAGAAGATACTGTTTATTGAAAGAAACATCACTCACCCCTCCAACCATGCCATAATCAGTTTTAATATCCAATCGTTTACCGTTCTGATCCTGCAAACCATAATTTACCCAGTATAACTTTCCTATCTTTGTAACAGCTTCTGGCGTGTTGTTCAGCACTGTTATGCCAATCCAGATATGTGCAATCCCAAACGGATCGCCGTTCGCTGTGTTCTCAATCCAGTACGGCCCTGCTGCCATTGAAATATCTTCTCGATACGAACCAGCCGTTGCATCATCAGGAATCTTAAACTTCATCTTGATCGTTCCCCGTTCACCGGGCTTCACTATGGGTTCTACCAACGTTCCAACTCGATACTCTGTCACCCATTCAGGGTGGCGGAAATAACTCTTTCCAAAATTAAGTGTATCCTGAGAATTATCGTAACCAAGAGCTTTAGGAGCTGAGGTCACTTTCGGATCTTTATAAATAGCAAAAGTAATCTGCTTGGCATCGGCATTATACCAAACCTTTTCACCTACATTTTCAAACACTGCCTCAAATTCGATAACTCCACCAGGAATTGCCCGAAAAAACTGATCAGTTGACCCAGATTGCGACTGGCTTATCCATTTGGCTTTGTAGCCTGTTGCTAAGTCCACCCCGCGCTTTGTGATAAAATCTGTCTCAGCATTTGCTGGTGTTATTCTTATACAAAAGAGAAAAATAGAGAAAATACTGAAGTAAAAGAGGAAAAGGTGTTTTTTTCTGCGTACATCCATGGACAAATGTCCCTCATATACTAAGTGATCAATTGAAAGGCTTTTGCACGATTATACCCTAAGTGTACAACCAACAGCGTACCTAGAAAAGAGATGCTGCCGAGCAAGGTATCATTTCCTATTTCAACTGCTCCTCAAGCATGTTTTTAAAAGTACTAAAAGGCTGTCCGCCAGCCATCAACGTTTTACTCCCATTCGGCCAGATGATGATCGAACTTGGCGTGCCTCGTACACCTGATGTCGTTCCATCTTGCACATTAGCCTCTACCAGTTTCGCTGGCGCACTTGCAGTGAGACAAGAAGAAAACTTTCCTTTATCGATACCAAACTTCACAGCAGCACTAGTCAGAAACTCACCCGAAAGATCTTGTGACACCATCAGTTCACCAAGATAGTCCCAGAATTTATTTTCACTACCCAATGAACTGACGCACTCAGTTGCAATAGCCGCTTTTCGAGCATTCGGATGCAGTGCATCTATGGGGAAATGGCGAAACACAACAGCAACGTCAGTACCATCCTTATATTGATCAGTCAGTTGTCGAATGACAGGGTGGAAAGATTTGCAGTATGGACATTGAATATCGCTGAATACTACCACAGTTATTTTAGCATTCAAGCTACCTATAATGTGGTCATGAGAAGTCACTGGTTGAAGATTATCCTCAAGGCGCTTTCCTAATGTGCTGGTTCCAGGCGGTTGTTTAAAAAGTGTCGAAGGTGTTTCATTGAGTGCTCTCTCTGATGGTGTAGTAACTGGAAAAAAGTCACCAGAAGATGTTTTTACTTTCGAAAAAAAAGCCCAAAGAGCAAAGGTTGTAAAAAGATACAGTACCAAGCAAGAGCAGCATCCAAAGAATAGTATTTTTTTAAAGTCAGATTTTTGTCCCTCGGGCAGGAGACGAGAATGCTTGTCGATTGGTGTTGGGATTAGTGTCTCCCCTTCAACAGTGGATGATGCCTCAGGTGTCATTGCTACGGAGAATTCGGACTCGGGAAGTTCCTGTTCCATGGTAAAAGCTCAGTTAGTACTAGTTATTATACTAGATTTGAGCGGAATTGTTTGCGATATACCAACAACTCTCTGTCTGTGCTACAGGGCAACATTGTTTCGATTCAAAGCACAATTCTTTCCTTCGACAATACTTCTCCCAACCCAAGAAATAGACAGTACAAGTAAAATAACACTCAGCAAGCTAAACTCTTCCCCATGCATCGGCAGAAAATTTAACAGCCCACTTGTCCCCGTTGCAACAAGGAAAGACTCCACAAACAACGTTCCACAAGAAGAACACCCAACCCCAAAAATTCCACTGATCAAGCCGATAACCGTTCCTGCGCCTTCATACGCCGGAGGCAACGCTCGTTCATGGCGAAGAAAATAGAGATACATCGAAACATTAGTTC
>JBAXVQ010000033.1:0-20503 GCA_037128935.1 bacterium | reverse complement strand
CTGCTACAAGCACGTTTACTCGTACGAATACTGCAACCCCAACAAATACTTTAACCCGTACAAATACAGCGACGCCAACGAATACACGCACACTGACAAACACGGCAACGGCAACATTGACTCGTACTCCAACGAATACTGCTACAAGCACGTTTACTCGTACGAATACTGCAACCCCAACAAATACTTTAACTCGTACAAATACAGCGACGCCAACGAATACACGCACCTTTACAAACACTGTAACGCTAACAAATACAGCCACAGCTACGCTAACTCGTACCCCAACGAATACTGCGACAAGTACCTCTACACCAACAAATACCGCGACGCCAACAAATACTATGACAATAACAAACACAGCTACTTCTACAAACACAGCGACTACTACTTCTACAAACACAGCTACAAGCACAGCTTCTAATACAGCAACTATTACAGCGACTGCAACGATTACCCTTACTATGACGGCGACAACAATCCCAGTAGTTCCAGCAGGATGTCCATCATCAGTAACTCTTCAAAGTCCTGTATTTGTAGGATACTCAGGAGCTTTTACTGGAAATATTACGGTAAATGGCTCAGCGGCGCCAATTCCTACGCCTACACCACTGAGGCGAGCTCTTTCAATTCAATACAATACTGACGGAAGTGATGTTTTCTATACTCTTTCTTCATTTACAACTGCCGCTGATGGTACATATAACAACCCTTACAATTTCTCAGTTGGATACCCTTTAACCAGCTATTATTTCCGCGCTGTATACTTTGGTGATAATGTTTGTCCTCAAATTATTTCCACTGTACAGGGACCTATTGCAATACCTGCTCCATAGTTTTTACACTTCCTTCTGTAGTAAAAAAAGACTTAAAGAAGCCATGATACGGCATCTTTAAGTCTTTTTTAATATGTCGTAATTTCGGCAGGAGGCAGGAACATCAGAACTGGAGAATAATAATAGTTCTTCACGCTCAGCTAGTTATAGATATTAGTAACCAAATGGGATTATTGCACTCGGTGAATCGATGGAAAAGTTAGTGTCAGATTTACCCAGAATTATTGGTAAATATCGCTAAAAATAGACATTCAAGGCAGTTATTAGATGAGAATGGAGAACGGGTAAGGCTTAGTGTGGAAAAAACGAAACAAATTGATTTTTGCTGCTTAAAGTCTAGTGATTGTTGAGGTGATTGTAGTAATAAAAGCTAGAAAAGGAAATTTTATACATCAGCTCCAGCATTTCTAGCAAGTCTATCTTCAATCTCTTTCTTAGTTTTAACTGCTTTTTCTTTTATTGATGTTGCTGTTGTTGTCGCTTTATCTTTTATCTCTTTAGCAGTTTTTTTACTCTGCTTAATGCTAGAACTAATAACTTCCTTACCCTTGAGTATTTCTTGAGATACCTTTTCCTTGCCTTCTTTTACCAACTTCTGCACATCTTCGTAGTTGTCAGAGATCACTTGTTGACGTTCTTCCCAATTTTGTTCAAGCTCATCAGCCAGTTGCTTCCCCTTCACTTTCAAGTCTTTACGAATTTCTTTTCCAGCTTTTGGAGCGTAGAGGATACCAAGAACACCGCCTAAAAGTGCACCAAAAATAAGCCCAGGGCCAAAACCTTTTTTATGAGTCATAGTTACTCTCCTTGAGATTGCTGTTTAGATTGTTTTCGACGAGCAGAAAAAAAACGTATAACCGCTTTGGCAAACTGCTGATTTACTACAAAACTTAGCGCTTCCTCAGCTTTTTTTATAGTAGCTTCAGAGGCTTGTTCAAACTTTTGCAAAAGTGAGTTAAATCGCTTGAGAATAAGAAACACCTGAAAAAGAATTGGGGCGATAATTGCCAAAAGCAAAATCAAAGTAAACGCAAACAATACAATCGAGGCAATAAACAGTGACTGAGCAGCTGAAACGTCCATAGAACCTTCTCCTTAGTTGTCATTGTACACTCGCAATCTGAGAAATTAAAGCGACCGCAACGTAACGTAATATTTATTTTTAATTGTATGGATTATCTTGTAAAACTCTTGTAAACGCTTCACCAGCTTGGTTAACAGCTTGACGAGAAATCTGTAATGTTCCATCGCCACTATCTTTGCCTGTATTTGCTGACTCAATTGCATCGCTAAAAACTTTGTCGCTTGGCTCTTGCTTACCTTTGAAATAGCCTTTTGCGTAGGGCAATTGAAGGTTAAAAACACCAAAAAGTCGGTCATATTCTTTATCCTGCTGTAGTTCCTGCAATAGGTCGAGTCTTGTCGTTGGCTGCTGAAACGTAAGTGAAAATTTCTTCAAATTGTCTTTTGCAGTAATAAATTTAATAAAATCCCAGGCTATATCTCCGTACTTTGTGTCACTATTAACGGTTAATGACCAATAATAATTGTCAGTAATCCATTCTTCTTTCTTTTTTGAAACCTGAGGAATAGGAATGAAGTCAACATCAAGCTCAGGAATAGCAAGTACCTCTTTCACGTTATAACTTCTAGCAAATATCATTGCGACCTTACCATCTTTAAAAGCCTTGAGAGAAGATTCATAACTTGTATCCCAAAGTTTTGAGTAACCAACAAAGCTATTCAAAATTGCCGCACTTGAGTCCAGTGTCGTATCATCATCAAAAGCAGCTTTAGTCCTATCAGCCGACACAATAGGGATCCCAGATTGTTGCATGTACAGCGTAAGAATATCTACTGCGTATGGAATGTTTTTGCTAGTCCCCAAAGCTGTTCCAAATCGAAAAATGCTTCCTGGTGTAATATTTAATTTTACCTCGCTAGCGCCCGGGATAGGAGCTTTGAGCCATCCGTCTTTAGTCTGTGTTAATTTGATTGCTAAGGTGCCAAATTCGCTCCAAGAAAGCACTGTATCTCGGGTAGGGATAGTTATTGGAGAGTCTTGGTTTGCAAGATTATAAGCTGTAAATATTTTTTTATTAATAAATAAAGCCATTCCTTGATAAAAAAGAGGTGCTCCATACAGCTTCATATCTTTTTTAGTTGAATCTTGTGCTGTCGGGGTAGTTTGTGCTGCCTGTTCGACAAGATCGTATTTAAACCCTGGCGGAAATGCTTCAATATACTGCTGAACATTAGGATCTAGAGCAGATTTTTTTGTCGAATTTGCTGGTTCAGGCTGACTAGAAAGGGGTAGTGCTCGTTCTTTTTCGTACTTGTTAAAACCATCGCTTCGTATCAGATAAATGTCTGGTGCCTCGCTTGAACCTCGTTTCTCAAGAATTTGTGAAGAATACTGACCAAACGTTTGTTTGTTTATAGTGGTGACCGTAATGTTTTGATGTTTATCCTGCTGGGAGTATTGCTTGGCAAGAGATTGGTAAATTGCATCGGTATTAGTATCTCCAAAGGGATACCAAACTGTAATATTGCACTTTTTCGCAGCGCATTGATCATAGATTGAAGGTACAGGAGTCGGTGTTGCAACAGGTGTAGTATTGCATTTTTTTACCGTGCAGCCTGTCAGTGTGAAAGTCGCCAAGAGAGCGAAAAGAATAGCTCTTTTTACGACTGAAACACTGGCTGAAAGCTGAGGTTTGTTTTTTGTTCTAAGCATAGAGGTGCAAATAGCGTGGTTAGGTAGTGAAAAATTTGGCTTGAAAATAAAAAAAACTCTTGTTCTATTGTCTTTGTATAAGGAAAAAAAAGCAACCGAACAACTGAGCTAGCAATAATGATATAAGGTATCATTAATCCATTCTACCAAGCAAAAAACATACTTTTATAATCACTGAAAACAGCTTTTTTAGGAAAGTACTTTTTTTGTTGTTCCTTTTGGCCAAAGAGCAACAGTCTCCAGCGTCACCCCATCCAAGTGACAATCCTCTCCCAATACCACATTTGTCAACGTACAATTCGTAATTGTACAGCCTTTTGAAATAATGCAGTTATTCAAATGAGAACTAGCTATTGAACTGGTAGAGAAAAGTAGAGATTCGGTGATATGCGAGTTTGTTACAGTGCAGTGTGGTCCAATGGTCGTGTGTTTTCCAAGTGTTGTTGTAGAAATTGAGCTCTCAGGATCGCAAACAAAATCCACTTGTCGAACAGGTGCGAGGGGATGAACCATTTTTGCATCCATCAGATCGTGCACAGATTGTCGGTAGTTTGTCGGATTACCAACGTCATTCCAGTAACCAGCATGGCGAAATGCATAGATAGGTTTATTTTCTAGTAGTAAAACAGGAAAGATTTCCTTACCAAAATGGGATTTTTGTCCCTTTGGAAGGTAAGAAAAAATCTCTGAAGAAAGTATATAACAACAAGATGCAACTTGATCGCTGCAAGCATCTTCTTTAGAAGGTTTTTCTTGAAATTGTAAAATTTTTCCATCATCCGCAGTTTCGACCACACCATATTTGCTCGGGTCATCTGCTGTTGTGGTCGCAATCGTGACCAGCGCTTTTCTTTCCTCATGAAATTTCGCCATAGCCTGAAGATCAAAGTCTGCAATGTTATCACTAGCAATAACCAATAGATTCTCTTCTCCTGAAAAGAAGTCCTCTACATTTGCCAACGCTCCGGCATTTTCCAGTAATTCCTCTTCAAAGGAGTACTGTATTTTCATGCCATTATATTCATGTCCAAAATAGTCTTTAATACAGTCTGGAAAATAATGCAGATTTATCACGGCCTCTTCAATCCCCGATCTCGCACAAAGTTCAACAATGTACTCGATAATTGGTCGGTTGATAATTGGCACCATTGATTTTGGCAGCGTTTCGGTAACAGGACGAAGCCGAGTTCCAAGACCTGCTGCAAGTATAAGTGCTTTCTTAATCGTCATTCTATTGCTCCTTCGGTTGGTGCAGTCAACACCACCTCTTTTGTAAGCTCTTCTTTGCCTCGTAGCAAAGTAATTGTCGCTGTATCACCAACATGGAGGGTGATGATCAGTCGGGCAAGACTATTTTTTATGGTTACGTTCAGGTTATTCACCTTTACTATAATATCACCTTCAGCAATACCAGCAGTAGCCGCAGGACTGTTCGCTGCTACTTTTTCCACAAAAGCTCCTTCAGCAGTAGGCAGATCATTTACTAATGCGATTTCCTTAGTAATTTGCGTTGTAGATGTTCCGAAGTATGGACGAATTATCTTTCCATTATTGGCTTTGAAATTTTCCAGAAGTTCTTTCACAGAATTAATTGGAATAGCAAAGCCAATACTTTCGCCTTCATTGGATTTTGCTGTATTGATGCCGATAACCTGTCCTCTAGAATTAAGCAGAGGGCCACCACTATTTCCAGGATTGATAGTCGCATCAGTCTGAATGATCTGCTCGTATGATTCTCGTGGTGAGAAAAAACCATCCCCAACCTCAAGTTCACGACCAATACCACTAATAACACCAACCGTCACCGTATTCTGATACTCGCCTAACGCATTACCAATCGCTATAACTCGCTGACCAAGTTGAAGAGACGTTGAATCTCCAAGTTCTAAATTTGCTAAACTCAAAGATGGAATCGTAATAAGTGCTAGGTCATTGATGTAATCTTCGTGAATCTGGTCGGGTTTGATTTCAAATTCTTTATTATCATTTGTCACAACAATGTAAGTAATTTTTGCCTTGTCACTTACAACGTGACGATTTGTCAGAATAATGCCATTTTTATCAATGACAAAGCCTGTTCCAATACCTTTTCTTAAATTGTAAAGTGGTTTTCCTTGAGTATCGGTTTTAACCTGTTTCGCTACAATACTCAGCACTCCTGGAGCCGCCTTTTTTACAGTATCAATAACAGCCGAGTCTTCCTCAATCGTCACTTGCTGCTGGATTGCAGTTGGAAACGTTGAAGGTGCACAGAAAAATGAAAAAGGAGAACCACTCCGTGATGCCGCAGAAAACTGAGGAACAGTTAACCATGCCGAAATGAGTACTCCTGCTCCAATTGCTCCAAAAAATATGCTGAACAAAGCCTTGCCAAACAACAAAAAGCAGCCTTTACGACTGGTATGTTTTCTAGAAATGGAAGCAGTTTGGTTCATAGAATAAATCAAGCGTTCTGATAAGCTCTATCGTTTTCAAAATAATTAAGCTACAAAGAATCGTGACAGTTTGCCTATAGCGGAGTTATAGGAATCCATCTGCTTGTAAGAAGGATAACGACAATCAGAATAATCGGGATCGCAATGTATTCCATAAGGAGATTTTGAGAAAGACCTTCTTTACAGTAGCTCTGAATAATACCCATCAACATGTGCTGCAAACAAAGCAATAACAAGGCGATAATGAAATAGTCTTGAGGAAGAAAACCAATAATCCAGAAAAGTTCGGTAAGGACAAAAGCACCAAAGAGAGAAAGGAATATTGAAAGCCGTTCATCCTTTCGACTCCACCAAAGAACTGCCTGGAAAAAAAGCAAAAACATAATAAAGAAGGTCAGAAGAAGCTTCATCCACATCTCAGCCTGGAAGAGATACAGGAAAACAAAAAAACCATAACCCGTGATCAAAGTAATACTATTGAGAATCACGCGGTTATTATGATGAGGCAAGGCAGTGTAGCCTCGTAAATCACGAAGACTAAAGAAAAGCATCCAACCGAGACCAAAGAAAACCATTGAAGCGAAATAAGGAATGTACACGGGTACAGTAAATATCGCTCGCAAAGCCCAGTAAAAGAGATAATAACTGGAAAGGAACAATACAGGAGGAAAGAGTATAAGCCAAGACTGTGGAGTTTTGAGCTTTAATGACCAATAACGATAGCCAAGAAACACAAACAACAGCAAAGTGCCTGCAAAGCTTCCGATAAAAAAATACGGAATCAATGCATAAAGCAAAAACAAAAGTGAACAGAAAGCCAAAAGAATAAGCATAACGTTGCTGCTAGAAAGACCTCTCTAGTGTAGGATTCTCTGACTGGACTGTCAAAGAATCACTCATTACCCTCAATCTTCTCAGTTATTGTCTCGCAGCAAGTTCTCTATCGATAATATACAGACCAGCCGGAGCATTCTGCACCATTTTAAGTTTTTCAACGATCTCGCTAGTTACCGCTTCCTCTTCCACTTGTTCGTTCACAAACCAATGAAGGAAAACCGTTGCCGCGTGATCTTTTTCCTGAATTGCCAAGTCTGTTAAGGCATTCAGATTTGCTGTGTTTGTTGTTTCGTTTTTGTAAGCATCTACAAACACAGTCAATGGAGAATCCCACGAAGCTTTTGGCTCAGAAAGGGTGAGCAGTCTCTGCGTTGCTCCCCGTTCGCCAAGATAGTGGTATATTTTCATCGCATGTTCAAGCTCTTCTTTCGACTGAACCTGCATCCATCGGGAAAACCCCTTGAGATTACTAGCTTCAAAGTATGAAGCCATTGAGAGGTAAAGATACGCCGATGCAAACTCAACATTCATTTGTTTTGTAAACGCCTCGGTAAGGGTAGGTGAAAGCATTATTCTGCTCCTAGTAGTTTGGTTTTGAACATTGGTTAAAGTATAGAATTTACAGTTTACTATTTTCTAGTATTTGAAGACTACATTGCCGGTCTTGATCTTACACTGGCAAGCAAGGCGATTGTTGCGATCCATTCCAAGTGCGTTTTCCTGTTCACTAAGCTCGCTGAGATTTTCTGCTCCCTCGGTGATTTCAATTCTACAAGACATGCACATGCCGTCGTGGCAGCCAAAAGGTACACCAAGCTCTTCGCATGCTGTATCAATCTTGCCGCCGTCGGGAACTGTTTGTTGCTGATTTCCATTTTTGATTGTTGCCATTGATATTCTCCCTAGTTCTCTTTTTAAAAGGTTTTTTGCCTAATCATCGTAACGTAGTGAGGGGAGGAGAGTAAAGACACAGAGTATCTACCCGCAAGGATACACTTTCGCTATACTACTGTTATGACACAAAACAAATAGGAGTCTGGGTTCCCATGGTCTACGTACTAATGCTTTGGTTTATAGTGCAGCTTTTTAGCTTCGCAACGCTACCATTTAGTCTTACACTTTTCTCACGATTACCCGATAAAGGCTATGCTTTCAGTAAAGCGCTTGGACTGGTTGTAGTCGGATTTATTGTCTGGTTACTCGCCAGCCTGCATCTCTTTCCCTTTGTTTGGGGCACCATCGTTTTCTCCGTCTTTTTTCTTTCCGTGCTCGCTTGGGGCTGGTTTGCCAGAAGTCAAAAAAATCTCTTCCCTGAAACCATCAACTGGAAATCATGGCTTACCTATGCTGCCCTCATTGAGATCCTGTTTGTTGTGGTTCTTCTTGCATTTGCCGCTCTCCGCGCCATGAATCCTTCAATCTACGCCACTGAAAAGCCTATGGATTTTGCATTCATGAATGCCATCGGACGTTCCTCATTTTTCCCGCCAAACGACCCGTGGTTCGCCGGTGGTTCTATCAACTACTATTATTTTGGTCATTACCTTGTGGCGCTCATTGCTGTGGTTTCCGGCATACCGATGAAAGTGATGTACAACCTTGGTCTTGCGCTCGTTTTTGCACTGGCATTTGTCAACATCTTTGGCATCGGGTTCAACATCATTACTCTATTTTCCAAAAAGGAAATTAATCAGTCTACAGAAGATAAGTTTTCTCCACTCGCTTTTTTGAAAGAATACAAAGCACCGATCATTGTTGGCATTGCTGCATCGATATTTGTCCTTGTCTGTGGGAACTTTGACACCGTAATTCAGTTACTCAAAAACTTCAAAGAAACACTTGCTGCAGGATGGTGGCAAGGCATTGGCTGGAACGCTTCCCGTGTTGTTGGTCGCGGTTTTCTGAAAGATGGCTACATCACCATCAACGAATTTCCCTACTTCAGCTTCATCCTTGGTGATATGCATGCCCATGTTATAGGTCTGATTCCCGTAACACTGACCATTGCCGTCGCACTGAGTTGGATAACGAAATCTGCCACCAAACTCAAAGTTTCCGGCAACGATTTTTCAACCAAACTCAGTGCTTTCTTCACTCGAAACTTTTCATTTTCTGTCAAAGAAAATGCAGAACTTTCAGCAACATACCTGTTAGAAGGCGTTATTGTTTTGATTCTTTCCGGTATCATCCTTGGCTCTCTTGGACCAACAAATCTCTGGGATCTTCCCGTATTTGGTTTCCTCATTGCCCTCAGCATCCTCTTCGCCAGCTGGAAATCATTTGAAGATAAAATGGAATCGATGATTTCGTGGCTCGTAAGTATTGCTCCGATCGCTCTTGCAAGTTTGGTGCTTTATTTACCGTTCTACGCCAGTTTTGAACCCATCAAACCAATTGGTGATACGAAGTTTATCATCCAATTTATTTTCAACGTAGCCGATATCGGACGTCGCACATTACTTTCCGAAATGGTTACCGTCTGGGGATTCTTTTACGTCCTGCTTGGTATCGCACTGATAGCCATGCTTGTTAAAGTAAGCAAGAAAGACCAGGAAGAAAAAGGCATTAAACTTTCTTCCACACTAATACTTGATCTTGTAGCAACCGATTTCTTTTTTCTCCTTCTCACCCCTGCTTTATTTGGTGCGGTTTATTGGTCATTTGTTGTAGTAAAGCTTACCTTCATGCTAGTGTTGATCATCTTGGTGTTGATTAAATCTGCAACATCGCGTGAAAAAGGCTTTACTCTGGCTATGGCTTTAACCGGCATTGCACTGGTTCTCGCCAGTGAAATGATCTACATTAACGACTTTTTCACTCCCCCAAGTGAGCGTATGAACACAGTCTTTAAATTCTACTACCAAGGCTGGATTTTGCTTGGTATTGGTGCTGCTGTTTTTGCATGGTATATCTGGGAAAAAGTAAAAACTTCCCAAACAGGAAAGTACGTTTTTGCCGTCGTGTTTGGACTTCTCTTTCTCGGCAGTCTTTCCTACCCAATAGTTGCCACACAGGCACGTTTCCGTGATTTTCCTGCACCCATTCGTGGTCTTGATGGCATCAAGTTTATGCAACTTTCAGAAAGCGATGCTCAACGAGCAGACTGGGACGCCGCAGAATGGATCAATAAGAAAATTACTGGTGCACCCTACATTGTAGAATCCATCAAAGATTCCGAAGGTCGCAGTTCTTACTCAGAAGCTGCCCGTATTTCCGCTCTCACGGGTTTACCTGCCGTTCTCGGTTGGTACTCTTCCCACGAAAACCTCTGGCGCAACAGTGCTCCAGAAATCGGACAACGCGCATCCACGATTGATCAGATTTACCAATCCCAAGACAAAGATCAGATAAAGCAAATCCTACAACAACTTGAGGTTCGTTACGTCATCGTCGGCGACCTCGAACGAAAAGCCTACCCACAGGGAGATTTTGCGAAATTCGATGCGATTGGGGAGTTGGTGTATGAGAATGAGAAGGTGAAGATTTATCAGATTGCGAAACCGAAAGAAGAGGAAAAAGCTTCAGTTATTAAGACGACTGAGTAGGTTCTAAGTGTTTATTTGCTTCTTGCCAAAGTTTTAGCGGCAATCCGCGATACATTATACTACCAAAAATCAAATCTTGTTGTGTGAGTCTTTCATCACCATGAAGCCATTTGGGATCACCAACCCCAATAAATATCACAGCTGCTTCACCAATTTTTCGCCAAATATCTGGATATATAGCCAGCCTTCCCGCATCACCCATGAATTGGGCAAAGTTTTTTCTAGATTCATTTAGTCCTCCTAACACTGCATTCACTCTCTCGTTGAGATGTTGAACTGCAACTGTTGGTAGCCAATGATTTTCTTGTGTGTGGATTGCTTCTCGTGCAGAAAGAGGATCAGTTTCAATTGTGATACCTCCGAGTGCATTTTGAACCAGTTCTGATCCAATTCCTATACTATCTAAGCTTGAGGCAAGTTGGGTTTTATTTGTTATTCTAGATAGAAGAGCATCAATAGATAGAGTTTGGGGCAAGGATGAAAAGGAAATGGAAGCTGTTTCGGGTGTTGAGTTGGAATTGCTGCTTGGAGACCCTATTGTTAGCCTATTAATTTGTTGTGCTTCTTCAGAAGTGAGTAATGAAAAAAGGCGATCAATAACGGGGAGTACACTGGCATCACTAGTCGGATTAAAGCTTGCAGGATGTTGGCGAGTTGCACGTACAGTAATTGTTTTATTTTCAGGGTCAATGATTAGTGCTGCAAGATCAGCTTCAGTAAGTAAATTGTGCTCTATCCTATTGTTGGTAGTAAGGGAATCTTGCAAAATTTTAAGAGTTTTTTTTCCATCGAAGGTAGTGTTAGTCCTGCAGTCAACAACCATGTGACTACTAGAATCTCTAGAGAATGTTCCATAGAGTGGAGCAACAGTAGTGGGACCCACTTGCGCTTCCGGTGAGTCATTCCAAATTTTTCTTTGAGAATGTTGCAGCATCGTATAAAACTGTCGATATGTTGCAGCAACTGAAGGTGTGTTAGGCATTTGGAACGTCATGAGGTGTCTTCCTCTATGACCTGTTGCTACATCTTGTTTGTTGGATTCCCCGTCGATAACAGCATCAAACTTTCCCAACTCTCCTATGGAATCCCAGTATTCCAAAAGTCCCCGCATTCCCAAACAGTAACGTTCTTCTCTATCTGTTATGACGTAAACCAATTCTCCATTCCTACTTTTCCCATTCTTTTTCCACTCTTTTTGAGCTTCTATTGCATCCAAAATGGCAGCAGCGGCTTGTGCGCTATCATCCTGTATCCATGCCGCATGCACAGCTTTAACGCCATCTGTTTCTTTGAGAGTGTATTGCTGGGTATCGATGTTATCTCTTCTTACAGTGTCGTGATGCACTACAGTTAGAATTCTTGTTCCTTTCGCGCGTCTTTCTGGAGAGTTTTGGTTACCAATTCTAATTACGACGTTGTAAAGATATTGAAGTGTCTCTGGGTCTTTTTCTTTCTTATATTCAGGGTTCACTACTTTGATAACTTCAGCATTAACGCCATTATCACGCAAGTAGCCTAAAATAAGGTTTGCTTTCTGTTCGCCATTGGGGACTTTGGGATTATTTTCAAAGCTTCTTAATAAGTGTGTTAGTTTAGCATACTCCCGAAGATTTCTTCTAAGATGTCGCTGTTCTTTTTTATCTTCAACAGTTATACCTCTAGCAGCTTCATTAGCAAACCGTTGGAATACTTTATAACCACCAGATGAACCTACCCTCATAAAAATATCCTCTTACTTAAAGAGGATAATTTTACAAACCAAAGTAAGTATTAGCGACTGTGGATGTACAGTTTTTTGAGCACTTTTTTAGCAATAATAACAAAAAACCATTTACAAAATATTCGAAACCTTCAAAAACTCCACCCCCACCCCCAACTTCTCCCGTATCATTTCCCGAACCGCCTTCACCCCAAACTGCTCCGAAACATAATGCCCTGGAGCGATAACATTGATGCCACCTTCACGGATGACCTCTTGATTGTGTTCGTTAAGATTTCCTGTCAGAAAAACGTCATAGCCCTTTGCAATAGCTTCTTTCACTGCATATGAACCGCCACCGACAACTGTTGCAATCGTGGAAACTTTCTTCTTCCCAAAAGGAAAAACTACGCCTTCCAACCCCGTCAACTCAGTAGTTTTTTTCACCAGATCGTCAAAGTCAGTTGGTTGCGGCAAAGTCCCCGCAAAACCAATTGGTGTGCCCTCATCATAGCCAAACGGCTGATCAATACTACAGTTCAACAGCTTCAATATCTGCGCATTATTTCCCATCTCAGGATGCACATCTAGCGGCAGATGATAGGCGAAAAGACTCAGATTATGCTTAAAAAGAAACTCCAACCGCCCTTTCCAGATTGGGTCAATTGTAATCGGCCAGTCGTTTTTCCAAAACAGTCCATGGTGCACCAGACACGCCTGGCATCCCTGCTCCACAGCTTTCTTGAAAAACTCCAGATTCGCACTCACTCCCAGCGCAATTTTTTCAATCCGATCGTTCCCCGTCACCTGCAACCCATTCGGCCCGTAGTCTTTGATTTTATCTGGTTGAAGTAGTGTGTTTAAAAACGTTTCGATTTGTTTGAGGGAAATCATAATCACAAACCTCATTATTTTTAGTTAATTCACCAAATTCCTCGGCTTTCCAGCAACAAAACAGCGAATATTCTCCGCAATTTCACCCACTAGTCGCTGCCTTGTTTCCAATGGGCCCCATGCCACATGTGGCGTCATTAAAACATTCTCCATCGTCAGTAGTGGGTTTTTTTTGTCAGGTGGCTCTTTCGTCAACACATCCAGTCCCGCACCAGCAATCTTCTTTTCCCGAAGCACATCGATCAAAGCCGCTTCATCCACGATACCGCCTCGCGCAGTATTGATGAGAAAAGCCGTCGGTTTCATTGCCAGCAGTATGTCACGGCTTATCAGCTTAGTTGTCTTCTCATTGAGCAGGCAGTGAATACTCACAAAATCAGATTGTTGCGCCAGAGTGTTCAAATCAACGTAGGAAACGTTTGGAAAGCTTTTCTCATTTGGCGTAGAAACGAGCACTTGCATCCCAAATGCCTGCGCAACCCTCGCCACCTGCTGCCCAATCGTCCCAAACCCCACAATCCCCAATGTTTTCCCCGCCAACTCAAAAGAAAAATATTGAAACCGCGCATCCGACTTCCATTGCCCTTTCCTCGTATCCTGCACATGATCAACAAAACGAGTTGCCAACGCCAACATAAACGTGATTGAAAGCTGTGCCACCGAATTCGTACTGTACCCAGGCACGTTCGCAACAGCAATTCCAAGTTCCCGCGCCGCCGCCACATCGACATTGTCATATCCTGTCGCCGTCATTGCTATGAGTTTCAACTTCGGCAAATGTTCCAACACAGCCCGTGTCATCGGCACTTTATTGAGCACCAGAACCTCAGCATCTTCGGCATGAGCAGAAATTTCCTCAGAACTGGTTGTGTTGAATGTTGTCAGATGTCCCAGTGTTTTAAGTACGCTATAATCCAGTTCCCCATTGCGGTACTGCACTGTTCCTTGATCAAGAAAGGTGATGTTCATAGTGGTGCTCCCTGTTCACCAATCCTAGCACAACCGCAAACACCAAAACCATCTGCTGAATATCCCAAAAATAATGATCAACCTGTCCCAGAACCACAATCAAAATCAGACAGTACAAAAGATAATGCGAAAGAGCAGGGAAGGGCACTCGATTATTTCGCAGCTGTCGAATAACGGTATAAAAAGACAAACCCAAGAGTGCAATAAAAACAACAAGCCCTAACAACCCAATTTCTGCACCCACCAGCAAAAAAATATTGTGCACCGGCTGCAGATGCTTACTCGTCAAACCCCACACATCATAATCCCGCAACACTCCAACGAAATTCCCAATTCCCACACCCAACCATGGATGGTGTTCGATCATCGAAAGTGCAGCCAGATTGAGCGACCAACGTTCGGTGATCGACACCGCATTGCTAGAAAATAACGAGGCAAACCGGAACACCATCAACGGAATTGCCAGTGCAATTACCGCCAAGAAAAGTAGCCAGGCATTTTTTTTTCTAGCCACTCGTTGTACTCGTTCGTCACTCCGATACCTCCAGAGCAAAAGCAGAAAAAAACCCGCTGCCCCCATCCATGCAATTCGCGAGAAAGAAAGAAGTAAAGCCAAAAGGTTGATAATCAAAGCAGTAGAAAACAACCTTCGATACGGTGCATACTCCTTCACCGCAAACCACAGCAGAGGCAGCACGAAAATTAAATACGCCCCCAGTACATTCGGATGCGAAAACGTCCCATACGCCCGAATCCACCGCTGCCCAAACAGCATGATGTAACTTATCCCATCCTCATACAAATGCAGCCGCGGCTGCCCCACAATCCGCAACAACCAAAACAACGGCGAACGCTGCAGCAGTGACTGCACGATCGCCAACACCGATTGCAACGTCGCCGCCGAAATAATCGCCCCCAGCAAAAGCTCTTTGTTGAAATAGTTCCACCCAACGGAAGAAAAAAACAGCATCACCAGTACCATCTCAAAACACTTAATCCAACGATACATGCCCATCAGTGGATACAGACCTTGAGTTATCGAAAGACTGGCAGTAACAAGGAAAAAAGTAGAAAATAGCAGCAGCAAGCGACACCATTTTTTTGTTGGGACAGTTTTTTGCAACCTAAGTCGCTCGTAGAGAACCACCCCCACCAGCACCAGAAGCACCACATCCGAAAGATACAACTCCCAAAACCCATAATTATTCCCAATCCCAAACAACTTCACCTGCTCCGTCGCGAACCGAAGACGAGTCTGCAAAGGCAGCACAAAGAAGAATAACGCAAGAAGCCAGGTGGGGAGGGGGTGTTTTTTTAATAATGATGACAACATGCGAAGCTCGTTACCAGTTCATCCTAGCTGTTGGGCAAAGGAGAAACAACACAAGTAGTTATTCTAGAAAAGTGCTCATGCTTGTGTACGAAACATGTTGTTAGGTCTGTGTAACAAAATTATCATAAAGACCCAACTTATTCATATACTTTAAAAGGAAATAGCACATGCCGTATGCTTCAAGAGTATTTTTGCAGGACTCTCCAGTAACTTCCCGTGGTCGAGTTGCTCTGCTCAGAAGAGGATTTGAGCAGGGAACTGGTCGTAAAAGAGATATTGGAAGAGCAATCGGTCAAAGAATTGAAGTGAGGGGCGGGGTTGTGGAAATGCTCGGTGACGAGATGACGAGAATCCTCTGGCAAAGTATTCGAGAAAAACTGATAGATCCCTATATTCAGTTTGAGAAGCTACGAACATATGATCTTTCGCTTCAAAATCGTGAAAAAACCAGTGATCAAGTGACAATCGATGCTGCCAAAGCCGTTGCCAAGGAAGGCGTCGGAGTTAAATGTGCAACCATCACACCAAATGGCGATCAGATAGCAGAATTTCAGTTAAGCCAGCGCTGGTCATCACCAAATGGAACACTCAGGAAATATCTTGCTCGACGTTTCAAAGGCGCAGTGATTTTCAGAGAAGGGATTTTTGCAAAAAATATTCCAAGGACAATCAAACATAACGTTATCATAGGGAGACATCCCGAAGGTGATATATATGATGCCATCGAAGAAAGCATTACAAAAGGAGAAAAAGTTCAACTTATAGTAACAAGTGAGAACGGGGATAGAAGAGAAATAGCAATTAGGTCGTTTGATAGGGCTCCAGGAGCAGTACGTGTTGAGCATATGGATGATGCCTCGATAGACGCCTTTGCAAGAACCTGTTTTAAGTTTGCACTCACAAACAAATTTCCTGTCATATTAGGGGTCAAAGACACTATTTCAAAACAACTTGATCAACGATATGTAGATAGGTTTAAAACTATTTATAAAAATGAATTTAAAAAAGAGTTTGAAAAAGCAGGCATATTTTATGCAAAAAATCTGATAGATGCAGTCGGCGCAGGACTATTGAGACCTAACCAGCGAGACGTTGTTCTTGCCCTGCAAAATAGAGACGGAGATGTGATGTCGGATATCGTTGCCGAAGGCTACGGCTCAGTAGCGATGATGGTCTCCTACCTCATTACAAAGGATGCTAAAACGATGGTTGCCGAAGCAGCGCACGGAACCGTTGCAGACCAATACAGAAAACATCTTGAGGGTGAATCCACCAGCGTTAACCCCATGGCACTTATTTTTGCATGGACATCAGCTTTAGCTCACCGCGCAAAGCTGGATAATAACGTTGCACTGCTGGGCTTCGCACAAGAAGTCGAAGCCGTTTGCATTGATACTATCGAGAAAGGGCATCTAACAGGTGACCTCACAAGAGCAATCGATGGCAGCAAAAAGAAAAAACGCAAGGAATCTGAACCTCGACAGTATTTGACAACAGAGCAGTTTATGGAAGTTCTTGGAGACAGACTTGCACAAAGAATAACCGGAAAAACACTGGAACAGCGTATGGAAACACTCATTCCTCAAGGTGAAGACGCTTCTAGAACTTCACTTGCTGCCTAACCAGTACCAAAAGTAAAATATACCCATGGAATTTAATCCTCTTTCCTGCTACCATTTCCCCACAAAACCCTGCTACACTAAATGCCATGACAACTACAAAAACACCCACAACCAACGAAATAAACCAAGAAACCGACCGCCTCTTCCGCAACTTGGAAAAAGTCGGCTGGACAGAAGATGACTGCGCCCTGATCGCCCCGATGACACTGGAAATTAACACGTTGAAAAAAGAACAGAATGCCATCATTCTGGCACACTCCTACCAGACACCAGATATCATGTATGGGATCGCCGATTTTATAGGAGATTCCTACGCCCTCAGCCGAATTGTGACAGAACACGAAGCCAAGAAAGTCGTCTTCTGCTCCGTTCATTTCATGGGGGAAACAGCAAAACTCCTTAACCCCGACAAAGAAGTCCTCGTCCCCGCCGTTGCCGGCTGCTCCCTCGCCGAATCCATCACCCCCGAAGACGTCCGCGCTCTCAGAGAAAAGCACCCAAACGCCGCCGTAGTCTGCTACGTCAACACAACCGCTGCCGTCAAAGCTGAATGCGACTACTGCTGCACCTCCTCAAACGTCGTCAGCATCGTCGAAGCCATTCCCTACGACGAAATTATTTTCATCCCCGACGAGTTCATGGGAAAAAACCTCCGCTCCATGACGGAAAAAACCATCCATACCTGGACTGGTCGCTGCATCGTTCACGAAACCTTTACCCCAGATAAAATAGACGAAATACGCCTCCAGCATCCCGACGTGAAAATCCTCGCCCACACCGAATGCAGCCCCGCCATTATCGCCAAAGTCGATGTCGCAGGTGGCACAGCAGGCATGCTCAACTACATTCGCTCCTCAGATGCCCACACCTTCATGGTCATCACCGAATGCGGCCTCACCGATCGCATTCGCACCGAATTCCCCGACAAAGAAGTCGTCGGCACCTGCAGCCTCTGCCCCTACATGAAAAAAATCATGCTCAAAGACATCCTAAAAGCACTAAAAAATCCCTCTCCAGACCAAATCATCATCATCGACCCAGAAATCGCCACACAAGCCCGCAAAAGCCTAGACAACATGTTTAAACTAGAAGAGACCATACAACAGTTAAAAATTCGACTGTGAACAAATACAATCATCCAGGAAAACCACCAATGAAACTCAGACAGCTCACCCCCTTCATTTGTCTTTTACTCCTCACCTCGTGCACCGTCAACATAGGCATCCAACCCGAGATTAAAGAACCAGTCCTCGACGAGGCTCAACTCGCACAGACTGTAGAAAGCTCCCGCACCCAGCAGGTCAATGGAAACAGTGCTAATGATCAGGTAACAACCAAAGATTGTGGCACCGTTTCCCATGAATTCATCGATCTCTCTGGGAAAATGACCAACACCGAACGATGCCTCTTCGACAGTTGGCAAAAAAAACAACCAGCTAAAGGAACACTGCAGGACTCAATTCCTGACGGCACGATCCAAAAAGAAATTAAAATAACAAACCAAAACGGTATTGTACAAGCAGAAATAGCCACATCCTACCCAACAGATAGTCCCAAAGCAGCAAAGAAAACCACTCCAGTAACAACCACGCCGGTCAAACAAACCTGCAAGCAAGCCACCCTAAAACCCACCAACCGCGGTGGAGACGGCTGGTTCATCAGCTTCACCGAATGCACAAAAACCTAGTGTAATGTGGTTTCTCTGCAAGTATGTAGCAAATGTGTCATCCTGAGCGAAGTCCTCGGAGTCGAAGGATCTCTTCGAACATCGTTGGGGCAACAGAACGCCTACCCAAGTATGTATTTTTACCCCATCACCCCACACCCCAAACACACCTCCCCATCATAAAACACCGCAAACTGCCCAGGCGCAATCCCCTGATCCTGCTCATCAATCGTCACCTCAAAAAGACCATCACGTTTGGTCTTCAGGACACAACCGTATTCTTTCTCCCCATGCCGCAGTTTCACTTGTAGCTCTGTTTTCTCAGGCGCAAACCCAGAAATCCAATTGCAGGAATGAACGGTAAAATGATCCCGCGCCTTATCCTCAGCATGATACGTTTTTGACACAAAAACCACATTTGCCTCTGTATCCTTCGCCACCACATACCACGGCCCACCACTCAACCTGATCCCCTGTCGCTGTCCAATCGTATAAAACCAAAACCCATTATGCTCGCCAAGTTTTTTCCCCGTCTCAAACTCCCTAATCTCCCCCAACTGCTTCCCCAAATGATATTCCAAAAACTCAGAATACTTAAATTTCCCCAGAAAGCAGATGCCCTGGCTATCCTTCCGACTCTGTGTCGCCAAATCAAAACGCTGTGCCAACTGCCGCACTTCCTGCTTCGGCAGATTCCCAATCGGAAATAACGCTCTGGAAAGCTGCTGCTGGCTGAGATGTGCCAGAAAGTACGTCTGATCCTTGATCGGGTCAGGAGATTTTTTCAGCAGAAACGTCCCATCCCGCTCCTCCACCTGCGCATAATGCCCACTCGCCACCTTCTCAAACCCCGCATCAATTTTTTCATAAAACTTTCCAAATTTAATACGCTGGTTGCACAGCATATCAGGATTCGGCGTCCGCCCAGCATTCACCTCAGCGATCGAATAGCTCACCACCTCATCCCAGTACTCTTTCTGCAGGGAAAGCACTTCCAACTGCACGTTCAGCTGCGCACATACCTTCTCCACATACTCCAGATCCTCCTCCCACGGACAACTCCCCAGATACGCCAGCTCATCCTCAAGCCAGATCTTCAAATAAAACGCCGTCAGCTCATGCCCCTGCTCCTTCAAAAGAGCCAAAGCCACAGAACTATCGACGCCCCCAGAGACAAGTGTTGCGATTTGCATTATTTACTCAATAATCACTACTAAAATCACAACAAGTTTCTCACAATGGCTTTCTACGGTCTAGAGAAGGATTGTATAAAATTTTACAGTAACAAAAAGAATAATGAGTCGTTTATACTACTGTCGCTAGGAACGATTAATTAGTTTTTATCTTGACAAAATTTTGAAATTATGATAGAGTGTCGCTTTGGTGAAAGAGCATGAAAATTAAAAAGTTGTAGGAGTAGAATACTATGGAGAGTTTAAGCGGCTTAGGAAAACTGGGATTAGAAGGTGTTGTTACTAAAGGAGTTGGCGAAGCTTTGAGAATTTCAGGTAAACTTGTTGAGAATTTCGGAAGAATAGATAATTTGAGAAACGGTTTGAGTCAAGCCAAAAATGCAACGGCAAATTTACTGGATGGGATAAATCTAGTTTCAGGAAGTTTATTTGCTGTGAGTGGAATTAGCGGGTATTGGCTTGCTGCTCGGCTTAGAAATAATTTTTTAGGTCGTGTAGCCATTCAGAGTGTAACTTGGGGAGCTGCAATAGGAGCAGCTATTACGGGGAATATGGGGTTGGCTATTGATCTTGGTGTTGCTGCTATAGGGACTACATTAGGTAGCCGAAAACAAAAAGAAAGTTCAGGTAGAGTTGCTCAAAGTAAAAATGTAAATCCTCAGATCGAAAGACGGATTGAGAGACTAGGTAGTGTTAACATAAAATCTTAACAAGTAATGCAATCAATCCCAAAAAAA
>JBAXVQ010000032.1:0-21582 GCA_037128935.1 bacterium | reverse complement strand
GAGCCATGGTGACCAGGTCGGAGAAACTCCTCCCAATTTCATCACTCTAGCTCACACTGATAACTGCCCCATCGCTTCTATGGCCGGTAAAATAGAAAGCGACGAATACAACAAAATAGCTATCCAATTTCACCCCGAAGTAACACACACAACACACGGCAAAGAAATTCTTAAAAATTTCGCTCTCAACATCTGCCATGCAGAACAAAACTGGACAACCGGACATTTCATCGACGAAACAACTGAAGCAATAAGAAAAACAGTAGGAACAGAACAAGTACTCTGCGCTGTTTCAGGCGGCGTTGATTCATCAGTGGTTGCCGCATTGGTACATAAAGCCATTGGTTCTCAACTCCATTGCTTCTTTGTCGACAACGGTCTCCTCCGCAAAAACGAAGTTGAACAGGTAAAAAAATCTTTTGGTAGTTTAAACATCCCTCTCCACGTCATCAGTGCAGAACAACGATTTCTAACAAAACTAGCAGGAGTTATTGATCCCGAGAAAAAACGAAAGATCATAGGTAACGAATTCGTCGCTATCTTTGAAGAAGAAGCTAAAAGCATTCCCAACGTTACCTTCCTTTCCCAAGGCACACTCTATCCTGATGTCATAGAAAGCAAAACCAGCGCCTCAAAAGCCGGCGATAAAATTAAAACCCACCACAACGTTGGTGGCTTACCAGAAAATATGAAACTAAAGCTACTAGAACCACTTCGCACGCTCTTCAAAGATGAAGTCCGTGCGCTCGGCAGGAAACTTGGACTTGCAGCAGAACTTGTCGATCGCCACCCATTTCCAGGTCCTGGCTTGGCTGTCAGAGTGCTCGGAGATATCACAAAGGACAAGTTGGACATTCTCCGTGAAGCCGACGCAATTCTTATCGATGAGCTCAGAAAAAACAACCTCTACCACAGCATCTGGCAAGCATTCGCAGTCCTAACACCATTACAAAGCGTCGGTGTCATGGGCGATGAGCGAACATATCAAAATCTTCTAGCGCTTCGTATGATTACCTCCGAAGACGGAATGACAGCAGAGTGGGCAAAAGTACCATTCGAAATCCTAGAAACCATCTCCTCCCGCATCGTCAACGAAGTCCGAGGCATCAACCGCGTGGTCTACGACATCACCACCAAACCCCCCGCCACCATCGAATGGGAATAAAACAAAGTTTTCTTCCTCTCTCCCTTCGCAAGGGGGAGCTGGAGGGGGTTGCATTTGCTTCTTCACACCTTAAAATACACAAATTTCCTCACTAAAATTAACAACACTACACCTAACAAAACAAACCGCATCACAAAGCCAACAAAAAGAGACAAAACAAGGGGAAAAAGCTTGATTTCCCCAATAGAATCAAAGAAATCTCTTGCAACCCCATTTTTTTTTGTGTATCATGGGCTTGTTTTGGGAGTAAATCCCATCACCACAAGGAAAAACCCATATAAAGGGAAAAGGAGACAAAAACTCATGTCAAAAATCGATCTCATCAACGCAATCGCCGACCAGGCAAACCTCAGCAAGAAAGCCGCTGGAGACGCTCTTCAGTCTTTCATCAACATCGTTACAAAACAGCTCAAAACAAGCAACAAAGTACAGATCACTGGCTTTGGAACTTTCCTTGTAAGAAAACGTGCTGCTCGCGAAGGTCGTAACCCTCGCTCCGGTGCTAAAATCAAAATCCCAGCAAAGAAAACACCTGCTTTCACCGCTGGCAAAACTCTCAAAGACGCCGTAAACTAAGATTTACTTTCTTTAAAGCCCCGAGCACACGCTCGGGGCTTTTTTTATCTTCAATTGTGACAAAGCATGCCTTGTCACAGTGTAAAGACGTGGTATCCAACCTCGTTGAAAAACGTGAATTCGATGTAAAAAACTTTGTCGTAATAACTTTTACTAGCAACATGTCATTGCGAGGCCTGTCCTGAGCTTGTCGAAGGAAGGCTTTTGCGACGTGGCAATCCCTTGGGGTGTACTAAACCCGATTGGATTACCACGCTCGGAGACTCGCTAGTAATGACACTTCTGGATTCTTTATATCCAACTCACGATAGATACCGTTTTTGAAATTAATACCCAAGTTCACGCTCAATAGGTCTTGATCACACACTCTCTTGAAAGAGAGTGTGTGATCAAGACCTTCATAGGGATGACAGGAACGTCGGAACAACAAACCTTCACTGTGTAAAATAATAATCACAAAAAAAGCCATCACTAATGATGACTCAGAAAAAACTTATAAAATACCTCTTAAATGGTCTACACTTGCATTACCGGTAGATAACTCTTAATCTTTGCAACAACCTCTGTAGGCGTAAAATTTGCCTTCACAATATAGTCCGTAGCCCCAAGATTCAACCCCTTCTTAATCTGATCCTCTTGCCCAAGATTAGAAAACATAATAATTGGGACACTAACACCAACCATGGCTCTCAACTTCACTAACACTTCATAACCATCTGTATTTGGGAGTAAAATATCCAAAAGAATCAAGTCAGGATGTTCTTTTTCAGCCTTTTCCATACCTTCCTGCCCTGTTTCCCCCACAACAACCTCAAATCCCTCTTTTTTAAACTTGAAGAGGTACATCTCTACAATTTCCTTGTTGTCCTCGATCAGTAACAGCTTAGGCTTACCCATATCAAAATCCTCGATCAATAACCAATATTATGCGAACTCTTTTCCACATTTGATACACACAAAACGAGCCTGCAATGGAGAATGATTGTGTTTGGAAAGTTCCAAAAGCACTTCCCCCCAACAGGAATCACATGTTCGGGCCTTCACGGGATCAGGCATTGATTGCATGAATTTCTCGTAATCAAATCGATCAGGCTGCAATTCCAGAAAATGTGCAGGTGGATTCTTTTCTGCAAGGAACGACTTAACTTTATCAACAACTTCGGACGGTGTATAGTTTGCTTTTACTATATAGGCTGTTGCCCCAAGCTGATACCCTTTCTCTATTTGCTCTTGCTGACCGAGATTTGAGAGAATGATAATCGGGACATTCAGGCTAGTATTGTTACGTAAGGCATGCAAAACTTCAAAACCATCCATATTGGGCATCATAACATCAAGAAGAATAAGATCAGGATGCTCATCAATTGCCTTTTGAAGACCACTCTCTCCATCATAAGCCTCGACCACATCAAAACCTTCACGAGTGAACTTAACATCATACATCTCAACGATGTCTTTATTGTCTTCCACTATTAGTACTTTTGGTTTTTGCATGGCTATTTGTTTGTTTTATTTTGTAACTGTATCGTAACATAAAATTTGTTAATTGACAAGGTTTAAGAGAATATGTTAAGTTTGCATACCTAATGAAAGAAAAAAGCATATGGTAAGAATTTTGGACAACACGGCCGTTCGTCATACAAGGGCGTCGATAGAAATACATGCCGCAGTAACACGAGCAGAATGTACCCCTAGACTACTCCAGTATCAACGTGTATTAACTGAAGTCAGCCATGACAAACTGCTATCTCAACTAGCAGTACAAATCCTGTCTAGTAACCAAAACCCAAAAAATCCCTTGCGAACTAGAATTATTGAATCATTTCGCCACCCTTTATCCCTTAGCAAGGTGTATGAAGCGTACACAATAGCAACAACTGTGGCAGAAAGAATAAAACACGAAAACCAAGCACGAATAGCAACAGGTCTACGTGCAGCAGCGAATATTGAGAGTTTATCAGAAGCTCAGAAGGAAATATTGTTTCAACAAGCAGAAACAGCTCGCAACCTACTATCTTTGAGATTAGGCAGTTTATTTAACACAGAAGCTACCAAAGCTGTATCCTTAATAAAAGCTATTCAGGAAGAATGCGAAAAACCTAGACTTTCAAGAACACAACAACAAGAAATCAATGACACACTTAAACAACGACTAGAAGAAATTACAACTACACATCGCATTGATCGAAATAAACAAAATCCTGTTGCAACGATGCACATTCGCCACGCATTAGGCAAAGAATTGGAAAAATATGGTTGGGGATTATCTCTTTATTGGGCAGCTTTTGCCGTTACAACACAATCAACACTATGCGCAGAACACCCATATCTAACTGCAGCACTTAGTACTATAGGATATGGGGTAACAATAGGTGCTCACTATCTTACATCAAAAAAATTATTGGAAAATCAGGGATGGAGTAATAATTTACTTGCCACGTTCCTTCACGGCCTGGGACAAACCACCAAAAAAGCTATGAGAATAGACACACTTGTCTCTGGCATTAGAGGGAACATAGAAGACGTTGTCCCGTATGCTTTGGGTGCAGTAAACGGCTTTGTTAAGGGGTTGTGGGAAAATGGAGTTTCAAGTCTTCCTTCATTTGGAAAAACAGCTCTAGAAGCGTTTTATGGGTTAGGTACTGCTTACTATGGAGTAATGTTTGGCAATATTGCTTTTGAAGTAGTAGGCATAGCTCAAGATCTCAGAGACTTAGATAGAGCAAACAAAAGACAAGAGGCTTTAGATACCATTGAAGCTCTGAAAGAGCAGTCAAATCTCGAAATACACAAAACTCTGGAACTAAACGAGGCTGAACTTGATGATTGCCTCCTTTCGATGCAGCAGCAACAAAATGAAATGTTGCAACAAAAGCCGTGGAGTAAAGACTGGCTAGTACAAGCATTAAGAGATCCACGTATACAAAAAATTACAACAAAAAATGGTCTTGGTGAAATAACAGGATTAGGACTAATAACAGATAATCTAGAAGCAGCACATGACTATGATTACATGATAAGCGCCAAGTTTCCTTACCGTAATCCTCCATGCGTATATGATCAACAAGGTGAAATCAATAAAGAAAAAATCGAACAAAATTTTGATGGAACAGTCTTTCAACTACTTGGGTTCTGGGCAATATCTGAAACTGAAAATGCAGCCATAGAAAAAGAAATGTTTAAACGCCAATTACAAGAAAAAGCTAACACAGACCTTCCAATTCGTATCTGCTTTAATCATCCTAAAGATATACCCGTCGTAAAACACTTCGGACCTCTAGGTGTTCTACTAAATGGAGGAGCCAGAATACCTATAGGAGAAGAGAGATTTTACACTATCCAAATCCCCCCTGTTGCCATGGCAAGAAGACAAGAAGAATACCTACAACAACATCCCATCCAACAAGTTACTCAAACACTGGTTTCACTAAGAGAGAGCGTTCATCCATGGCTTCAACCTTTCCTTTCATTACCTATTAATGCAATGCAGACACTTGATTATCTTACGGGTGATAGCGCCTCACACACATTTGAAAATGGGTGGAGATTAAAGACATTCGATGGTCCTCTACCAGCAGAACAACAGGATGAAGTAGCTGCATTCTGGTACAGAAATATGATTTCATTAGATGACAGAAGCCCATGTTCACTGGCTTCACCACAAGAAGAGCTTAAAGAAGCAGTAGCCAGCAACAAATACAGAAAAACTATTATTCGAGGTAAAAATAATGAAATAATACTTTTAGTAGTCACAACCCCTATAGAAAATGCTTACTGGATGAACGGGACGAAAATACAAAACAATAGCAACGACGATACTATAGCAGTGGCAACAATTGTAAATACTCAAGCAATGTATGCTACAGAATCCTGGGGACTCCAAGCAGGCCAAAGAAAAGAGGCCCTTAAAAAAGCTAGAGAATGTATGAGCACCGCAGCAGACTATTCTCTATTCCGAGGTCCCTTTTCAAAAGCTGGAGGAAAATTAATAATAGACATGGCTTTTGAATGGAAAACCATTCAATATTTAAAATTACAACTGAATTTTGGTTCCGATGAACCTGCAGAAGTAATCGGGGGACATCTTTACTCAATGACAGATCTATGATAAAATAGCAAGATAAATTACAACAAAAAAACAAAAAAAGGCTCAAAGTAATGCGTGAACTTTTGTATTTACCTGTACTTTTCGGAATGATTATTGTTGGGCTTGTTACCCTAAGAAAAACCGTTTCAAAGGTAAATATTTACTTCAGCCTCATTGCTTTTTCACTAGCTTTTTGGGCATTAGCACTCTACATAGGTGATGGAAGTCAAGACTATAACACCGCATTACTCTGGACCAGACTAAGCATTGTAGGTCCTTCATGGTGCATAGGATTTACCTACTCCTTTTCACTTTTTTTTACTTCAGAAAAGCGCTCATCAAAAACAACAGCTCAAACCCTTTTAGTATATATTGCTCCTTTAATTTTAACGCTACTCTCCCCTACTCAGCTAAATATTGAAACAATCGAAATAGATGCTTATGGAGCAAACCCTCATGTCGGACCAATTTACTACCTCTTTTTCTTTTATGTAATACTTGTTCTCACGCTAGCTTTTTTAAAATTCTATTTTAGCTACAAAAAATCAAAAGGATATCGCAAGCAACAAATCTTACTCGTCTGCGGAAGTTTATTTATTTCAACTGCAATAGCTTTTTTAGTAAATATTATTCCATTGTTTATAGATTCTTGGAATATGTCACTTTTCGGCCCTCTTTCATTCAGCTTTTTTCTTGGAATCACGATATTCGCAATCGTCAGGTACAAATTCCTGGATATTCAATTTATTATTAAGCGAAGCATCGTAGCACTTTTATCAGTAGCAACTTTTTTAGGCGTATATGCCTGTTTAGTAATTTACATTCAAGGCTTGATATTTGGAAAAACAGGTGCAGTAGAGTGGTTCGACTTAAGCTCAATTGTAGTTATTGCAATAACAGCAGCCCCATTACAACAAGCATTCGAAAAACTTACTGATAAAATTTTCTTCAGAAGTCGCATAGACATACAAAATGGAATTCTAGAGCTTACAAAAGAGTTATCTAGCTTCACTTCTTTAAATCAACTAGATGAAAAAATTGTCGACAGCATCATTAATGTGATGAAGATTAAGGGAGTAGTTCTCCTCAGGAAAAACAACTCAAATGAACAGCAGCTTATAGAATCTTTTAAGAAAAATTTTCCTGATTTGCCTGATAATTTCAAACTCCATTGCAACCAACTACCAGAATATTTTGAACACTCAAACGAAATTCTTATTACTGAAGAAATCGGAACTAAAATCAACGAAGGGACTATAGTATCATCATTGCTTGAGCATTTATATGACGACCTAACAAACTTACAAATAGCCCTTATAATTCCTCTGATCACAAAAGGTGAATGTTTAGGAATTCTTTTGATCCTCGACAAAAAATCCGAAGATGCCTACACAATGCAAGATATCAACCTTCTCGAAATCCTTTCTCGAAGCGCCGCTGTTGCAATAGACAACGCACTTCTCTACCAAAACCTCGAAGAACGAGTACAACTCAGAACTCAAGAACTCAACGAAAAAAACAAATATCTCCAAATCCTCCAAAGCATCATCGCCGAACTCACCCAAATCCAAGACTTCAACAGTACGGCACAAAAAATCGTAGATGATATCAAACAAAAACTTGGTTCCACCGCCGCATTCATTCTCCTGAAAACCGCCGACGGCCAGAAAGTAGCACTCAAATCCATCACAAACACCCCTGAAATCCAACCCGCCCTAAAACTTCTCCCAAAAAACCCTTTCGCAATTGCTGGAAAACTAGGTGAACCAAAAGGGGAAGCTGTCACACTCTTCAAAGGAAAACCATTTATCACCACAAAACTTTCCGACATTATTTCCCCAACAGTCCCAGAAGCAATCGCCCTAGCTATGCAAGATAGCCTCCATTCACACTCAATAGTCTCCATGCCCATCATAACCCCTGACGAAATCATCGGCACTCTCAACTTTGTGTTATCCAAAAAAACCGATCTCATCGACCCCAACGAACTGGAAATGATGCAATCTCTAGCCAACCACGTCGGCATCGTCATGCACAACTCCAAACTCTACGAAGACGTCAAAGACGCCAACCGCCAACTAGAAAATGCCTACGAAGAACTAAAAACCCTAGATAAGGCAAAAACAGAATTTGTATCCATCGCATCACACCAACTACGCACTCCAATTTCCATCATACGCGGTTTTCTATCTATGCTCATCGACAATGAATATGGTGATGTCCCTACAGAACAGAAAAAAGTTCTTGAAAAAACCTACCAAAACGTCATGAGACTCATACAAGTAGTTGACGACCTTCTTAACGCATCACGTATTGAAAACGGCAAACTAGTTATCATGCCAGAAAACATCCAAATCATCGATATCACAGAAAAAATCGTTCGTGACCTTTCCAGCAAAGCTGAAGGTAAAAATTTACAGCTCACATTTACAGCACCACCATCTGCTAAAACCCTTCTCATAAAAGCGGACCCAGACAAGCTTTCTCAAGTAATCATCAACCTTATCGATAATGCTATCAATTACACTTTAGAAGGTTCAGTCCAGGTTGCTATACAAGAAAAACCCAACACCGTACTGATAAGTATCAAAGATTCAGGGATTGGTATACCAAAAGCTGACCAAGGAAAACTATTCCAGCGTTTCACACGCCTAGAAAATGCCCAAAAAGTACGCCCTGACGGAACAGGAATAGGTCTCTACATAGCAAAAATGATCATCGAATCACACGGTGGAAAGCTATGGTTTGAAAGCAAAGATAACCAAGGAACAACATTCTTCATTGAGCTTTCCAAAAACGGACCTTCAACCCCTTCAGCTACATATAGTATTTCTTCCCCTCAAGAACTAACAAACGAACTCACTATTCCAGCAGCAAGCCTGAAAACCGTTTAGTAAATAAAAAAAACGCTCATTAGAGCGTTTGCAAAGAAATAAACGTTGTAGTTGGTGCCGGGAAGAGGACTCGAACCTCCAATCCCTTTCGAGAACAAGGTCCTTAACCTTGCGCGTATACCATTCCGCCATCCCGGCACAGAAAACATAAATTTTCCACTTACTAATACTACGATCGATCAAATCCCCTGTCAATGCAGAGAACCGTAACTACTCACAGGGTTATCACTCCCATAAAGCTTTGTAGGGAACAAAAATTTTGCTCCCTACCGTTGGGGCACAAAATCCTAAAACACAATGCGTTTTAGTCCTACTCTAGAACCTCTACACGGAGGACAGCTTCGACAACCCCACTTCAGGTTGTTGGAGAACCCCTTCACTATGGGCTCTATGGAGCGTCGGAACATCACTATGTAAATGTCGTGAACATGTACATGATTCACTATCACATTTTCCAAAGAAAACCAGTATACTACTGATAGAAACATAGATACACCAAACAACTTATGCCACAGATAAACACAGCGTTCGCAATTCAATCGTTACTATTCGTCATAATAATACTCGTAGTCTTCACCGCGCTGCTCGTTATAGCTGCAAGCTTGGATCTCCAACTACTCTTGGCACTTTTTGTAGGACTACTGGCAGGAGCAGCACTTTCCATACTCTTTGGGCTGGCATTAAGTGCATTCGCCCAATTCAGTCTCCTTACAGCCCTCCCTGCGGTGATAATCATTTGCTTCATCACCGTAACCGTAACACTCAACCGAAGAAAAGATCTCTTCCCTTGGCTATCTACTTCCAAAGAAAAAGAAGATGAGTTCAAAAAAGAACATGCAAGCAACCTTCTCATCGACGATGCAGCACTCTTTGATGGGCGAATCACCAACCTCCTCCGAAGCGGATTTTTTGAAAGAAAAATCGAACTAACCACCGCAACTATCCAAGCACTCTACACACTAGCTAACGACGAAGCCAACGTTGAAAACCAAGAGAGAGGTAAAAGAGCTCTCGAATGTATCGCAGTGCTAAAAAACGAATTTTCAGCATTTCTCATCTTTACCGATGAAAAAGCTACCGACCCGAAACTCCCTGTCGCCCAACAACTATTCGAAATAGCGCAAAGAAGAAGCATCGGGGTACTCACCTGCGACCACTCCATTGAAATAGCTGCAAAACAAAAAGGGATACCTGTACTTAACATACTCGAATTATCTGATGCATTAAAACCAGTCTATTTTACAAATCAAAAGCTGCAGGTAAAACTCCTCCAAATAGGCAAAAACCCCAACGAAGCCATTGGAATACTTCACGACGGCAGCAAAGTAATCGTAGCTGACGGAAGCATCTATATAGGGCAGGAGATTACCGCCATTGTTGATGGAACTTTAGAAACAGTAGCGGGGAGAATAGTCCAAGCCCATCCCGAACACAGCGCGTAAACATCAGCCAAGAAAAAACGACATTTCTTCATGTAAGGAACAGTATGAAAAAAGATTTTCTCAGCATCACTGACTGCGATAGGGATCAACTCTTTGCAATCTTGCTGCTAGCGCAGGAAATAAAGAAAAACAATCAACCAGCCGCACTTGCTCAAAAAAATATAGGGCTACTATTTGAAAAACACTCTACACGCACCAGACTTTCCTTTGAAGTAGGCATTAATCAACTCGGGGGCTCTGCACTTATTCTCTCATCACAAGATATGCAGATTTCACGTGGAGAAAGTATTGCCGACACAGGAAAAGTAATCGAACGCTTTTTAGATGCCCTTGCAGCAAGAGTATTTTCTCACTCCATGCTAGAAACTCTCGCAGCAAACTGCTCAATACCCATTATTAATGCTCTCAGCGATCGCGAACATCCCTGCCAGATCCTTGCAGATTTCCTCACAATATTGGAGAAAAAAAAACACCTCCAAGGCATCACTATAGCCTATCTAGGCGATGGCAATAATGTCGCAAATTCTCTCCTACTTGGCGCTCCGATAGCCGGAGCCAACATCCGAATCGCCACTCCGGAAAAGTATGCAATACGCTTAGACATTGCCCAACAAGCATCAAATCTTGCCAAGGAATACAATACCGAAGTAACGTTCACAACAAACCCCCATGAGGCGGTCACTGATGCTAACGTACTCTACACAGACACATGGATAAGCATGGGAGACAGTGAAGAAAAACAAAGGGACACTGATATCTTCCACACATTTCAAGTAAATAATGAACTTGTAAAAAAAGCCCGCCCAGACGCCATCGTTATGCATTGCCTACCCGCCCATCGTGGAGAAGAGATTACTGATGAAATTCTCGATGGATCACAATCTGCAGTCTGGGACGAAGCCGAAAATCGCCTTCACGCACAAAAAGCACTGTTGCTAAACCTGCTCAAATAATCAATACTGGTGTGCAGTTCTATAATCACTCTCCAAATTTCTACTGCAAAGGTACTCCTGGTATGGAAAAATTAATAGAAGCAGTCCTCCTTCAACTTGGCGAAGACCCACAGCGACAAGGACTTCTAAAAACCCCACAACGAGTTACAAAAGCCCTTAAATTTTTAACACAGGGCTATAATGAAAAGGTTGAAGAAGTAGTTAACGACGCCATTTTTGAAGAAGAAAGTGACGAGATGATCATGGTGAAAGACATTGAAATGTACAGCATGTGCGAACATCATATGCTCCCATTCTTTGGAAAATGCCACATAGCCTACATTCCAAATGGCAAAATCATTGGACTCAGCAAACTAGCGAGAATAGTAAACGTTTTCGCACGCCGACTACAAGTACAAGAACGTCTCACAACCCAAATAGCCGACGCACTTGATAAATCGCTAAAACCTCAAGGAGTCGCAGTAGTTATCGAAGCTACACATCTTTGCATGATGATGCGTGGCGTAGAAAAACAAAACAGCAAAACTGTTACCAGTTGCATGAGGGGAGCATTCCGCAAAAAAGAAGCCACCAGACATGAATTCATGCACTTTATTAAATAATAAAACTAAAGCCGTTTATTCCACGAAATACACTCAACAGCAAAACAAGATTGGGAAACAATGCTGATCAAAAACTTGCACCTTACCAACTTTCGAAACTTTTCAAAAACGACCTTCACATTCTCTCCAGGCATCAACACCATAATCGCTGCAAACGGATCGGGAAAATCAAACCTAATTGAAGCCATCGGCTACTTTATTGAAGGATCTTCCTGGAGGGCAGAACGCGAAAAAGAAGTATTATCCTGGGGCCAGCAAACTTCACGTTTACAAACACCCTTTTCACGACTAGAAGCTACCATGACTCCCGATGACCTAGAAAACACACAAAAATATGCAATTACGCTTCAACTAAACGAAGAAACTCAGCGAGTAAAAAAAGAATTTTTTATAGAAGATCAAAAAAAAGCCGCAAGCACAGTTACTGCACATCTCACTGGTCTTATATTTTCACCAGAGTCTCTCGACATTGTCAGCGGATCTCCTGACCAACGCAGAAAATTCTTCGACCATCTCCTTTCTCAAATTTCACCCTCGTACAATCATCACCTAACTCAATATCTTAAAATTCTGAGCAACCGAAACCGATTGCTCAAGGAAATGCAAAAACAACCACACCCGCAAATCGAACACCAACTAGAATTCTGGAATGAAAAAAGTCTTGAATCCGGGATTTTCCTCATCAGAACAAGACAAATAATCACTTCCAAAATCCTTCCTTTGTTCAAAGAAATCGGAGAAAAGCTTCTCCACAAACCTTTTGTAATAAACCTTTTATACACACCATCCATCCCGATACACGAATTCACAGAAGAAAAAATTAAACACGCTTTCCAACACTACCAAAACACATACAAGGAAAAAGAATACGCAGCCGGACAAACACTCAAAGGACCTCACCGTGACAACTGGGAATTCACTTTTGATGACCACCAAATGAGAACGTACGGATCACGCGGACAACAAAGACTTATGGTCATAGCACTCTATCAAGCATCCTTGGAACTTCTCGCAACTGAAAAAGAAACAAAACCACTTGTCCTACTTGACGATGTGTTCTCGGAACTTGACATAACTCATTCAGTAAACTTATTCTCCTTTCTTGAAACTAAAGGGTTCCAAACGATCATCACCGCATGCACAGACCATCCGATACCAAAAACAACCAATAATCCCCTAAATAATATTGAGCTCACCCAAAAAGACTAAGGCTCGAAAAAATGACATTAATTTCCCATATCCTATAGCCCATCCTCTGTAATGCTTAATGCAAAAAATGTATAATCAACCTCAGAAAACTATCTCAACTTATGAATAACTCAAAATGGCTTCACTTGAATAAAAAACCCTCACAATACCAGGGTCTTCAAGGAGATATTCAACCAGCTCTATCATTTTCTTCGGAAAAAAAAACTAGAACATACCCAGTAATTCCTGAAAAAAATCTTCCTGGGCCAGCTGGAAAAATTCCTTCCCCAATACTTTTTCAAATTCAAAAACAAAAAGAAAAAAAACAAACCAGAAACAAACAATCAACATTTATTACGTTACTGCTTATTCTTTCATTATTCTTTTCCGGTACAGCACTTCTCTATCAATGGGGAAAACATTCCTACACCTACGTTTCAGCCAATGCACTTGATGGCCAGGATCAGCTCAAAAAAGCCCAAGCCGCCTTACAAAAACGTGACTTCAATCAAGCTGTTACTTCCTTTGTACAAGCCGAAGATAGCTTTCGAAAAGCGAAAACAACTCTAGAACCAGCAAAAAATCTACCTATCAACAACCCCGCCAGTTCAGGCTATTACCTCCTCGATGCTGGTGAACATATCGCTTCCGCCGGAGAAAAAACCTGCATTGGCATGGGACCAGTACTTGATTTAGTTTTATCAAAAGAAGACGATCAAGGGTTAACACTCACTACAGGAAAATTTCTCAAAGAAATAATGGTCGCATTCTCGACCGCCGAAACACCCCTGACCCAAGCTGTGAATGACCTTGAAATAGCGGATCAAAATTTAAAAAAAGTTTCACTCGATTCTCTTGATGCAGATCAGAAAAAAAAAGTAGCTGAACTACAAGACAAACTCCCAGCGTTAAAAGAAATCCTCTACCTCGGCAGTGAACTCTCCCAATTTCTCCCTCAACTACTAGGAAACACCAGTGAACAAAAATATATGATAGCATTTCAGAATAACTGGGAACTTCGCCCCGCAGGTGGCTTCATGAGTGGCTTTTCAATGATGGTGGTAAAAGACGCACAGAAAAAAGAAATGTATACCAAGAATGTATATGACATCGATGGTCAACTCAACGACCACATAGACCCACCAAAACCACTAGCAGTAAGCTGGCCAGGATACAGTTGGAGGATGCGCGACGCAAACTGGGATCCAGATTACCCGTCCTCTGCCGCTATGATTGAATGGTTCTACAACCGCGCCGTTAATGAATCATTCGATGGCATAATTGCCGTTGACCCAACGTTCATGCAGTACATTCTCTCGCTAACCGGTCCAGTAACAGTAAGCTACAACGGCCAGAACATCACAGTCAATACCGATAACCTCGTTGCAATAACCGAAGAACAGCAACGAAACACTCCCCAAGGAACCGATCCAAGAAAATTTCTCATTAATCTCTCATCAATCGTGGTTGAAAAAATTCTGGCTATCCCAAAAGAAAACTGGCCAACTTTACTAGCACTCATCACCACGAGCCTCCAGGAAAAACACATTCAAATCAACCTACGCAACCCACAAGCCCAAGCTTTAATAGAACGATACAATTGGGCAGGAAAAATCGAACCTACAGATGACCAAACAGACTTTCTCATGATCATTGACGGCAACACAAACGGTAGTAAATCATGCCAGTTGGTTAAGCAGGAAATCAATGTCCAAACAACCATCGATACCGACGGAAAAGTGCAAAATAAAGTCAACATCATCTATCAACACACCGGCACCAATGTCTGGCCATCATCACAAGTAGACTATTACACCAGAACATACGTACCAAAAGGCAGCAAACTCATTGCAGCAACAGGAAATAAACTTACACTTACGGAAGTAGCAGAAGCGCATGGTAAAACTGTTTTTGGTGACTACTTAAAGATGTTTCCTGGAGAAACCGTAAATCTCACCTACACCTATGAATTACCCTTCAAACTATCCGCCAATGATCTCTCTTCATACAAACTCTACGTCCAAAAGCAGGCAGGGACAAACGATCGCACACTACGTTTCACACTACAACTTCCACCATCAATAAAACCCGTCAGCTCACCACAAAAAATCGATATCACCAGTCAAAATGAAGTCTGGTTTATTACTAAATTAAACACTGATCAATCATTAGATCTTCTTCTAAGAAAGCAGAGTTAAAACAGGAAAAATAAGACAAAGTTACTCTGCTGTTGCCCGGGGGATAAAAAAGTAGCCAATTTTTCAATTCCTCCTTAAGCGCATCAAAAAAACATATGCAGGAAAATATAATCAATCCCGAGCAAAGCAATATCGTATCAGGGAAGTTCTTCCCCAGCGCAACGCCCGATGTCTCCCACCTCCATCCCGCTCTCTGATAACTTTTTATGTCACTTTTTTCCTCTTCGTTACCCACCACGTACAGAGATTATAAAGCGGTTATTGCTACACCCACCCTGAGCTTGTCGAAGAGTTTTTGCCAAGCACAAAAAGTAGGATGACAAAGACTCAAGAACTCCACCCTATGACATTAGGGTCGTAAACAACAGCATTCTCTAGTCTAAAAATTATTAACAACTATCCTACATTGAGAGAATACCCCGCAACAAAAAAATTGTTTTACTCGCACGAACGGGCAGGTTTGAATCTTATGGGAAACAGTTATAAAACAATCATACAAAAGTAAAAACTGGTGCCAGCGGCGTGATTCGAACACGCGACCAATGGCTTATGAGTCCATTGCTCTACCACTGAGCTACGCTGGCAAAGAACACATCCTACTATACCAGAACCTCGACTAAAATTTCCACTACTACCAATCACACCTCACCAAACGGAGAGGAAAAAAATCCTCTCCGTTATCAACTCAACCTTCAACTACTCAGGCAACTGCATACCCACTTCTTCCAACTTTTTCGCAAAAACATTTTTGATTTCTTCCAGCTTTTCCTGAGTCTTACCTTCAAAACGCATAATTAGCTTACCTTCGGTTTGCGACGCCCTGATCAACCCCCATCCATCACCAAACTGCACCCGTGCCCCATCAATAGTAATCATCTCGTACCCATCGCGCTGAAAAGATGCTTTCATCTGGTCTACAACACCAAATTTTGTCTCATCAGCACAAGAAACCCGAATCTCTGGAGAAGCAAAATACTGCGGGATATCAGAAAAAAGATCATGCAACGTTTTCCCTGGATGAATATCCAACAACTCAACCAATCGCAACGTCGCATACAAAGCATCATCATAGCCAAAATAACGGTCGTTAAAGAAAATATGCCCACTCATCTCTCCAGCTAGTAACGCTTTTTCTTCTTTCAATTTTTCCTCAACAATCGAGTGCCCGGTAGGACACATTACTGGAATTCCCCCATTTTTTTCCACATCTTCAATAAGAGCATGGGAGCATTTCACTTCACAAAGGATTTTTGCTCCTGGATTTTTCTTCAAAATCTCTCTACTAAAAAGAATCATCATCTGGTCTCCCCAACGAATCACTCCTTTATTATCAACAATCCCCAAGCGATCACCATCACCATCAAAACCTACCCCAAAATCATAGTTTTTCTCTTTCACCCAGTGAATCAAATCTTTATTGTGAGCGACCACAGTTGGATCTGGGAAATGATTCGGAAATGTTCCATCTAAATCACAGTAAAGAGGAAGAACTTTCATGTTTAATGCGGAAAGAATTGGAAAGTTGGCATGCCCACCTATACTGTTTCCACCATCTACAACAATTTTGTACTGCTTTTTAAACGTAAAATGCTGTTTCATAAACAACTCATAGGGCTCTTGAATCTGATGAGGAGCCACAGCTCCTGCTCCTTGCGCAAACACGCCAGCTTCAATAATTTCCCGAATCACTTGAATTTCTTTACCTGCAATTGCACCTTCAGCATTACAAAGCTTAAATCCATTCATATCTGGAGGATTATGACTTCCCGTCACAACGACTGCTGAATCCAGTTTAAAATGCCGAAGACCAAAATACAGCATTGGTGTTGTCACTAAACCAATATCATGCACAACACATCCAGTCGAAATCAAACCTTCTACAAAATTATCTTGATACCCTTTTGAACTCATCCGGTTATCCCGACCAATAATAACTGTCTTACCGCTATGTTTTTGAATATACGTACCAAAACCCTTACCAAGAAGCTGCACGGCCTCAGGATTAAGGTCACTGCCTACCTTTCCTCGAATATCATTAGCACGAAAAATATGCGGATTGATGCCTGTAGCCATAACTATTTCCTTATAATAACTGACGACTCTTTCATTATAGCGGGAAACCCTGTAACAATCTCCCCTAGTTCTTCATAATTATAAATGCAGTTCTTTAATACTAATGAATACGTAGTAGCTTCGAACAACCAACATTAACTAGCCAAACCAAGAGATAACTTGACATGAATATAATAATCAGGTAAACTGAGAGGATTAAAAAAAGATCCAGGCGCCATGGATATGAAAAACTTACAAGCTTTCCTGCTCCGCAGCAAAGAACAGCTGAAAAAAAACCGAAAGATATACTTTTCACTAACTGCTATTACAGTTCTAGCACTTGGTGTGATCTCTTTTTCCAATATTCAACGCACATTACTCCAAGCTGCAGGAACCCCAGCTATCATATCGGTAAACCCACCAGCTGGTGTTCGACCAGGTGGACTAGTCACTTTGGTAGGAAATAACTTCAGTGCACAACAAGGAAGAGTACTTGTCTATGTTGATGGAAATCCTTATGACACAACGAGTGATCTAAAATCAACAAACACTTGGTATGGGACTCTTGGAAGCTCACAAACCATCGAAAATGCATGGATACTCACCTGTACCTACATTAATGGACCGGAATGCATAAAAACAAATCCTTCTTATACTGCTCTTACTTATTCCTCTACAACTTGTCTGCGATTTCAGGTGATCAACGCAGATGGAACACAATCGAACGTATTCCCCACCAGTCCAAGTTGCTACTATGTAAACCCCTACCCTCCAACCTCGACTCCAACACTTTCCCCTACAATAACACTCACACCCACAATAACACTCACTCCTACAGTTGAACCCGACTTCTATGATTGCGTAAGAGACGACTTGGGAAATATCATCAATTGCCCAGGTGCCGATGATAATTTTGGAGCTTTGTTCCCACGCTCACTCATCACCATCGATGGAGAGTCCCAACTGCATAATTTCCACACCTATCCAGAACCTGACTGGATCGAAATAGATAGTTGCAAACCCGGAAGTACGTATACAGCTGAAATCTTTGACACAGGTGCACGGTCACGACTAAAACTAGAGATCTTTTATAACAACGGTGGTGGCAACGTCAGTTTGGGCTCAGCAGAAGGAACCGGAAACCCAACATCGCTAAAATTGCCCGTAACAATACCTGTGACAGCAACTCGTTGCTACATTGAAGTAACTCCTTATTCCGTAAACAATACCGGTTGGGGAAGTGAGTACAACATCCGAGTTTGGACTGTACCTCCTCCCACAAACACTGTCACCATTACTCCTACAGCCTCAGCAACAGGCACTGCCACGAATACTTCAACTATCACTGTAACACCATTTCCAATAACTCCAGACATTTATGATCGCTACTACGTAGACAGAAATATTGACCAAAGCACTCCACCATTTCCAAATGATGACCATGCCATTGGAACAGGCAGTAACCCCGCTGCAGCATACATAGACTGCGGTGTAAACATAAGCTACTTACCACCAATCAGCTACTACACACTAGGTTCCCCACAACTACATAACTTCCACTATGATCAAGACATTGATATCGTAATGTTCGAAGCAAAAGTTGGAAAATCATACCTCATTCGCACCAAAGATATTGGATCAAATGCCGATACCATTATGGAAATCCGAGACGTTGATGGATCTGTATCACCAACAACGATTGCTCCTTGCTCAAATATTCCAACTATCGGAAAAGAATTCAATGGCTACCCGACAGACGATCCACTCTACAGTACAAGCCCTCAAAGAGACCGAGATAGTGGAGCACTTTATCGACTGTATACTGTACCACCAACAACTGGTGGCGGAATGACTCACACCTATTTTATTAAACTCCGCCCATTCGACCATAACTATGGAGCAAACTCACAATACACATTGGAAATAGTCCAGATTGGCGATCCAGCTCCGACATCCACTGCAACAATTACAAGAACAAGCACTCCTACAGTAACTAATACTGCAACAATTACTAGCACCTTCCCTCCATGCACGCCTGACGTATTCGATAAAGCCTTAAATGACGGTATTCCAAATGATGATGATGATCCAATGTCACTAGTTGTTCCTCCAACACCAAACCATGTACAACTTACCATTGGAGGAACGCAAGGCCCACACCTCTTCCACTTGCCAACAGACACTGATTGGGTTTACTTTGAAGCCACAGACCCAAATAAGGTCTATACAATCGAAACTCTAGTAACAGCAGATCCACTCTACCTTAGCGACACCAATATCGTTGAAATAAGAGCTGGAGCAAATCCAAGCGATGCAAACACAGTCATATTCCCTGGCATTGGTACTGGCTTAAACACAACAAAGGCAGACGATAAAAGCACTACAGCTCCTATCGATAAGGGATCACTCATAACGATATACCCAGCTCAAGTCATCGCTCCATCAAAGAATTACTTTTTTATAAAAATTGCCCCATATTTCCCATCTACCCAAGCGTGCTTAACGTACTCAGTCAAAACATCAGCAACAAATCCAAGTCCAACGCCAACTATCACGTACACAGCTACACCGACCAGAACTCCAACAAACACATTCACCGCTACATTCACTAGAACTTTCACCAACACACCAACAAATACATTTACCAGAACATATACTTCAACAGCAACACCAACCAGAACACCTACAAATACCTTTACCGCTACATTCACTAGAACTTTCACCAACACACCAACAGCTACATTCACTAGAACAGCTACTTCTACTGCAACACCGACAAAAACCCCAACAGCAACAAATGTACCTTTCGTTCCACCACTCAGTCTTCAATCCACTAACACAAGTACCACCCCTCAAGGATGTCCAAACTCTATTTCTCTCGACAATATTTCCGGAAATGGACTAACCAGAACCTTCACAGTAAAAGTTCCAGCAAGCAATGGTAGTGTTCCATTCTCTATTCAATACAACACTGTTCTAGACTATGGCATCACCGGTGATCCTAACATGTACATTCTCAAAACAGGAAACACCGATGCAACAGGAAACGGCACAGTAACTTTCACCTTCGACACCACTGATCCTACATACTACTTCCGTGCTGTCTATTTTGGTTCGGGTTGCTCTACAATCGAATCCAACCCTATTTGGGGACCAATAAGTATTAACTAAAGTTACTCTTGTGAGAACATAGCAGTAGTATCACCATTCATTATTCCTCCCCAAACACAAATTCATAACGAAATTATTCCATTTACTCATTGTTGAGTAGGATTTTTCGATAATCCAATAAGAACACGCATGTCATCTCTATAAAACGTTGGTTTATATAATAACTGCAACACTTCATCATTCTTATCAAGTATAAAAGTCACCCATCCTTCAGCTTTAGTATCTTTTTGAACAGCTTGTGCAGAAAGATAAGGAACCTTCCCTTGAGAAGCTAGTGGTGCAATTTTTTTTCTAGAACTTGTAACTAACTCCATACTTATCGGATTACAATCGAATGGATCGGTTATTGGAGCATTACTAACCGAAAAAAGCAATTGTAACGCAACAAGCTTTTGAGTCGCAGAATCATAAACAATATTTTTATCCTGATAGCCATCATCAACTGCATTAACCTTCACTGTAATACCTCCAAAATCAACCTCCTGCCCAATAGAATAAACAGCTTTGCTCAAGGATGCAGTAGGTGAAATCTCTGCAACATCTTCATTCGTACGCAGCGGCGAACATCCTAAAAGCATCATAGAAGTAAATAACAAGAATCCCTGAAGAACTATAACTCGAAACAATGTGCGCACTACGTAACTCCTTATTATGCTCATAATATACTCTCTACTTAGATTGTAACAAGTTGGTATCTTTGCACCAGTCATATATTCCAGAAACACAAAAAGGGCAGTCATCAAAAATGACTGCCCTTTTTAAAACACAATACTGAACACCAAAACGCTTTACTTAGTTACATTGAAAGTAACAGTAGTCTGTGGGCGAGTACCGGATCCACTATCGTATTGGATCGTTACCGTATCAGTCACTGGTAAACTACGAAGATCAATTGGAGCACGGTAAGGAATGATGTAGAAACCACTGTTGTAGTCACCTGCAACAACAGGATCAAGAGGAGCAGAAACAATTGGTAAAACTCGAGTGGCAACAAACTCACCTGTCGTTTCATTCAACATAACTCGAATCAAATCTTCATAAAGATTGCCATCATCATTAAGGTCAAAAGAGAACCGGTCGTCTTCAGTTGAACGAAGGTCGAGAAGTAGTCGTTCACCAGCTGCACAGTCAGGAACCATATTGTTACCCGTACAATTGTTCAATGAGACAGCTGCGCCATTAGTGTTAGAAAGCTTAAGAATGATAGAACCGTTAGAACCACTCTTGATGTTTTCTGGGAATGCTTTAGCGGAT
>JBAXVQ010000031.1:0-21597 GCA_037128935.1 bacterium | reverse complement strand
CTATCAACTCTCCCAACTCGACACCCACACCATCACCTCAGACAAAAGCACCTACAACCTCTTCACAACTACCCTCCAAGACCTCCAACAACACCAAACTCTAGGAAAGAAAACCCTCCAAGAACAAGCAAAAAGCATCACCAACTGGCTCTCTGGAAAATTCGTCACCCTCCTCAAAGACCACAACCTCGAAGCCTCAGAAAGCAAAATAACCCCCGCAATCCTCACCGAGCTCCTAGAACTTCTCGAAACCAACACCATTAGCTCCACAGCAGCAAAAGACGTATTTGAAGAAGCCTTCAACACCGGAAAAAATCCAAAAACAATCGTTGATGAAAAAGGCCTAGCGCAAGTCAGCGACACAAACGAACTCTCAGCAGTGATTGAAGAAGTACTCAAAGAAAACCCAGATGTAGTAGCATCCATAAAAAATGGCAAAGCAAGCGCCATCGGCTTCTTGGTTGGAAAAGCCATGCAAAAATCCAAAGGCAAAGCCAACCCCAAAATCCTCAACGACCTCATCGCAAAATCCATTAATAGCTAATAAACAACATCTGTGTTCAATAACTATGTCAATTCGATACAAAAATGCTGACATTGTGTCATCCTGAGCGAAGTCCCTGAGTCGAAGGATCTCTTCGAACCGTTTTGAAATAGCAAAAACCCCACCAGACTCCGAACAGATCCTTTGAAAAAGCCTCAAGATGACACAAAATGTCCAACTTACTTTCATCCCCAAAGCCATCTAATCACAAAAAAACTTCCCCCTCTAGCTACAACGTCCCTTCCCTGCTACAATACCTACAGAAAATCGGAGTCAAACACCATGGGCAAAAAATCCAAGAAAAAGTTTAAACTGCAAAAAAACATACCGAACACATCTGAAACCCAGTCCCAACAAACATTTTCAACATTCGACGCAGAAACAAGCACCGTTGCTCATCAACAAAAACCATCTCTCAGCACCAGCTCTAAGATAAATACTCCAACAGCAACAGACACATTGAACATCAGCAAAGACCTGACTAAAGTAGCTTTTTACACAATTTTTGTTATCGTGCTCTACTCCGCAATCAACTATTTCAACCACGCCTACGACCTTATCAGCAAAATCCCCGGATTCTCAAACTAATCATCCTTCTACAGCGTAATAGAAATCTTTACATCTCCACGCAACTAGCTCACCCTAACATTCTTGACCTCATTTATCTTTTCTCACCGTGATAACAGGCGCACCGGCATACACAGGAACTATGACTTCTTTTTTTTCAACCTTCAGAACAACAGCACTATTCTGAGCCAACTGCTGAACGACAAATTCACACAGAAAAGGAAAATAGTCACCAGACGGCACATCAAAATGCATCTTATCACTAACTGTTACACGCACAATAAATTCATCATCACAGTACACCTGCACAAGAGTCGCATCATTATTACCCCTTAGCTCTACAACCACCACCTGAGAAATATGCCCTGAAAGAAAGCGATACCAAAACACCTGATCCCCATATCGACAGTGAAATGAAACTGAAATTAACCTATCGTCTTCATCAAAATCCTTCAAACGATTGGCAACAACAAAAGTCAACAATTCAAAAAGTGAAATACCATACAGAGGCACCTGCAACACATACCCCATTGTGTTCACAGCTGTAAGTACAATTCTCAATGTAGTATAGGAACCTGGTCCCGTAATGCAGTAAATACCTTGTAAATCCTTTGGCTCAACCTTCGCCCGTGCAAACAATACGTCAAAATGTTCCCACAACGTTGCATGAAGAGTACGATCTGCTGCCCATTGTTCACAAGCAACCACTTTACCACGATGGTCACAAAGTGATAAAGTAATCAGTGCACCTACAGGATTGATAAGTAAATACATAATAGTAAAGAATTAACTAATAACAAAAACCGGAAAGCAGAACTCCATACCAACGTCCTGCAAAAACACTATACTGATCATGGCATAGTAAACAGAAAGGCACCAGTTTCATGGAAAATAGTACACCCAACGCCTCCCAGAATACCAATCTCCCCCCATCGCAAACTCCGATCACTCCGATACAACCAGCCTCAAAACCCACCATAGCACAAACAACTCTCCCTAAAAAACCAAAGAGCCGTAATTTCATAATGGCAACAATCGAACTGATTGTGTGGTTGTTAATCATCATCGTTGGTGCAAACCTTATTCACAAATATATCTTCCATCCATTTTACGTTATTGGCCCCAGCATGGAACCCTCATTCCAGGAACGCAATTACCTCTTTGTTGAAAAAGTGAGTTACCATTTCAATCCACCAACTCGTGGCGATGTGATTGTATTCACCCCCCCATGGGACGATCAAAATATCAATGCCAAAAGACAACAGGAATCGTACGGACAGGTCAAATATTTTTTTGCAAAATGGCTCTCAAAATTCGGACTCCAAAGCCTCATAGGAATAAGCGGTGAAGTATGGGAGGATAAGCAATACATCAAAAGAATAATCGGGCTACCAAATGAAACAGTGAGTATCGACAATTCATCACATATCACCATAAAAAACACTAAACATCCCGAAGGTATAACCATAGACGAAACAACGTACATCGATCGTCCAACAAAAGGGAGTCTCGAAATCACACTAAAAGATGGTGAATATTTCGTGATGGGAGATAACCGAACCAACAGTAGCGATTCTCGTGGTGCTCTTTCATCAGATGGCACGGCATCTACACCCCACATAGTCCCCCTTCAAAGTATAGAGGGCAAAGTAAGCGTCAGACTTTGGCCCATCAATAAAATCGGTATCATTCCCAACCCAGAATACAAAAATCTAGAGTAAGCATGACCAAAGTTGATCATCACAATTCCCATCAACATCCTTCGACAACGGAAACTCATGTTTCTCAACCCCAGGCATCAGCGCAACAACAGAACAAACCAGCCTTCTCTTTCCCATCATTACTAGGCACCCTATTCACATGGGGGCTTCAAATACTAGCTGTATGCCTTTTTCTTGTCTATCTCGGAAGAATATTTATCATTCAGGACTATACAGTTTCTGGTAGTAGTATGGAAACAACAATCCATAATGGCCAAAAACTTATGGTAAATACATGGGCTTACATGTCTGAACCTCCCCAAAGAGGTGATATCGTTGTTTTGATCCCTCCTAAAAAAGTTACAGACAACTACGTAAAACGTATTATTGGTCTTCCTGGCGAAACTGTGGAAATAAAAGGCGACAACCAAGTTATCATTTACAATGACGACTACCCAAACGGCATAACACTTCATGAATCATACATTGACGAAACACAAAAAACCGAAGCACATATAAAAGAAAAATTAGGAGTTGACGAGTTTTTTGTTCTCGGGGATAACCGAACTGGAAGTAGCGACTCACGTGGCAACCTAACAGACGTCCGCAGTGTCTGGACTCTCCCTAGAAAAAACACCATCGGAAAAGTGTTGGTTATCATGGATAGAGAACAATATGTTGTGAATATTGGATTTTTCAAAATACCCAAATTCACTATAGTACAAGACCCCGAATACAATTTATGATCGCATGATTACCCTCTTATAAAAAAAAGTTGAACCTGCTATGTCTAAATCCCTGCTATTTTTCTTACATGCACCATATATTGGGGGGGTCGAACGCTTCTCTCTCCATGTACTTCCCTTCCTCAATAAAAACAATGATCTTGAAGTGTACTGTTCACTCCCAAGTTTAGCAACGACTCTTACAAAGAGCTCAATCAAAACACATAGACTTTCCATGGGGAAAAAAATCGGCGGGAAAAAATCATTTTTGCTCTTTCTTGTTACTAGTCCAATTTTTGCCTTGCAATACTTCTTCGTATTACTCAAACACCGATCAACACATAAAAAACCCATCGTGATAGTACAAACCCTCAATGAAAAACTCCTCATCAGCCCCATCAGTAAATTACTTGGCTATAAAATCCTCTGGATTGACCATGGTCCACTTTCTACCTGGATTGCTAGCCCAGTAGTCAACTGTTACCGATTTTGCTCCAGATGGGCGGATAAAATCGTTGCTGTTTCACAAACAACAAAAACTGACTTGGTAAACAGTGGAGTTGCAGAAAATAAAATTACCATAATTCCTAATGGCATACCTACAAGTCACAAGTTTTCAAACAATCCTGCCTCGAAAAACACCACGCAAACAATCTTTGGATTCCTCGGACGAATCATCCCTCAAAAAGGCCCACAGATCATTCTAAAAGCCCTCACACTACTTTCACCTGAATCAAGAAATCATTCCAAGGTACTAATTGGCGGAAATGGCTCATTTCAGGAGGAATTAAAATCCTTCGTAAAAGAAAATAAACTGACATCATTTGTTGAATTCCTTGATTGGCAGGAATCACCTGATCCGTTCTATGACAAGATCGATTGCTTCATCAACCCCAGTCTCTATCAAGAAGGCTTTGGGTTAACTATTATTGAAGCTTGGCAGCACAAGTTACCAGTTATTGCTTCCAACGCAGGTGGGCTCGCAGAAATTATTGAAGATGAGAATGATGGCTTACTGTTTCAACCCGGTAGCTCTCAGGAACTTGCTACACAAATGCAGAAAATAATCGAAGATTCTCAGTTGGCTACAAAATTGGGAATTAACGGGAATAATAAAGCACTAGCCCAATACTCAGCAGAAACCATGGCTTTCGCTTACATCTCGTTGCTTCAATCTATGTAAACATTTATGCACAAAAAAAACTTCTTGCCAGTTGTACACTTACGAACAGTGACAACGCTGCACGTGGGAAAAAACGTTGTCACCTTTAAACAACTTTCAAGTAGGCAACTTACCTGAATAACAGTACAATGAGTATAACACCCAACATGTTACCTCATGAAACTACGATTGATAACAACAGTTCTTTTTTCTGCATTTCTGCTCACTGCGTGTGGCCTTCTCCCAAACTCAGCAAAAATTTCTTCCACCGAATTAAACAACGCCATTACCAATGGCGCCACCACTATGAAGATATTAGATGTTCGCCAAAGCGAAGATTTTGACGGCGGACACATCCAAGGAAGCATTTCCCTTCCTTATGACAACGAGCACTTCGATCAAATGTATCAACGTCTGGATTGGCCTACAAATACTGTTATAGTAGTTGTTGATAGCTACGAATTTCGTGCCCTTGATGCATCAAAAAAATTACAATCATCAGGATTTACTGAAGTTAAAACACTCGAGGGTGGTTTTGAAGGATGGAAAACACAAAACTATCAGATTGTTAAGTGAGTGAATGCTGATGCAGATCAATCAACTCCCAACACATATCGCCTTCATCATGGATGGCAATCGCCGCTGGGCAAAAAAGCGAAACTTGCCAGTATTTGAAGGGCACCGCCAAGGCTTTCAAACTGCAAAAAAACTCATGTTGTATGGAAAAAAATTAGGAATTCCTTACTCAACTGTTTACGCATTTTCAACTGAAAATTGGAAACGAGCCGAAGAAGAAGTCAAATTTCTACTCCTCCTTCTCGAATGGTTAGTAAAAAACGAACTACAAACCATGATTAAAGAAGAAATAGGTGTCCGAGTAATTGGCTCCAAAGAACTTCTGAATGAAAAAATCATAAAACTTATCACCCTTCTCGAAGAACAAACTCAACACTTCAACAGCAATATTGTGCAGATTGCATTCAACTATGGTGGGCGAGAAGAAATAACCAATGCAGTAAAAAAAATAGTCTCAACCCACCCCTCCACTAATACCATAACTGAACAACTTATTTCGAAAAATCTCTATACCAGTGCTATTCCTGACCCGGACATCATGATTCGAACCGGAGGAGAGCTAAGACTTTCAAACTTTCTACTCTGGCAACTTTCATACGCTGAGCTCTACTTCACAGAAACACTATGGCCAGATTTTGATGAAAAGGAACTAGACAAAGCACTTACGGAATTCTCAAGAAGAAAAAGAAATTTTGGAAAATAAAAAATCAACGAGCCAATTGTTCACCCAAGGACAATGCAGGCTGACTGGCTACAATAATTCCATAGGTGGATGCTACAAAAAAAAGCCGCCAAAAAGGCGGCTAAACAGCAAAATACACTACTCACTAACGTTTATCAATAATCTTATCAACGATTCCGTACTCCAATGCTTCCTGAGCATTCATAAAATAATTACGATCTGTATCATTTTCAATTTTTTTAAGGTCCTGACCTGTATGTTTCACCAATATACCATTGAGGTTGTCTCGAACTTTTAAACCTTCTTTAGCCGCAATCTCAAGATCACTAATCTGCCCTTGCGCACCACCAAGCGGTTGATGAATCATAACCTTGGCATTTGGAAGAATAAACCGTTTTCCCTTTTCACCAGCAGTTAGCAATACAGCTCCCATCGATGCAGCTTCACCAATACAAGTGGTCTGAACAGGACACTTTATGTACTGCATAGTGTCATAAATGGCCAAACCAGCAGTAACAACACCTCCAGGGCTATTGATATACAGATTGATTTCCTTATCAGCATCTTCGCTTTCTAGAAATAATAATTGCGCAACTATCAAACTAGAAACCTGATCATTCACTGGTCCCCCAAGAAAAATTATACGTTCCTTGAGAAGGCGGGAATAAATATCATAAGCACGCTCCCCCTTAGGTGAACTCTCAATAACCATTGGTACCAAAGTCATAATAACTCCTTTGTATAAATCACTAAACACGCAATTATAAAAACGAAAAGAACTATACCATCATTTCTTAATAGGTGTCAAAACAAGATGCAGCTCTTCAATACCCCGACTTTGCTTATCTGTTTTTTTAGATCCAACATATACTTTCACCGTCTGCCCACCACTAATGTCAATTTCTTGATAATAAGGCATATAGGAAGGTTCCTCAACCTTTAATACATATTTACCTTCCACAACATCATTCTTCACCAAAGGCGAAGAGTCTATTGTACCCATGTACTGCAAATCAAAATACACCTTTGGCTGAATACCTCCACCCTCCACTTCAACTGAAAGCGTTCCCTTAGGCTCCATCAAACTGAAAAAATATTGCCGAAAATTGCGATTTATAATCAATACCAAGTTAAAAATAACCATCAGAACAAAAAGCAACCCGAAAAAAGTAGATGCAGAACGGAAAATAGGCTGAACAACAGTAACTTTATTTCCAGAACGATTTTCCATCAAATATTATTTCCCTGGAAGCTCAATGCTTCCCTTAGCCGCCTTAGGCTTCACAACAGTAGCTTTTGGCAATTTACCAAAATCTTTAGGGACATATTTTTTCAGTAAAAACTTAACAACCTTGTCGCGGCGAATATTTTTCTTGAGATAATCTTTACCTTGAGGAGTAGCAAGCTTCTTGCTTAACTCTTTACCAACATGATTCAGTTTTTGATGTTTGTCATAATATGGTGCCAACATTATCTTCTTTTCAACATCGATCTCTGAGTCCAACACCGTAATATTTTCCCCCTCGGCAATCTTATCCAAAACCAACTTTATTTTTGCTCGCTGCTCAGCATTAGGAAGCTGTTCAGCACGAAAAGCTTCAATAGTCGTCCCCTTCTTTTCAAGATACTCCTCAAGTGTAACCTGATACCGTACAAGATCAGACCGAACCTGATCAACCATCTCTTCCACTTCAATATCTATCAAAACTTTTGGCAATTTAACTTCAGAAACCGCAACAATTGCATCAAGTAAATTTTGAGTATGAACGTTTAGATTTTCACGAACCTTACGATCATGTACTGCACGATGAGCATTTTCCTCGAAATCCTCAGTAGTTGAAAGAGAAGTATATTTTTTTAGAAGCTCCTCAAAAGGTGGAACTACAGTTTTGCCAATTAACACCTCTTGCTTCTGCTGTTGCTGTTCCATCTGATGGAGGAATTTTTCAAACTCTTCACGTTCTCTTTTAATATCTTCATCAGTAACAGCAACTTCCTGCATCGGCACATCAACTTTATCAAGATCACCCAGAATCACTTCAGGAATTTTCGCAATTGTGAACACATAGGTAAACGTCTGCTCGGGATCGAATTTATCGATATCAAAATCAAACTGGGGTCTACCAAGAAATTCCTCAATCTTCTCCTGATCTAACACCTCGCGAAAACCATGAAGAACAACCATCTGAACTGCTTCAGTCAACAATTCATGAGGAGCAAGATATTGCTCAAGTACCTGTTCGGGGATTTTTCCTTTCCTAAATCCAGCAATTTTCAACCCCTGCCCCAATTTCGATTTTGCCTTTTCTACAAAAGGCTTCATCTCAACAGGCTCGACAGTAACCGTAAACGAAAGGGAATGTTCAACAACATTATCCTTCTTCTGTATTTCCATGACTCTCCTCAGAGCTGTATATAAACCATCTTACCACACCGCAACCGAAAAAATAAACTTATCAACAATGACAATAAGAGCAACATCCATAAAACTCAGAGAGCTTACCCTAAAAACACGTTTTCAACTTTCCCCTGATCCTTTTCTTGCATCCACATTCTAGCAAGTTTCACTTGCTTCAAAGCAACGCCAATTTCTCCCATAGAAAATCCTTGAAAATCCCTATTTCCAAGTTGAGCAGCATATCCATTGTCTTCAATTGTGGAGTACTTTCCTTTTGTAAACACTTCGAACCCTACGCTGACACCATCAACCGCATAATCAATATCAAAAAAAACCTCTCTCTTCGCAACAAAAAAATTAGACATCGGATCAGTAAGCGGCACCACTGAACGAGCAAAAAATGTTGTATATTGTAAAGCAGCTTTTGAAAGAAGGGACATACTAATTTGACTAGCCTTATGCAAACGACTACCAACCGCTACCTCAGCCCGACCAGTCATGAGAGAAAAAACATAACTCTGCAAGCTAGCAATACTTTGGATCACACTACCATCTAGAAACGCAACCATACTACCTTTGGTCAATCCTATGCCTTCTAGCGCAGAAAGATAGAAACCTATTCGATGCTCATGTTCAACTACAACAAGATGTGGATACAGTGATTGTAAATAGTTAAGTACTGAAAACGATCCATCATCTGAACCATCAACGATACAGATAATTTCATGAGCAAGCTTTAATTTCCACATCATCTCACTCAATCTTTGAACTAACAAAGGAAGAAATTCTTTGTTATTATAGACAGGTACAACACATGAAAGCATAGCTTTACTACCTTTTATCTGATCTTTTTCATTCTGTTGTTTATTTGCTGATAGTCTACCATTAACTTCATTGTACCCATGTTTCTTAACTTTAAAAAATTTGACTGGATATCTCTCTTTGTAACCATCATGTTACTGTGCATGGGGCTGACTATGATTTACTCAACAACAGCTAGCAACTCTGCTTCAACCAGTGGTGGTCTTAACGATCTCAGTAAACAAATTATTTTCATATTAGTAGGATTCATTCTCTATTTTTTATTTTCAATGATCGACTATAAAGCTTTTAAAGGATTGAACATTATCTACCTATCGGTAGGCTTTATTCTTCTGACTTCCATTCTGTTTTTTGGCAACATGAGTGATGGAGCAAGAAGATGGTTTGATCTTGGCTTCATAAGAATTCAACCATCAGAAATTGCAAAAATACTACTCATTTTCTTTATAGCCGACTATCTCGACAAAAACCAACCGACCATCAGACAGTTCAAACACATTGTTATTACCTTGGCCACAAGCAGCATAGTTTTTTTACTTATTCTTCTCGAACCTGACTTAGGAACCGCATTAGTAACAGTCAGCATTACTCTAATCATGCTTCCTATATCTGGTATAAAAATTAAACATTTTTTTTACACTATCTTAGCAAGCACATTACTATTTCCCTTAGCATGGGTTAGCGGGCTGATCAAAGCGTACCACTGGGAACGATTGAAGGCATTACTCGACCCATCTTACCAAGTGCAACAGGCAATCATTGCCGTTGGATCAGGAGGGCTTCTTGGTCGAGGCATTGGTTTTGGTACCCAAACACAATTGAAGTTTTTGCCAGTTCGTCACACTGACTTTATTTTTGCAACTATTGGTGAAGAGTTAGGCTTTCTTGGAATTTCCATCCTGCTTGTACTATTTGGCATCTTACTGATGAAAATCATCACCACCGCTAAACGATCAAATGACAACTTTGGTGCGCTCATTGTTATTGGTATCTTCTCCATGTTCTTTTTTCAAATAATTGTTAATATTGGTATGAACATGGGTGTTCTTCCTGTGACTGGTATCACTTTGCCAATGATTAGTTATGGCGGAAGCTCAATGCTCGTGAGCTTAGCAAGTTTAGGCATTGTCCAGAGCGTCTACATGCGTGGTAGGGAAATCGATCATGAAGAGGATTCCGTATAATGCCAGCACAAACAGCAATATTTGACTATTTTGGTCTCATACAATCACTTTTTAAGCAGAATTCATTTTGGTTTTTGTCCAATCTTTCATCTATCACGAATATTTGGTCGCTAGTTGATATTGCAATTGTGTCATTTCTAATTTATTGGCTCTTCATTTTCTTTCGCGGCACCAAAGCGTTTAATATCCTTGTTGGATTTGCGATGCTTGGAGCTTTGGCAATTCTCAGTCAAGTGTTCAACTTGGTAGCGCTTGCATGGATATTAAAATATACACTCACCATACTAGTTGTTGCCATCCCAGTTGTATTTCAGCCTGAGCTGCGAAATGCTTTGGAACAAATTGGTAGAACCCCCATGGATGGGATTTCATCTTTAGCAAATCCCTACACCACCAAAAACATTGGCCTTGTGAATGAGCTATCGGATTCAATACTCAGTCTTGCAGAGAAAAAACATGGTGCGTTGATTGTTTTTGAACGCCAAACAGGGTTAAGAGAATACAGCAAGTCTGGGGTAAAAATTAATGCGAACCTTGTTGGCCCGTTACTGAAATTCATTTTTAATCCCCAAAGCCCTTTTCATGATGGTGCTGCTATTATCGTAGGAAATAAAGTAAAAGCTGTCAGCTGCACACTCCCCCTCACAGAGAAAAAGATTACGACACTAGGATTACGACACAAGTCAGCCATCGGAATGACAGAACAAACAGATGCGACAATTATTCTAGTCTCTGAACAGCGAGGTAAGGTGTTCAAAGTAAGTGATGGGAAAATTAGCGAAGCTCTCACCGAGGAAAAGCTTAAGAGAACACTGAAAGAAATATATCCAGAACAAAGCTTTTCCAATCCCATTGCAGAAGCACTTCATGGAATTGGAAAGTTTTTTCAGCCAAAAAAACCTGAAGGAAAAAATTGAGTATTCGCATCATAGTCAACAATAATCACTTCATCCTTAATCCAGGGTTACAACACATGTGGAAAAGAATCTTTTTTAAAAACTGGCGAATTAAAGTATTCTCAGTAATATTTGCGACATTCTTAGTGGCATCCCTTTCCGGTGATCAATTCAAAACCGAGGTATTTCCGCGATCCTTCATCATTGAAGCAAAAAACATCCCGACAAACCTCCGAATTTCTTCCGACCTACCCGCAGTACAAATCAAAATTCGCGCTCCAACAAAACTATGGAACTACATAACACCTGCTGATTTTAGCCTTTTTATTGACTTAGTCGATGCCACTAGTGGAACAACAACCTACCCCATTCAGGCAAAAGTTGCCAATCCTCAAATAGTGCTCATTGAAACCATCCCCGCAACTGTTGGAGTCACTATTCAGGAAGTAGAATCAAGAACGATGGCTGTGACATTGAAAACCAGTGGTAAACCAGCAGATGGATATGAATTAGGTCAAATGGAAAGCGAACAAAAAGAGGTAAAAATTTCTGGTATCAAAGCCACACTTGATGAGGTAAAAAAAGTCACCGGAGTAGTCGACATCGCCAATGCCGATCGAAATACTAAACAGAATATTAAAATACTCCTTTTTGATGCTCAAGATCGTCAATTAAGCACATTGGATATAACCCCACAAACACTTTCCGTTGTAGTCAACATCAAACCAATCACAATAACAAAAACCGTCCCAATTGAACCTCTTCTTTCAGAAGATATCACTTCCAAATGGCGCGCAGGAAATTTCTCGTTATCTCCCAATATCATCATGCTCCAAGGACCAAAAAACATACTAAGCAAGATTACAACTGTCCAGACAGAATCTATAACAGCCGATGATATAACAAAAAAAGCCTTTTTGAAAAAAGTAGTTCTGAACCCAGAAATCCAAAGCATAGATCGTCAGCAATCCATTCAAGTAACCTTTAATGAAAAAGCTCTTCCTGTAACACCAAGTGCTTCAACAAGACAGAAAACGTTCACCATACAACCAAACTTCAAATCTCTCGACTCGCATATTAAAATTGTCTCATTTTCGCCTAGCAACATTGATATCGTTGTGTCTGGAACAGATGATAAGCTTCAAGATCTTACAGCCAATGACTTTTCTTGCAATATTGATCTAAGTTCGGTCAAAGGACCAGGAAACTATGTGTTACCAATCGAGAGTAGTATGATTTACACTCCCTCTTCGATAAAAATCGATTCTGTACAAGCAAAAAACATATCAATCGTAGTTGATTCACAATAGAGATCTAATAATGCCTTCATCCCAAACCAAACGACAAACCTCATTCCTTTTTACAACGGGTCTGTTAATAGTCTCATCATTAGTAAGTCTGCTCCTTGGAGTAGTAAGAGATCGAATCTATTCTACATACTTTACTGCCGCCCAACTAGATCCTTTCTTCGCAGCATTCAAAGTGCCTGACACCATTTTTCAACTTATCGTATTGGGTGCAATTTCTGCATCATTCGTACCTGTTCTGGTAACGGTAAAAAAAGAAAATGGAGAAGAATCATTTAACCGTCTCATTCAAGCTGTATTTACTGCTGGATTTATTGCCTTATCAGCTCTCTGCGTAGTTATATTCATCACAGCACCGTGGTTTGTTAGAATAATTTTCAATGGCTTCACTGAAGAAAACATTCAAAAAACAATCATCCTTTCCAGAATAGTACTTGTTTCTCCACTCTTCATGGGTATTAGCAGTATTGGAGCCTCTGTACTCTATACTCACAAAAAGTTTTTTGTGGCATCACTTTCTCCTATTGCCTACAACGTTGGAATCATTGCTACGGTACTGATTTTTAAAAACAAATTAGATATTTATGGTTTGGGTATTGGCGTTGCAATTGGAGCTCTTCTTTACCTCGCTGTGATAATTCCTATGGTGATTCGTTATAAATTTTTTCATAACTACCGCCCTACCCTTCGTCATCATGGTTTGAAAAAAATAATAAAGATGTCACTCCCAAGATTTCTCACTATTGCAATTGTTCAGATGGGGCTTTTGTATGACAGTCATCTTGCGTCAGGACTGGCATATGCAGGGAGTTTGGCAATTTATAACCAAGCACTAAAAATCCAGAACATGCCTGTTAACAATCTAGCCATTCATACCTCAAATGTCGCATTTCCTACTCTGGTAGAGTTCGCTGCAGAAAAAAACTGGAAAGAATACAACAAGATGATAATCGATGCTCTTAGACAAGCACTATTTCTTACACTTCCAATTTCCATTTTCCTTGCACTTATGATCGTCCAAATCGTAAAAATTTTCGTCGGCCCAAAATTCACAGACCAAGATATAGCACTTATAGGATCCTGCACAATATTATTTGCAATCAGCATCTGGGCTCAAAGTTTGCTTTATGTTATGGTAAAAGGTTTTTACGCACTACAAAACACCATGACTCCATTGATTATCGCAGTGATTGCCTTCGCGATAAAAATAACCAGCGCATACTATTTCAAAAATGCTTGGGAAACAGTCCCCGCACTTCCACTCAGTTTCTCGCTGGGACAAATTGTAAACGCAATCCTGCTTATTGGAATCCTACACTCCATTACAAAATTTCTGTCTCTCACAGCACTGATTGAATTTCTCAAAATCACCTTTGCTAGTGCTGTCATGGGAGCATTTATTTATTTTACCTTTCCACTCTGGTTTCAACTGCTGCAACCTCATTCCATGATACTGAACCTGATTTACATCAGCGTAGTAGCTGGAACCAGTTTTGGTCTATATTTTCTAATTTCATACATTCTCAAAGTGCCAGAAACCAGATTGATCATTCATGGCTCATTACGCAGACTAAACAGTATCTTCAAAAAATCAGCCACCTCACCTGAAAATACTGGAGCAAATCTATGATCAAGATCGAACATCTTGAAAAACTGTCTCCTCAACAACGCTCAACAATACTCAATAGAGCTGGAGTTGATTTTTCGCATGTTGAGAACACAGTGCGAAACATCATCGATCAGATACAAAAACGAGGCGATTCCGCCATTCTCGAATTGACCACTAAATTTGATGGAGTTGCGCTGAACACTATTCAAGTAACCAAACAAGAAATAGATCAAGCGTATGCCACCATTGATAAAAATCTCCTCAATGCTATTAAAACTGCAGCGAAAAACATTGAGAGATTTCACCGTTCCCATCTTCTTAAACCTAAAAAAATCACCACAACCACTGGCGTTACAGCCTGGAGAGAATGGCGCCCCATCGAAAAAGTCGGACTATACATTCCTGGAGGCAAAGCCATTTATCCGTCCTCAGTCCTCATGACAGCTATCCCAGCCAGAATTGCTGGATGCATAGAAATCGTTGTCTGTTGCCCTCCAGATAAAACCGGTTCCTTACCAACCCCGACACTCGTGGCTGCCGATATTGCTGGAGCAACTACCATCTGCAAAGTCGGTGGAGCCCAAGCCATCGCAGCCATGGCTTATGGAACAAAATCTGTACCAGCTGTTTCAAAAATATTTGGAGCAGGAAACACCTTTGTCACCGCAGCAAAAATGCTTTGTTTTGGAAAAGTAGCCATAGACATGCCCGCTGGGCCTTCGGAAATTCTTATTATTGCTGATGACACTGCAACTCCAGCATTTGTAGCCGCAGATCTCCTCGCTCAAGCCGAACATGGCACAGATTCCGCTAGCGTCCTTATCACCCCTTCAAAGAAATTAGCCGCTGCCGTACAAAATGAAGTGAAAAAACAACTTAAAATTCAAGAAAGAAAAGATCTAATACAACAAAGCCTCGATAAATTTAGCCTTATTTTAATCACAAAATCGCTTGATACCGCAATAGATTTTGCCAACGAATACGCCACAGAACACCTTGAAATCATCACCAAAAATGATGCCTCAGTCCTGAAAAAAATAAAACACGCCGGCTCAATTTTCCTCGGAAATTTCACTCCGGTAGTAGCCGGAGACTACGCATCAGGTACCAACCACGTACTGCCAACTGCAGGTTATGCAAAAATGTTCCAAGCTCTCAGCCTCGACAGCTTCGGTTGCAAAGTGCAGGTACAAAAAGCCACCAAAGCAGGTCTTAAAAACCTTCAGCCAACAATTGAAACACTTGCTGAAGCTGAAGGGCTCTATGCACATAAAAATGCTATTACCATTAGATTTAATGGGAAATAATCAGTAAACTACAATCCTGCTATGTCTTCTTTGACATTTTTCAAGATCCCCTTTACGCTAGCCATGAAAAGGACGTACAACCATGCAAAAACAACAAGCAATCCTCATGCTCGGATCTCAATCCGATCTCGAACAAGCAGAAAAAATAACAACAACCCTGAACGAATTCGGTATCCTCAACCAGATCCGTATTGCCTCTGCACATCGAGTTCCACAAACTGTACAGAAAATAGTAAACGAGTTGGAACAATCGCCAGACCAGATAATCATCATTGCAGTAGTTGGGCTCTCCAACGCACTCAGCGGTCTAGTTGCAGGAATAAGTTCCTTACCTGTCATCACCTGCCCTATTTACAATCAAGAAGATATTATGTCCTCATTACGAATGCCTCCTGGTGTTGCACATGGCACAGTGCTAAACCCTGAAAACGCTGCCTTGTACACCACAAAAATCTTCTCTTTGTCAAACCCAGAGCTGAAGGCTAAAATACATACGTATTTGCAATCAAAACAAAAACGATTGGAAGAACACGATGAGTCGATTCAAAGAAAAAGCCAAAAGTCCCGATAAATTCCTTATTATTTTGACGTTCGCACTGATATTCATTGGCATAGTAACAATCGCAACAGCAGGCATCATTCACGCCCACGTTCTTCTCAAAGGCACCAACGACTACTTTTTCTTCACTCAACAAATCCTCTGGGCAATTCTAGGTCTTATTGGCATGTACATTGCATCGCAGATTCCCTATACCTTCTGGCGTAAAAATGCACTTTTCCTTTTGATCATCGGTATTATTTTTTTAATGAGCGTGTTTCTTCCTGGGCTTTCTAGGGGAGAAATCAAAGGTGCCGTTCGTTGGATCAGGATTGGACCTATCAATGCCCAACCATCAGAATTTATCAAAATATTCCTTGCCATCTATCTTTCTGCATGGCTGAGTAATAAAAAAAGACAGGATATTCAAGATTTCAGATATGGATTGATCCCATTTGTACTACTGATTGGTGCTGTTGTATTGCTCCTTGAGCTTCAATCTGACTTAGGAACCACCATCATCATCGGAATGATTTCCTTTATCTGTTTCTTTATTTCAGGAGCGAGTATTGTACAACTAGGTTTGCTCGTTGGTGTGGCAACAACCCTCACGCTAATTCTTATCAAAATCGAACCCTACCGCATGAGTCGGTTCACAACCTTTCTGTACCCATTTGCAGATAAAACTGGAGCTGGATACCATATCAACCAAGCACTGCTTGCACTTGGTAATGGTGGACTCTTTGGCGTTGGTTTTGGACACAGCAGACAAAAATATAGATATCTACCCGAACCTGTCACTGACTCAATATTTGCAATCATTGGTGAGGAATTTGGACTCATCGGTGGCGTTGTGATCATATCACTATTCATCCTGTTTGCCTGGCGCGCTTTTCAAATCGCTAGAGGAGCACCAGACCCATTCAGCAAAGTATTAGCTAGTGCTATTGGTTTCTGGATCCCTTTCCAAGCTTTTATTAATATAGGTGCTATGGCTAGTCTAGTACCAATGACCGGCATTCCACTTCCCTTCGTTAGCTATGGCGGATCATCGCTGACTGTGACATTATTTACCGTAGGAATCCTTCTTAATATTTCAAGACACTCAACCTATGAAGAAACCAACCCGATTACGTCTTTTACTCAGTGGCGGAGGAACCGGCGGTCATCTCTCCCCACTAACCGCACTCATCGCGCATAGTAAAGCAAAGAACCTCCCGATCGATCTCTTTTTTATCGGATCAAAAAAAGGCCCCGAAGCAACAATCATCCCAACACTCAATACTCCCTTCTACACTATCAACCCTCCAAAAATTCGCCGCTACTTCTCCTTTCAAAATTTCATCGATATTTTAAAATTCCCGCCGGTATACCTTAAAACTCTATTTTTAGTAAAAAAAATTAAACCCGACGTAATTCTCACATCAGGTGGCTTTGTATCACTTCCTGCTGTAATAGCCAGTATCTTTCTCCGCATCCCACTCGTCATCCATGAGCAAACACTCATCCCCGGCATCGTCAACAAGTTCGCTGCTAAATATGCCCATTCCATCGCCATCAGCTTTGAAGAAAGCCGAAAATACTTCCCCCCAGAGAAATGTCATCTCACTGGAAATCCAATCAGACCAGAGCTGCTGGACACCTCTATACCACTCCCAAAACAATTTCAGTTTACTAACAACCTTCCAGTCCTCTACGTAACCGGCAGCTACCAAGGTGCCCATTTCATCAACCGTCTCATCGGCAACCATCTCACCGAACTACTCTCTCACATGAACATCATCCATCAATGCGGAATAAACCCCTCCACAGGCGACGGCGACTGGCTTGAAGAGCGCCGAAAAACACTACCACCAGAGCTACAACAACACTACGTCCTCACAAAAACCGTCACCCCAAGGGAACTCAGTGCAATCTATCGAAGTGCAACACTGGTTCTTTGTCGTGCGGGAGCGGGTACCGTGAGCGAGTTGGCTGCAGTTGGAAAAGCGGCGATTTTAATTCCTTACCCATATTCGGCGAATGGGGAGCAGGAGAAGTTGGCGGAGATGTTGGAAAAAATTAATGCCGCGGAAACAATCAAACAAAAAGAAAATAATTCAAAACTACAAATAGAAAAAATCTGCTCACTAGTCTCTAACAACGATCAACTTGAAAACTTGATGAGAAAAATCAAAACATATGCAAAACCAAATGCTAACCAGCTACTAGCAAAATTAATTTCCAAAAACTAGCTTGACTGCGGCAAGTTTCCAACGTTCCCAGATACTGGCTGCTGATCTGCAAGCTTTGCAACTTTATCCTCTAAAACAGCCTCTTGGATATACAGATTTTTATTGAGTGTCCGTGCTGCATGATTCCACTCGGACAACAACTTAAAATCCTGATTAGCAATAGCTTCTTGCCCCATCACTCCAAAAATATCCATAATAAGCTGAAAACACATCCCCTCAACAGTATCTCCAACACCATCACCACCTGCGTCTCGAAATGCATGCAATCGCTCAAGCCAATCTTGCTTCTCCTCGGGACTAAAAGCAGATTGCTGATCAACTATTTGCCAAAGAGCATCCACTACATTTTGATCTGACATACTAACTCCTTACATTCATTTAATGTACTATGCTGTAACCGGTGCGCCTTGTAGTACTACAGCTTGTCTTCTTCTTTCTTCCTCATCTGTTCCTCCTCCTCCATTCGCAATACTATCAAGCATTGCTGAAATACGATCAGCATTTGCTTGATCACCTTTGGTCAATAAATCACCCCTTAATAGAGCAAGACTAGCCTCAATTCCCAATACTTGCTTTCTCTGTCGTTGTTCTCTTTGAAGATGTGGACGATGCTCAACATTTGATACCACCTGCCCCAAGCGAACACCTGACGCCACCACCATAGCCAAAGCAGTTTCCGTTATATGAACAGCAATAAAACTAGTCACTGCCTCAACTCCCGCGACAGCATAAGGAAGAGCAACAACAGATTCAACGCCAACCACCCCTATCCCAGCAGCCAGCATTATACCTTTTCGCATGTACTCAGCTTTAGCATGTTTCTGAACAGATTCGCGTTGAAGATCCATATAGGTACCAATCATATCGGCTCGCTGTGTACTTTCAACGATCTGCTTGGTATATTTTCCTGCCTGATCAGGGTGTTCACGAGTTTGATATAAAGCTTCATCTCGAAAAACCTGCTGACGAGCCAACTCAATAATCGGCGATCCTTCCCGGGCACTGACAATAGTAATATGACCATCTGCATCGACTCGAGTTTCAACTCCCAATCGGGCACTCAATCGTTTCAATTTACGATTTTCTTCTTTAATTTTTATAAGACCAAAAGAAGTTTTTTCCAAAAACTGCTGCATAAACCTATCAACTTTAGTATCTACTAGATTTTTCCCTAAATGAGTCCCTTCATCCTGATTAATATATTTATCCATCTCCCCACCACGATCGAACATCTTAACAAGTTTTGCTTGGATGCGTCCTTCCATATTTCCAGGCTCTGGAACTTCTGTGCGCTCAACTCCCTTAGCTAGTTGATACTGTGCGACAGGATCAAAAGTTTCAGGTAGTCTTGGATCTTTCATTTCTTGAGCTGCCTGAGCAGCAGCTCGGACTAAACGAGCTTCCACCTGGTCGATCCTTCTCTGAGCAGCTTCAAGCTCACTTGCCTCTTTTCTACTACCCTTATTAAACGTCCGTAATATTGCTGCTCGTTCTCCGAGAGCGTCAGATAACCTTGAGGCTTCTTGATCAATTGTTTTCATAGTACGTGGACGAACTAAAGCAATCTCTTGCGGAGTAACATCTCGTTCTCTTCCGTTTCCAATAGGTCTCTTCCACAAAGTTGTTCGTAACACTTCTGAAACCACTGTCCTACTATCACGAGGAGCTCGAAGATCTCGAGGATTATCAACATTTCCTACCAAAGCTATAGCATTCGGCATTTCCCGCGTTCTACCAAACCTTCTCGCCCAATCCGTCGTAGCCTCAATCGCAGAACGAGCCAGATCCCCTATCTTACCCATACTATCTCTCACCTGCTTCGCCGCCTCAAACACGCGCCCTTTTCCACCTCCATCAAAATTCTGTTGACGTGTCATGGTCATAATAATTCCTTTGGTATTTATTTTTTTAAATCTGAAAATTATCTCACAACAACACTTTTCTGTCAACTATAAAACAGATACCTATTGACATAACAACTTAAAAATGCGACAATACAAAGATTTTAATCAAGCACTTTTAAAAAATTTGGAAATAACCCAGTTAAAAATACCCCTTGACATCACAGTATTTTTATGGTCATATATCATATCAACAGTAATTAAAATAAAAAACTCACCAATACGTAAGGAACTATTATGAACAATCAAGCACATACAACCAGTCAAAACCAGCAAAAACCATGGCCTTTTGCGTTTTCACCTGTACTTGCAGAGCTTGATCTTTTCCAGTTACTGGGATTAGAAACACTTCAACAAGACAAAAAACAAAAGCTATTTACAGAATTACAGGAAAATGTTTGGCTTGATGTTTTAGGAAATAGAATTGAAAAGCACTTATCAAAAAGTGATTTTGAACAGCTGAAAAATTTGACAAACAACCAATCAAAACCTGAAGCAGTGCTTGAATTTCTCTCAGAAAAGGTTCAAAACCTTCCCGCTATCATGTTCGAAGCCTCAGTTGAATACAAAAAACGTTACTTCACAGACTATCTAACTACCTTAGCTAAAGTCACTTACAGCAAACTTGAAAAACAACAACAAAGCAGAAAAGAAAACAAACAACTTCAAACCGTTCAACATCAATATTCTGTAATTCGACATTTACTCCACTATGCCGAACAAGACCAATGGGAAAAGGTCAGAGAACTCCTACCGGAATTTAATAATCCGAATAAATAACCTTCCTGAACAAAGGAAAATCCAATATGACACTTTCTTTAAATAGAACATTTGATCAGGGAACAGAGAGGATTGCAGCTCAAGATGTAGCCACTCGGTTGCGCAATCGAATCGCCAGTGATGTTGGCCGCGATCATAAAACCAAAGGATTTCTCAAAGAAGCCGCGATAAACCTTGGAATAGGTATGAGCGTTGGTTTCGGCGGTAGATACCTACTTAAAATGGAAGGATTTTCAGGTCCTGCGATGGGTGCCATAGTCAGTGGTTTGGGATCTGCAGTTCGTGAAGGAAGACAAGCATACTTAACTAAAGAGAGTGAATATTACGTACAAAAAGCCTATGCAAAATCTGAAACCGCAAGAAACAAAAGGAAAGAAAACTTATCCAATGCCCAACGATCACTAGGAAGCAAGCTATGGCAAGGAGCCATGGAAATGCTTTCTTGGGGTATGGTAACAAGAGCAGTTACAGCAGTAGCTGTCAGTGCTGATAAACGCGCTATCGAAATCAATGAAGCACTCTTTAATCAAAAAGGAAAACTTGGCTTCTGGGATTCCAGACACGCACAAAAACAACTTGGAGATAATCTTTCTTCAGCCAATCCTTTCACCTTATACTAAAGTGCAATTCATGAAATAATATTATATACTTTTTCTGTACCTCAA
>JBAXVQ010000030.1:0-21832 GCA_037128935.1 bacterium | reverse complement strand
GCTTAAAGTGATTATTCTGGTTCTGAAAATCTGCTGACGATTTGGAAGATGGAACGCAGCTCTAGCGAGCGGGAAAGCCAGTCATTTTTAGCTATGCATTTAGGAAAGCATGCTAGTTTGAAAGGTGGACGAAAAAATGTTCAATGAGCAGCCAGGTAACCTTTGATAAAGTCGTATGTTGCTTTTCGACCCGGTTTCAAGTCACGTTGAATTCCATTGTATTTGCCACCTTTGAGCAGGCCGACAGTGGGTGAGTATTGCGAGCAGATGATCAAGCCGCGATAATCCAGGCTCGAAAAAAGTTCTTCAAAATATTGTTGATACTCAACAGGTGTAAAGTCACAGACAAAGAGCGCTATTTTGTCCATGAGTTTTTCCTTTCACGGTGGTTTTGTTATTGATATAAATGGTAATAGGTGAACGTTTTTGTTTTTTAGTTAATCTCCATAATTTGCAAATCTAAACATAATAACAGAATCTGTAAATAAATGCAAATTGTACAACTAACTTAATTAAGGTCTAGTTAGAAAACTACTACGGGTGTTCCTACTTCAGCCCATTGGAAAATAAGTGCTGCCAAAGCAATTGGAGAGTTTACGCACCCATGGGAGCCATTCCACGAACGATTAGCGCGGGGGCCAAAAACCCAACGAGAGGTAAGATCATGGATACCTTCACCTGAGGTCGTGAAGGGCATCCAATATTTTACAGGTATACGATAATATACGGGCTTATCCATTGAAAGAACTTTGTACAGTTGCTTATAGAGGATATGGTGAACTCCAGGTGTTGTTTCCCAGCCATTTTTTCCTGTAACAACAAAATCGGCATGGATCTGCTCGCCATTTTCGTACATTCTCAACACTTGCTCACTAAGGCTTACTTCAATGCTTTTTCCACCAATCGGATAGTGTTGAGGAACAATAGCGATATAGTTTGAATTCGTTCTGTTTTTCTGCTCTTCCTGTTCTTTTTTCTTCTTCTCAATAGAATCTTTTAACTGAATTTTCCCATCTACCAGCACTTCTTGGTATTTTTCCAACTGAAGTAGTGATGCACTAGAAGAAGCGCTTTGGTTTAAGTTAAGAGATGCTACAGCGTTAGAAAGGTCTTTATTTTCAATTCCTAGCTTTTTTCCTTCATCCAATAGGCTCTGTATGGAAGATAATTCTTCTTTTAAGTGGCTTTGCAGATAGATCATTTTTTTCACGTTAATCTGATCCTGCAGGAATGAACTCAATTGTTGTGAAAGTGTGTCTATGAGACGGAAGTCTTCCGCAGTTGCTGCCGTGGAAAAACGCCTCTCCACCATCGCCAACTCTTCTTCTTTCATCGGAAGACTGACTCCATAATTCTTTAGTTCTTCAAATTTAGTTTTTGTTTGTGAGATGGTGTCATCTATGCGGTTAAACCATTTGCTCTGTTGTTCATCAAGTGCAGTGTTAACATCTTGAAATAAGGCCTGTACTTCTTCAAACAATTGGTCACTATAAAACGTCTTATTTCTATTAACAGAAAACTCTTCTAATCGGGTTTTAAACTGAGGTAATTGCACATTAGTAGCATCGAAATCCTCTAAGGAATCAATATCTCTGGAAATTTGCTTTTCGGTCGATGCCAAATCACCAGCTAAGCTAAATCGAGCAAATACTTGATTATTTTCCAGCAAAAGAAATCCCCACGAGCTGACTGTCATAATAACCAACAACATCACAATAGTAAGCACAGTTTGTCGAAGAGGGTGGGAAAATAGTCTATTCGAAGTTGTTGTCTGCGATTCCATGAAAGTGTTCTTCCATACGCACTACTGATATAGCGTACGAATTATTGATCCTGTGATGCAATATGGATATTCATTCTTTTTGTCGTGTCTGGAGCCGTTATCTTAAGCAAATTGCGAATCGCTTTAATCACAGAACCTTTTTTGCCAATGATTAATCCAACATCTTCAGGTTGGAGCGTTAGGGTGAAGGTATATTCCCCTGGGTTATCTTCAAAGGAAACCAACACATCAGTATCCGTGATTGATGAAACAATATGAGCGAGAAGTTCTTTCACGGAAAAGCCCCTTCAATGTAATTTGTAACAAGTACTTGCAGTGTACCATGATCACTGACAAATCGTAAACGTAAAAATTAAATCAATAGTTACAAACGTTTATTTGCAATGAAGTTAGATGACAGTAGTTAGCCTAGTAAGTTACGACTACTAGAGAAAATAGACAGAGGAGAAAATAAAGTAACATGAAGTGACGTAGAGAAATGTTTAAAGTAGATAAAAAGACTAAGAAATGTTTGTAAGCTAACTCTGAGTGGCTTCAGTAGGTTGCTCATCAGTGACAGTCGCAGTTGCTTCTGCTGCAACCTCTGCAGCTTTGGCTTTTGCTGCTGCAGCTTTTTCTTCAGCCTGTTTTGTAGCTGCTTCTTTTGCGGACTCTTCGCGAGCTTTGTCTTTCTTGGATTTCTTTTTTCTAGTTGTAAGAGAAGCGGGAGCTTTAAAGCTCTTTGTCCAAGTAAAATTTTCTTTTTTCAAAAGATAAGCCACGGTGTCAGTTGGCTTTGCTCCTTTGGTGATCCAATCGTTAGTCTTATCGTGATTGATTTCTAGGGTTGCTGGATGAGTAAGCGGATTGTAAAAACCGAGAAGATCCACATAGTTTCCATCTCTCTTAGAACGTGCCTCAACAACAACCACACGATAAAAAGGAAGTTTCTTTCTGCCATAGCGTGAAAGCTTGATTTTTAATGCCATAATGCAGCTCTGTCTTTCATGAAAAGAGTACAAAAATCACTATACTATGGAGATTGTACTACTGTCAACTTGGAGTTTATTTATCGGATCAATTGTCTCAAAATGTAGTGTCGAAGTGAATCGGGAATTGTTTCTCCAAGTCGATGGCTCTCAAAATTTGTCTAATTTGCTATTTTGAAGCGGTTATATGCACGTAAGCTTGATGTCGACTGTAATGTTATGAGTGACTGTGTGAATGCTTGGGCGTTGCTTGTTTCAGCAAGTGGCGAGTATACACTGAAAATTGTTTTTATCGTAATATTATCATTTGGCTGCTCGTAACTAGAACAGGAGGTTTGACCGTCCACTTCAGAGCAGCAAAGCCGGGGGGAGAGAGTGAATAGTAGATCTTTCACTTTGAGTGTTGGAGGAGAAATGGCAAATGAATTTTCTTGGTGGTTGTCTTTGTAAATATTTGTAACAATGATGCGAGCGTTGATGTCATCCAAGTAGTAGACTCGGTCAAGTAGATCGTCAACTGAAAGGCGTATTTGTTTAAATGCACAGTAAGGAGTTCCTGTGATGCAGAGGTTGCCAGCATTGGGAATATCGCTCCAGCATTTTCCGGTTGCATTTGCTCCAGTTGCTGGAAGTGTCTGGTTGAAACTTAGTGTATCTGAATCTTTAATATTTTTCTTTAAGATGGTCATCACTTCGTCGGCAGAGGTGCGAGTTTCAGAGTTGTAGTTTGATCGGGTGCGTTGACGGATAACATTAATAAGCACAGAAGCAACCACAACCATCACAATTGCCAAAAGCACCCCCATTACCATCATTTCGATGAGTGTATATCCACCCTGATTAGTAAGCTGTTTCTGTGTCTTCATGAGGAGGAATAACTTATATCTGGAGGCCTGAGAAGCTGAATACTATTTCCAATTAGCAAATACAGTCGTGTAGGAAATATGCTTTGAAGCCCCCTTATCGATGAAGCTTATAATGACATCAACTCGTTTTTTATTGGTATCAGCGGGGTCTCCAGGATTTTTTCCTGGAAGATCTTGTATTTTTATCTGCCTATAGTAATATCCGAAGCTGGAAGGCGTTGGCATAGGATCGCCAACTGCTGGAAGCCAAACATCTTTATCTCCGTCATAGTTGATGGCGTAGATAGAAGCTTCAGGCGATTCTTGTTGCACTGGATCAGTTATCTTTTCAAGAAACCAGCCACCAGAAGGAGCATCTGACTGCCCTACTGTCTGCTGAAATCTATAATTTAAACGGTAATACTGCGCTGCTGTAGCGTCAATTTCAAAAAATTTAAGATTTTCACTCGTTGGAATGCTGTTGTCTCGCACCTCGCGTACCACTTCAAGTGTCTCTTTTGATAGATTACTAGAAATCGTTTTTCTTGCATTTGTTCGGGAAACTCGAAGTGTTAAAACGAGAAGTGCTATAACAGCAAGAAGAGTAGAGGCAATAATACCAAAAGAAACAATAGACTCAATGAGTATCTGTCCAGAAGAATGTGTGTTTTTCTTTTTCATGAGCAACAAGTACAGGCACCGCCAAGGTATGCAGTAGAAATAAAGGCAGAAATCCCCTTTATTGTAGTGATTGCTTCTAAGGAATGCTAGTGTGGGTGATGAAGGCGCTATTCAAGCTCTGCGAGAAGGTTTTCTACATTTTCTACTTTGGAAACTAAGCGGATGTAATCATTGTTCTCCGCCTCAAAAGAAGGAGAGCTTTCTAGAGCTTTTATCTGGTCATTAATCTGATCTCTCAACAACGTCAATGCTTCACCAATTAGTTGATTACGCTCTTTGGAGAACTTTTGCTCAATATCAAATGCTTTAACGTCAAACTGCAAACCAGGATTTTTTATAATTTTAGAAAGCTTACGGATCGACATTTTTTTCTTGCGCAAGTGAAGGGCTTTCTTCAACATGGCAACATCGCGAAGGCTGTATCGTCTGTCTTGGCGACGACCTTTGTTCACAAACTTTGGTTTAACTACACCGTATCGTTCCCAGTAGCGAAGTTGACGAGGAGTGATCTGCGTCATTGCCGCTACTTGCTGGATAGTGAGGAGCTTGCTTTGAACATTGGCTTTAGTTTTTAACATATTTCAAGTGTCTTTTTTTATATAAATTGAAGTATAGCGGAAGTTATCTTACTTTACAAACTATTTTACAATTCAAATCTCTTGTATGTGAGAAATCGCAGTAGTTGCGTTCGTCAGTCGAGAAAGATGGTGCTGATTACTGGTAAGTAGTGTGATTCGTGAGGATGTTAGAGGAATTATGCTCATAAGTAGAGGTCTGTTGTGGTAGTTGCCATTTTCTTCATTCCATAAAGATCATGAGTATTCAAATATCGAAATTGGAATCAGGCTGGAAAGCCTTTATACTCCACCTACGAAGTCTTCAAATTTACCTAGGGAAAAGAAACACGTGAAAATTCAGATTATTCCAGTTCCCCTAACGCATTCAAAAACACGTCTCGACAAATTTTTAGTCTATCATATCCACAACATTACCCGCGAAAACGTCCAGAACCTTATCAAGCATGGTCTTGTTAAAGTTGACGGAGTAGTAGCCGCAAAGTCGGGTATTAACATAGTCGGAAAAAAAGAAATTGAAGTAACCTTTCCATTTCGTCAGGAAGTAGAAATTATTCCTCAACCGGAAATTCCAGTCGAAGTGGTATACGAAGATGAAGACATGATAGTCGTGAATAAACCAGCTGGACTTGTTGTGCATCCGGCACCCGGAAATTGGGATGGCACATTGGTTAACGCACTTTTTGGTAAACATATTCAAAAAACTGGTTTTGCTGAAAAAGACTCACTCCGCATAGGTCTAGTTCATCGTTTGGACAAGGATACATCTGGTATCATCATTATCGCCACAAACGACCGTTCCAAAGCATTTCTCAGCGACCAGTTCAAAGATCGCAAAGTAAGTAAAACCTATCTAGCTCTAGTGCACGGAACTCTGCAACCCAGAAAAGGCCGCATCGAAGCGCCCATCGGACGTGATCCCCGTGATAGAAAGAAAATGGCAGTTGTCTCTGTGTTGAAGGGTGGGAAAGAAGCCATTACCGACTACGAAGTGCTCAGCTACCCCAAACCAGGCTATACGTTAGTTGCCGCACATCCCCTCACTGGACGAACTCATCAAATTCGTGTCCATTTCACCTCCATCGGGCACCCGCTAGTTGCTGACAGCACCTACACAAAAAAAGAGAATGACTGGGGAATTACTAGGCAAGCACTCCATGCATGGAAACTTGAGATAGCACTTGTGAATGGCTCTAGGGAAGAGTTTATAGCTCCACCTCCAGACTTTTTTCCACCGATTCCCAAAGAAACGAAATCAGAATAGAGTTTAGTATCGTCTATCTCGACAGCATCATTCCTAGAAATACATGGCATCACCTTTTGCACACCGCTTAGCGATGAGATACAATGAATTCCATCATGAAGAAAGTAAATACGCCATGGCTCAGGATTCGTTAAAACTCCCTCCGCAAAATCTGGATGCTGAAAAGTCCGTGCTTGGCTCCCTCCTTATTGATCCTGATTGCATCATTCAGGTCGTCGAATTGCTCTCTCCAGCCGATTTTTACAAAGAGTCCCACTCTGATATTTATAAAGCTATTCTCGAGCTATCTGAACGTCGAGAGCCAGTTGATACGGTAACATTGACCAACCTCCTCGATCGTACTGGAAAACTTGAGTCCCTTGGCGGTCATGCATACATCGGCGAAATACTCAGTACAACACCAACCTCCGCAAATGTTGGGCATTATGCTCGCATTGTTTCCCAGAAGGCAGTATTGCGAAAGTTGATCAGCGCAGGAAGCACGATTGCCGAGATGGGTTTTAAAGGAGAGGAAGAGGTTGAAGGTATTTTAGACAAAGCCGAGAGTTTGATCTTTCAGATATCTCAAGCTCAGCAAAGGCAGGAATTTACTCACATTCGTGAAGTAATGACCGACTCATGGGAGCGCATCAATGAAATTCACAGCAATCGTGGAAGTGTCAGTGGAGTACCTACAGGCTTTGTGGATCTTGATAAGCATCTGGGTGGTTTACAGCGTTCAGACATGGTGATTCTTGCCGCCCGCCCCAGTATGGGAAAAACTTCACTCGGGCTTAATATTGCCCACAATGTCGCAGTAAAAGGCAATATGCCTGTTGGTATTTTTTCCCTAGAAATGTCAAAACATCAGCTTGTTGATCGTCTCGTTTGTGGAGAAGCTGGTGTTGATATGTCAAAATTGCGCACCGGGTACCTCTCAAACGAGGATTTTGCCAAAATAGGTGACGCTATCGGTGTGCTAGCCGATGCTCCAATTTTTATTGATGACACATCCGGTCTTTCCGCTCTTGAAATGCGAACTAAAGCTCGACGTCTTCAGGCTGAATCTGGTCTCAGTATGATTATTATTGATTATCTCCAGCTCATGGTTGGTCGTTCCTATGGAGGAGCATCAGAAAACCGTGTTCAGGAGGTCTCAGAAATTTCGAGATCGATAAAAGGCATCGCTCGTGAGCTTAATGTTCCTGTGATTGCTATCTCGCAACTTTCCCGTGCTGTTGAGCAGCGTCAAAAGAAAATTCCCATGCTTTCCGACCTGCGTGAATCCGGTTCGATTGAACAAGACGCCGACGTGGTAATGTTTATCTATCGCGAGGATTACTACAACCCCGACTGCTCCGAAGAAGAAAAAAACATCGCCAAAGTCATTATCGCTAAGCATCGTAACGGACCAACTGGTGAAGTAGATCTTTATTTCAAAAAAGAACAAACACGTTTCGAAAACCTTGTACGTTCATCTACACAGGATATTGAATAATTTAGCACTGCTCAACGCAGTCAGTTGTTTTTTTGAAACCAGTTGAAAGTTGGAAGAAAATACCCAATTTCGGAGAACTTTATGAAAAAAACACTTTGTGCCGCTTTGACAGGTCTCGTTGTCGGGCTCTTCTTTAATCTCTGCTTTTACATTCATGTCGGTGGTTTGGGAACTACAGTATTTTTTCTTATATCACTCTTGTCTTTCGGCGTGCTCCTATTAGCAACAAAACCAAAAATAACTAAATCGTTGGCTATGCTGTTGCTGATTCCTATCGTTTTACTCTCACTTTCATTTTTTATTTTTGATGCACAACTCCTAAAAATGTTTTCATTTCTCATGCTTCCACCTCTTTTCCTAGCATGTACATTTCTCCTTCTTCAGCCTCAGTTGCCTAATGAAGTTTTTGGCTGGGTAGCGTTGGTCTTTCGAGGTCTTCTCGCCTGTTGTAAGCAAGGCTTAAAAATAATCAGCGCCCCTTTCACTGCCCAATCCGCACGAAGTAAATCCGTGATAGCCAGAGTGAGTCTTGGTTCTTGTTTGGCAGTTCCTCTATTGTTTGTTTTTGCGCTGCTTTTTTCTAGTGCTGAACCAGCTTTTGGTAGTCTGGTTAGTTCTTTTTTCAGTTTTTTGACAGAAGATATCTGGGTCATACTCTTTCGAATCTGTCTCGTGATAGGTGTAACGGTCTCGGTTGGTGGTTATTTCGCAGCATTACTCAAGGAAAATTTCTCTACCTATTTCGAGCGCACTGAAGGTAAACCATGGCAGCTTGATTATATTATTGCCTCAGTGGTGCTAACTCTGGTGAATATGCTGTTTCTTCTTTTTATTGGCATACAGTTTTTCTATATGTTTGGCGGGAAAATCAATATTACAACGGATCGTTTTACCTACGCTGAGTACACCCACAAAGGGTTTATTGAATTGGTCGTTATCGGACTCCTTAGCTTGATGGTAATTCTTTTTACAGTACCGTTTGTTCAGGGCAAAACTGCATCTCGAGGAGCTCTGGCTGTTAAAGGGATACTGATGTTACTCTGCGTGAATACTTTAGCCGTGGTTTTTTCTGCACATTCAAGGCTGCTGTTGTATGAAGAAGCGTATGGGTGGACAAAACTCCGATTCTTCGTGCACGGCTTTATAATCGGTATTGCAACACTCTACATTCTAGTATTACTTGCTCTTGCAACTAATCAACGCATGCGTTTTGTTATTCGTGGTGGGATCATTTTGTTTTTCACGATCTATTGCGGAACGGTTTATTGGAATGCCGATGCCTATGTTGCAAACAAAAACTTCGACCGTTTTAAAACAACGCAGAAGATTGATGTTGCGTACTTCAAAAACCTCTCACTTGATGCTCTACCAGTAATGGTGAAGAGAAAAGACGAGCTTGATGAAGTAAATCAAAAAAATCTTGAGTATGTGATAGGGGATAAAGCTATTTCCAAGAGAAACTGGCCAGCTTGGCAAGACTTAACTTTTGCTCACTTTCAGTAAGTGTTCAAAGACTAAGTAATAAAAGCCAGTACAAGTCTAATGAGCTGGAAGAAAAAAGAAATTATCTTAACATTGGTTGCGTGGTAAAAACAAAGTCGGGTAAGTAGAAGCTAATTTCACATATAAAGCGGTAGATGAGAGATGCGACTCTTATCTACCGCTTTTTTAATTCGACTCTATGGTTCTTAATGCTCTTAGCTTACACCTATCTAAAAGGTTGAAACGAAGACAAAAGTCCACCCGCTGCAAGAAAATTTTCAGCCGCAAAATTATCTCTACTCCAGTTTGAAGCCATTGTAGAAATGCAGCTGCTGTCAGGAGTATGAACGGGGTTGAAGAGGAACTCAGACATCATATTCACTGGGCAACTACCTGAGGAAATTACGCCGTGACCAATGCCTGGAAACGTATAAGAAAAGTGTCTGGTAAGTCCAGGAAGTATTTGACTACTGTAGTTTGGAGGAGTGATCGGATCAAACTCGCCGTTAAGCACCAACGTAGGAATATTGCTGTTTACCATCTCATTTGCACTGGAGCCCAGTTTATTAACAGACCAGTATGGGCAAGAGATGTCTTCCGCACAGAGTACGGAAAAGTACATGCCCTGACTAATAGTACTTTGGGCTTGAATATGAACGGACAGCATACCTCTGATAAGATCAACTTTTCCATCCTTAAGATCATAAATCATCTTTGGAATATATCGAAGCATTTCGTCGCTATACAACGAGGAAAATACAAGTTGTACCATGTCTGATCCAGTGAACTGCACTGATGAAGTTTTTCCATTACTGTCAGTTATGGAAAGATGAATCGGATTTGCATTTAAAATGCTGTAAAGTCCTTCAAAAACTGTGGCCAATTGTGGGTATTTTTGATTGCAGACGGCATCAGCTTCACAGGAAGAAAAAACATGAGTAATCTGATCTACTGCATTTTTTCCACTATCCTTCACAAAACTTCCTTGTAAAGGTGGTGTAGAATCAAGGATGACACTCTTAAGATTTGTTGGGTAATTTTTCATTAAATGCTGCCCAAGCATGGCACCATAAGAAACCCCGTAGAAATTATATTCCGTATATCCAAGTGCTTTGACCACGTCAGGAATATCAGCAGCATTTTCCACACTATTAAAAGCATCAAGGTTTACGCCTTGTTTCTTTAATCGAGAGTAACAATCAGCTACAGCCTGATCATAGGCTGCATTTTTTACGTCAGTGGAACTGTCTAAAGTTCTCGTGATGGCATCATTTACCTCACTGCAAGCTAGATTCGGTAAAGAGTAGTGGGTTCCACGTTGCTCAACAAGGATAATATCCCGATCTCTCAAAAATGGATCAAGAATTCCTACACCATCTGCATAAGAAAAGTATTCAAGTGTTGAACCACCAGGACCACCCTGCTCCATCACCAATGGGGTCGTTCCAGCATACCATGTTCCTTTTATGACAATCACTGCAAGTTTTATCGTCTTTCCATTCGGACTGGCGTGAGACTCAGGAACAGTGATGTAGCTGCAAGAGTAATTATGATTGCTCTTATTTAAATACTTTGCAAGCTCAGTGGGGCAGGTTGCACTAGAAATAGTAACTTCAGATGTTGCTTGGATATTAAAACCAACCCAGATATGCGCAACTTTCTGCGGATCGCCATTCTTAGTGTTTTTCATCCAGTATTTACCTGCTGCCATTGAGATATCTTCACGAAATTTACCAGAAGGAGCATCACAAGGGACTTTGAATTTCATCTGTATGGTTCCAGTTTCTCCTGGTTTAACTGAAGATTGCACAAGAGATCCAACTCTGAAAGCCGAAAGCCAAGTATTATCCTTAAAATAGCTCTCATTTGTGCCGGGAATGTAGGAAAAGCTTGTAGGATAAGAGACCACTTTGGGGTCTTTGTAAATGTTGAAAGCAATCTGGTCAGCTCCGCTGTTGCTCCATGTTGTTGTTCCGGTATTTTTAAACGTCGCTGTAAAATTCACCGAGTCACACGGTTTGACGGAAAAAAATTCGTCTGCAGTATTCGCACCTGTTTGACTGACCCATTGAGCTTCAAATCCCTGCCTAGCAAAAAATGAATCGGCAAATCCTGGAGTAATTTGAGTAAGCAGTAATAAAACAATGAACGCTGCCAAAGAAAGAAGATTACGTGTTTTCAAGTGAGAATCCTTTGTATAAATAATAAATAATTGCACAAGAATAATTATTGAAGTGTAAGTCAGAAGCTCTTTTTACCAGAAAACAAACACCATAGTCAAGGAATCGTAACTTCTATTGATTTTAACACCTAAGAGTAAATTTTGTTGCAGTAGAAGAAAAAAATGTGAAGATTGTGACGTGTTTTTATTTGAAATAAAGCCGATGGCAACTTATTGAAATTATGATTATTTGTAAATTTACATTCCAAAAAAGTTGCTATACGATTAGTGAGATATTGTTACGAAGTAACGATAGAAAAAACAAACACAAATCCCCCAGACGCCTAATTCTGTTGACGAAACTGTCTGATTGTTAAGGGAGAAATATCCTTAGCAAAAGGTTCTTGCGGACTTATGTAGGCAAATGCCTCTATAGTTTTTATTGTCAGCGAAAGCAAAGAAAAAAAGTGAAATTGAAAGAGTGCTTGTAAAAAAAATAACTAGAAAATAGTAAGAAAAGTTAACAAAAACGATAAAGCAGGAGACCATCGTATGCCTCAGCAGTATTCAGCAACACCAAATCTGAAAAACAAGAAACAGAAAAACATGCTGTCGATTATAAGTGTAATGTTTCTCGTCGCATTTCTACTACCTATTTCAAAAAGTTACGCCACGCCAACCGATGCCGGCCCAACAGTTTTGATTGATTCAACAGAAACTCCGCTCTCACAGGCGACAGTGACTGACACAGCGATTGTAGACTCTTCCTCTGGAGGAATAACCGATACCCCGACAGTAACAGGTACGGCTGAGAATAGCCCAACAGTTGCTGTTCAAACCGAAACACCAACACCCAGCGAAACAACTTTTATTACCAGCACGGAAACTCCACCAGCACAATCAACCGACACTCCAATTCCAAATCCAACTGCACCAGCATTTTCCCTAGATGATGGGGCTGTTCTTATTGCGCATTTAGATGATGCATTGGGTAGTAGCACCTTTAGCGATTATTCAGGAAAGGGAAATGACTGCGTTTGCGATGGGACAACTTGCCCTGCAGCTGAGACTTGTGGGCAGGTGCACTATGGCGCTGCATTCGACGGTCTTGATGACTCACTCTCCATTCCTCAAACGGACCTCCCTGATGGATTGCAATCACGAAGTATGTGCGCTTGGGCAAAGACTGATGACTCCACAGAAAAGTATCGTTGGATTGCATCCTATGGATCCGTGCTTAACGGAAGAGCTATGTTTATCGGTCTTAATGGACCCAATTTGATTGGCGGAAGCTATGGTGACGACATCTGGATTCCTGATGTTTGGAAAGTTGGAGAATGGCATCATATCTGCCTTACATACGATGGCGCTACTGCAAAACTATACGCCGATGGACAAGAAAAAGCCTCTATCGCCAAGCATTGGGATTTACTGAAACGGTCAGCAAACATTGGAAAGCAAGTTACCGGTACTGAGTTTTGGAGTGGTGCTATCGATGAAGTTCGCATCTACAATAGAGCAATAACATCAAGCGAAATAGCACAGCTTTCCCAGCAAAGTGCAGCCTGCATTCCCCCAACTCCAAACCCAACATTTTCTAATGTATTAACTCCTACTACCACACCGGTATTGGTTTTGGGTGATGTCGCTCTTTTTCATTTTGACGAAGCTGCAGGGACGACACAGCTTGTAGACTCATCGAGCAGTCACAACAATGCTATGAGTAGTGCAGGTTCATGCCCATCCGCCGGAAATTGCGGTACAGTCGGTAAATCTATTCAAGTAGATGGTGTTAGTCAAGCAGCACAGTTTTCTGATGCAGCTCTTCCTGACGGCCTATCTGCTCGCACCATGTGTGTCTGGGCAAAAACAGAAAATAACCTGCCCGGCTATCGCTGGATTGCATCGTATGGATCCGCAACGCCAGGCCAAGCTATGTTTATTGGTTTAAATGAATCCCGGCTCATAGCTGGTGGATATGGCGATGATCTTGCTGTCGATTGGTTTTGGGATATCAATGTTTGGCACCACCTCTGCTTGGCCTACGACGGCACTACGGCAACACTGTACTCTGATGGCCAAAAGCTAATTGCTGCGGAGAAAAATTGGGATCTTCAAAAAAGTGGTACTGCCAATATTGGTAACCAGGTAAATGGTCAAGAATTTTGGAAAGGGAGCATCGATGAGCTTCGAATTTTTGACCGAGCCCTCAGTGATGAGGAAGTGAGGCAGATTTCCTCGATGAGAAATTACTGTTCTATTCCAACACCACTTATTTCTGATACAGCTACCCCAGTACTAACTGCAACCTCGACTGTAACTGACACCAGCTCACCTACTTCAACAACAACAAACACTGAATCTTTGACTACTACTGCTACTCCATCTCCCACCCTCACATCGAGTCCCACCAGGACAATTACCTTTACAACTGCTACTGCTACCCCAACAAATAGCAGGACTTGGACGCCTACGAGTGTTTATACGTATACCCATTCAGGAGGTTCAGGTGGTAGTTCAGGTTCGTGTGTTCAAGCAAAAGAATTTACGATCACCAATGAGGATGATATCGCTAATCAAGATAGCAATAGACTGGATGTCTACAGTTCAAGCGGAATGAAAGAAATGCATCAATTTTCTCGTGATTCTCACTTTTTTCTAAGCGAAACTGAAAAGTCATACATGGGATTTCGTTTTCATGGTGAACAGATAGATTCAAGAGTAAAAATACTTTCTGCTTCAATTGAATTTACAAACAACGCAAGTAGAGAACAATGGATAAATCAATCATTTCAACTTTCTGTAGAAAAAAACAAGAATCCACAACCATTTTCTTGTATTAACGATGAATATTCATGCAAATCAAAAAACCTTCTTTTACCATCACAACGGACTGTCCTTTCGAATAGTCTTGCTTTTGAAGGTGAGGATCGGTTGCTTGGGGCCGCGGGATCTTTAGGTGGATGGGCGTTATCAGTCACGCAATTGATAACTGATCTCAAGCAATCAAATAATCTTGGATCCAAAGTTGTTATCATTGCAAAAGGAAGCAGTAGTAAATGGGGAAGGGGAGCGATGTACTATACTCTTGATGGTAAAATTGAGCATGAAAACCTTCCGAAGCTGAAAATTGTAACAAGTTGTAGGTAGGCTTCAATAGGCTATACAGACTTATTAGCGGGACATTGCAATATTTGCATCGAACTTCTTCAACAGTGGGAAACTTATTGAGTTATCTATTGGAATAAAGCAGACTCTGAGAAATTACTGTGTAGTTATTTAGTTAAGACCGGAACTAGTCTTCCAGAATTTCAACCTCGCCGCTATCTCCATTAATCCTTATTCGTTTCCCATCAATAAGTATTTGAGTTGCATTGCGCACATTTACTACGGCAGGCAAACCATATTCCCTTGCAATGATCGCTGCATGCGAAAGCATCCCTCCAGTGTTGGTCACCATGCCCTTGATTACAGGAAAAATAGGTGTCCAGCCAGGGTCGGTATGGTCTGTTACCAATATTTCTCCCTGATTGACCCTTCCAATTTCCGCAGCAGAATACAAAACTCTAGCAACGCCTTCATAAACCCCATGGCTAACACCAGTTCCTAAAAGGATTTTTACACCCGAAAAAGCATCCGTTCGTTGTACTGATGGAATATTCTCCAGATCGTAAATTACGCCAGGAAGTTCCTTGCTTGAATCGTCTAAAAACTGTTTTTCTCGTTCTACTACAATGGTATTAACAGAATCACACTCTATTTTGGTAAGAAGAATCGATGAAATTTCGGCACGTGTCAGAAAGAAAATATCTTCAACAGTCAAAAGGTAGTTATTCTTTGCCAAAAGTGAGCCAATATGCAACACCACTTTGCGGAGCAAGTACAAGTATGCAATAAACTCCGACTTGGCTTCCTCGCGTTTCAACTGCGCCTTCCTCGCCCATGCCAATAATGTCGTAAGTATGCAATATTTCCACCAGGAAAGTGAGTCTCTAAGTTTTCTTTTCACTTCCAAATGTTGCTGTTGTAGTATTGTACGACGATGCAGTGGACTTTCTTCCTCTGGCATCAAGAGGTATTTTTTTATCACGTCAATAATAAATGTAGGATCATCTCGCCATCGTGGTAAGGAAAAATCAATTTCCATCGCACATCGGTGACCATGGATGGCAAGAAACTGCTGAAAACGCCCATTGATTTCAGGATAATTGTTAAAAAGTGTTAAAACAGCATCTGTTGATTGTAGCTGGATAATTTTCTCCGACAATCCTTGCTCCTTTCTCACTAGTGTAGCGATTTCCCAAAGTGCGACAAAAGCGTCCACAGATCCAAATCCTTCGCCACCATCTGAAAGTAGTACGTTTTTCGTCGCTCCCTTGTCTTTAATCCATAAAGTGCATGTTCCCCTGTAGAAAAAATACAACGACATCGGTAGGAACAGTGACCACATGATAGACGAAAGGATTTCCAAGAAAGCATTGAGCAATAGGTCGAAGTGAGGCTGCATGTTCGTATACTCTTGACTGGAAAGAAGCATTTCGCTTAATGCCTGGGTTTTCTTAACTCCGGTATACCTTTTCCACATACGCACTGGAATCAGCAGTAAATGTTGTGCGGACCAGACTATCATTTTGCAAACCAGACGTGCTTTTTTATACCATGACAATTTGATCGTCTTTCCTAAAGTTTCCTGTTCACCACCCAGCATCTCAACAATCGAGATTTGCTCCGACCCAATCATTTCCTTTAGAAAATCTTCCAAGAGAGTGAGGTTGAAATACGGCCTGCCGTGAATAGGCATAAGTAAAGGCATCTCAGGGTACACCCGAATACTCGTAAACCCTTCTATCAACTGTCCAAGTATCGTCCCCACACAACCCAACACCAACTCATTGACCAAAGGCATGTGTACTCCAGGCATGACTTCAGCAAGGTTAGTACTTGACCAAACATAGTTTTTGTTTTTCAAATCAGTCATGTCAGATCTACTGCCGTTGCTTAAAAATATCAGCATAGTATAGCTGCTTGTAGGGGGAAATGCAATTGGGATGAGGAAAAAAGACGATTATTGCGTGAAAGGTAAATAATAACGTAGATGGAAAGATTTTCAGAAGCACTCGTTAACGCAAGCACTTAACTGTATCCTATCCTATGCTTGCAAAGAGCAGGTTACTTCTTTATGCGATCAGTTTTTGGCATTATATCAATCTCTTTAGCCAATTCAATCACCTTCTTCTCAAGTTCCTCAATCGTTCCCTTATTTTCCAGTTTCCAAGAAATCTTTGCATGCTTTGTCGGTGCAGTATAGGCACCCACTCGTGCAACTGCCTGAGGCATAGAGAAATCCCGATCCTGCATCAATCTGTTGAACTGCAACTCTCTTTCTGTAGTGACAAGAAGCACAGCATCCACAAGCGGTTCGATTGTGGAATCCAGTAGCTTTATAGCCTCCACAATAATGACGGTATTGGGAGCTTTCTTGCTTATTGCGTTGATCTTTTGTTTGATACTTCTAGTGATAGAGGGATGTGTTATAGCTTCAAGTTTTTTTAGTTTTTCTATATCTTTAAAAACAATTTCAGCAATCTTAGCTCGGTTTAGTTCCTTCGATTTTGGTGCTACAATTTCTTTGCCAAAGAGCTGAACTATTTTTCCCCACACTGTCGATTCGGGTGTAGTAAGCTCTTTGAGTACCTCATCGGCATTGACGATAACGCCACCGGTCCGTTTTTTGAGCATCCGTGCCACAGATGTTTTTCCGGAAGCGATATTGCCGGTGATGCCGAGTACAAGCATGGGTGGGGTGTCCTTTACAAAATTTAAAAGCAAAAATTATCGAAGGGAGGTCTATCCAAGTAATCGTCTAAACCTTTTCACTTTCAACGTTTAACTCTATACTGTAATGGTACTGTAACAAAAGCATGTTGCACAACGTTAGAATCCTTACATAGGTCTTTTTATACATTAATTATATACAAGTAAAAAAATAAAGGAGTTTCCCAGTATGAAAAAATGGCTTATCGGCCTTGCGGGTATTTCCGCATTCCTAGTACTACCAATTTCGGCTTTTGCCCAGACGGCATCTGTGACAGTAAAACGTGTTGGCGGCTGTGCAGGTGCAGCTGGCTGCTACGAGAGTCTTCAGCAGGCTATCAATGTCGTTGATCCAGGTGGTACAGTGTCAGTTCAAGATAATGTATCAGTGGATAGTACTGTAATCATTGGAAAAAGATTAACACTTAGTGGTGGTAGTGGCTTTCGTGTTGAAGCGGCTCCTGCTTTCCCTGCTAGTAGTCCTTTGATAATCATCGACACAACAAACGATGTGAAAATTTCCACTATTACAATTTCAAAAGGAAGCGGTCCTGCTGTATCAGCTATCGTTTCAACTACAGCAATTAATAATCTCCAGATCACAGGAAGCACCTTTGAGAATTTTACTGGAGCTGCAATTTCTCTTGATAACGTAGGTTCAACTGATACTGCAAAGCAGATCAAAATAACCTCTAATATATTTACCAGCAACGGTAAGGCTGTTGAGATCCTTGGTGATAGTCATAATATTTCTATCGCGTCAAACACTATCAATGCATCTCTTACAACATCAGGAATTGAAGTTACAGGTGGTGCATATAAGGTTGAAGTAAAAAGCAACATTATTGATAGCGCAGGTACTGGAATCCTTCTAGGTTCTTCTGCTGGTATCTTTCCAGCTGAACTCTGGAATCAGAATATTGCAGAGTCCAACAACGTTGGTCGTTGCACAGTCGGTATTGCTGTAACAGGAAACGAAGTAGCAGCGATTCGCTCGAATACCGTCAGCGAAGGAACTACTGGTATAAGTATTGGTGGTAGTGCACAGCCAACTATTTCCGGCAGCAGCAGTATTACTAGAAATGAAACCGGTATCGACGTCAGTGCTCCAAACATTGTACTCAGTGGTATAACTATCTCCGACAATACGGTCGGTGTACTTTCAAGTGGTGGTGGTTTGTTGGTCACTGCAAGCAACATCTCCGACAATGCAGACATCGGTATCAATATTACCGGCGGTGCCAATAACAAGATCATCGCTAACACAAACATAACTAACAACCGCAACATCAATATTTCTATCGCTGGCGACACTATCGTAGAAAAAAATGCAGTTGGAGGTGGAAACACCACAACCAGTATCAATATAACTGGTGGAGCAAACACCATTATCAGTAATGGTATCTCCGCTAGAGGGACTGGTATAAAAGTTTCAGCCGGTACCAATATCATCAGCCTTAACAAGATCAGTCAGGTATCTGGCGAGTGTCTTGATCTTCAGGGCGGTGTTTCTACAATTGGTGGATATGGTGCTACCAACGAATTCTCAGTTTGTGACTACGGCGTAAGAGTTCGTGGTGGCGATATCAGTGGGGAATTTTCTTACAACTTACTTGATAGAAATCGCACAGCACTACAGATTGAATCTGGTGGCTTTACTTACGCACACAATTACATCAACAGCAACGATGCCGGTGTTGTAGTAACCAACACGGGGTCTGCAATATTTACTGCCAACCAAGTAAGTAGTAGTACAAATACAGCTGTTAGTATTGACGGAGCCTCCGCAACCGTATCTGACAACATAATCAACAACAACCGTTATGGACTCGACATCAGAAATGCTGGTTCTCGTACAGTTGAGCGCAACAACATCTACTCAAACACCGGCGAAGGAATAATAGTTGGTGGAGGAGCCTCTGCCGCTATCAATTTCAACTTCCTGTTCAACAACAATACCGCAGACAATTTTGATGAAATCACCGATAACGGAGTTGGCAGTCGAGACAGTAACTATTTTAAAAGTGAAGCTGATTATGATGTCAATCCTGCATTTGGAGATGGATTAGCAGACGCTGCGACGGTTGTTATTCCTGGATCAGCTTCCAATGACAACGCTCCATTACTCACATCTGCCAAGGTAGACGCTGGCTTGATGCCTGGAACTCTTCAGCAGGGTTCCATCATCCCTATACAGATTCCAGCCTACAGTCAGCCTCGTCCTATCGGATCAACCCGCAAGGCATATCTCTGGTATTCTTACTCTACTGACAGCGGTGTAACCTGGACCGATTTTCAGAAATACTCTGGAAGTTACGATATTGATACAGCAGTAGTATCCAGTCTCCCTGGAGTAGCTTTCACAGCTCCTATTACTGTTCCAACACCTGGAAATACTCTTATTTACAGATTTTTCTACCAAGGCAGTGATGATACGTTAACAAATAAAGAAGTTGTCCCTCCAAAGACAACATATGAGGCTGAAGCTCCTTTTAATGGTACGCCAGCTACAAGCACTCCATCCTTCACTCCTACACCATCCAACACTGTAACTCCAATTAAAACAGCTACACCTGTTGCAACGGCTACACCTGTTGGAACTTACTACTCTCCAACACCTTCAATGACTCCAACACCATCACCAACTTCTGCTTCTGGTGGTTTTGCTGGGTGGCAAGCTTCTGTCACTGCAACTCCAATTGGTGCATTCATAACTGCACCCGGTGGAGCTCCACAACCTCCTGTAGGTAGTGGTTCAGGCGGTGGTGGCGGTGGTGGCGGTGGAAACAGCAACGGATCAACTCCTGTGCCAACATCTGCAAACGGCACGCCAGTTCCAACTGCAACATATGATCTAGGAAAAGATACCCTTCCTGATAACAGCAAAATTCCTCAGAACTTTTACGCACTCAATTTCAAATCTCAATGGGTCAACCAGTACAAAGCATCTGACTACGAAGGCGCTGCCAATGATGGCGACGAATACTTCGACGTTCCAGCGTGCACAGTAGTTGATTTCTGGGCTGACCTCAAAAACTCTGGCAACAGCCCATGGGTTTCCAGTGCTAACACCAAAGCCACAGCCAACAACGAATTTACCTTCGCAACATACAAAGACCCCAAGGTTAAATCTGCGCCAAGCTGGCTTGGTTACGACAACTGCCCACTAGGTAACGCCTGCGGAAAGAGCTACTTCAAACACAGCTCTTGGGTAACTGATTACCGCATCGGTACACTTGCGCAAGACGTTGTCTACCCAGGTGAAACAGGCCGTGTGAATATGAAATTTCAAGTCCCCTGCGATGCCGAAAAAGGTCGCTACCGTGAAGATATCTCAGCAGCATCCGGCAAATACTGGATCTACAACGACTTCAACGGTGATCCTCTGAAAGTCATGCATATCTGGGTCGGGTTCGACGTTAAGTAAACTTCATTTTCGAGTGTATAGTTTAACAACAAAGACGAGGTCGCAAAATGACCTCGTCTTTGTTTGTTAAATCGAAGTTTTATCTATGATGCTTAGCATAATCAATAGCTGAATCCAGATCGAGTGAAATTAAAAAAAAGACCAACAACTTGACCAGGACATGAATCTTTTGAGTTGCTATAAACCTTAGCATCATTCAGTGAAGAAAGTTGTCATCATTCACTTTGGTTGCTGTAAGTTATGAAGAATATAAATTTTGAAAATTATCAATAGTTTGCCAACCTGATAAACTAGGAGGCAACAAGAAACGAAGATCATATTGGCTGATGTGTAGGGTGAAAACTAATTTTTTTATTGAATAACCAAATGAGTGAGTTGAAATCAGAAATTAAAGGCTAATGTTTTTACTATTATTAAAATCTGTTGCACTTTAAATTTACCTAGCTTATAATCCTCATGTAGGTCTGCGTTTAGATTTAAGAATGCAGGCGTTTCACACATTACTATATAGCAAGTGCAGATCCCTTGGAGTTTGCAGCAAATGAATAAAAAACATCAGTACTTTATCTCTCTTTCTCTGTTACTAACTATGGTATCTACAATTGTTTTTGCTGAGCCTGCATTTCAGTATGCAAGTTATAGCAAGGGCAGTGATACCATCCAAAATTCTAGTAGTAATGAAGAAACTTCAGTTGCTAAACTCTCTAAAGGCATTTCACTTGTTTTGAATACAGTTCCTTCAGTTGATGAGATATTGTCCATAGTGAATCCTTTGGTAACAACCACGGTGACCAGCTCTACTGAGACTCCTGTTCAAACAGTTGCTGATATTACAGTCGTTTCTTCTAGTTCGCCCATCACGACCACTCTGGCTTCAACAGATACTCCTACTGAGACACCAATTGTAACGCCGTCAGTAGATGCTAATACCGCTGTTATTTCTATAGATACACCGATCATGGTGATTTCTCAAGCAACAGATACTCCTGATTTAGTAAACGTAGTAGATGTCAGTATTCAAGCTCTCACGGTTGTACCACCATTAGCCAATACCTCAACCTCAACTAATACTGCTACAGTAACAAACACACGCACATCAACAAATACTCCAACAAGCACATTTACTCGCACGAACACTGCAACCCCCACTAGTACACGCACTTTTACTAATACCGCTACGCAAACCTTTACTCGAACAGTTACTAATACGCCAACAAGTACATTTACCCGCACAAATACTGCAACTCGCACAAATACGCCAACAGCGACTAATACACGTACATTTACAAATACCGCCACACAAACCTTTACTCGAACAGTTACTAATACGCCAACAAGTACATTTACCCGCACAA
>JBAXVQ010000003.1:0-66513 GCA_037128935.1 bacterium | reverse complement strand
GTGCAGTATTCCAGATAGAGCTGAATTGTGTTGTGAAAAGGAACACCTTTATCGTGGGCGGTTTTTAATCGAGGAAAGTTGGCGGAATGTTTGAACCAACCGCAGGAAGCGAAGATGATTTCAGCTTCTTCAATTCCCTGCAAATATGCATCATGAAAATGAGTTTTCAGCTCTAAATACTTTACAAAATCAAGCTTTTCTTTTCTTTCCAGCGAGGAGAGTCCGAGATGATAGAGGCGGAAACTTTTTGCGAAATCCTCTTTTCTGACGTAATCATGAGCGGTGATCGTAGTGATGCCGTGCTTCCACAGAAACTCCACTGTAGCAATACCTTCTGCACCGGATAATCCGACGACGTGGATATTTCCACCTTTGAGCGCATCAATACTAAGTTGTGCAGAGAGTGTCATACTTGAATCCTATGGATTTTTGTGGTAAGCTACTATGATTTATCTTTTCTTAATTCTACATAAAAAATAAAAAGGAAAAACCACTATGTCGGCAGGGTATAAAAAAACAAAAGCAATTACCCCTACAACTCGTCACAGTATATCGCCTTTTTTGCTGCAGGGTGACCTCTACATTCGTCACCATAAACCACAGTTTTCCCTAGCATATGTTCGTGCTGCTCATAAAGATTCTCCGGTAGCTGGGAAAATTGTATCGCAATACACCGCAGCTTTTTAACGCATAGACTGCAGGTGGGCAAAATGTTCTGGGAGAGAAGAAATGAATATGTATAAAAAATAAAAGCAAACGTGGTGAGTCGTGTGGGATTCGAACCCACGACACCCTGGTTAAAAGCCAGGTGCTCTACCAACTGAGCTAACGACTCGCAAAAAAGACCTTCCTACTGTACATCAATAGAAAAGCGATTGTCAACGATATGCCGGTAAAAACCGATAGAGAAAACCAACTCTACGGCTAGAAAAAACAAAACGTACCTGGACACCAACAATGGCAAATTATAACAACAATTATTTCGGATTGGATATTGGCACAACGGGTATTCGGCTGGTGCAACTATTCCAGCGGGGGGAGTACCACGAGTTGCTGGCGGCTGGTAGCCTGCCAAACAATATCGATGTGTACACGTGTGAAGACCCAGAGCAGCTGAAGTTTCTCACGCAAACAATTGATCAACTGAGGAAGGAATGCGGTGTTACCTCAAAAAATGTCATCTTAGGGATTTCTGAAGCGCATGTGTACACACAATTGATTGAACTTCCCAAACTTCCTGACAAGCAAATGGAAGAAACAATCCGTTGGGAAGCAGAAAGCTTTATTCCTATACCGCTAGATGAGGTAGAGCTGGACTGGGAAATAGTTCCAATCGCAGGTGAAAAAAATAAGGTTCTTGTGTTTCTTCTAGCTTCCCCACTTATAAAACTTAATAAAGTTATTGAGGTAGTGCAGCAAGCAAATCTTCACGTCATCAACGTTGAAAGTAGTCTTATGGCATCTGGAAGGGCTTTGATTGGCAAGGAAGATGAAAAGGAAACGGTGTTATTGCTAAACATTGGTAACGAGCAATCCGAGTTGGGAATTATAAAAAATGGCTTACTGTTGGCTACAAGGCAGATCCCTCTTGGGGGAAATACTATTACAAAGTCTCTGGTGAGCAACCTTTCACTGGAGTGGAAACTAGCAGAAAAAACAAAGCTCAACTTGAACAATCTTTCGGGAGCTGTAGGAGAAAAGATCACACGTGAAGTGAACAATGTCATTGATACACTTGCACATGAAACACAACGATCAATCCACTATTTCAAAGAAAAGTTTGACGACTTGGCGGTTACAAAAATTATTCTGACGGGTCGGACAGCAGTTGTTTCCTCGATGGTAGATGTCTTTGCAGCGCAACTCAATGCCTTACAGAGCAAGGACAGCAACCCAATTATTGTGCAGGTGGGAAATCCATGGAAAACTATTGCGAAAAATAATTCTATCGTGGAAAAATCTCCAGAGGCGCAGTACAGCTTTTCTGTGGCTCTCGGACTGGCTTTGAAAAAAATCTAAGGACGTACTATGGTTGATCTTCATATTAATTTATTACCTGGGGTTGCAGAAAAAGAACGGCGTCTGCGTGAGCAACGCAGGAAGGCTTTAACAATCTTCGGCCTTGCCATTGCAAACGGGTTGACGTTATTCCTTACGCTGTTTCTGACCTTTCATGATATTTCTCTGCAAAATAATCTGAGTGAGTTAAAAAATAAAATTGCAGCAACAGATCAAGAAGTGGCTCAATATAAGGCAGTGGAAGACAATGCAAAAAGTCTTAAAACTGCAATTAGCTCTATCCAGCTCATACAAAAACAGCAAATTAAATGGGAACTTCTGCTACAAACAGTCGCAGATTATACGTTGAAAACAATTCAGTATAAGGACATCACCATAACGAGCACAGGAGTTGCTATTTCTGGGCATACGTCTTCATTGCTCGATCTTGAGAAAAATAAAAATTCATTGCTAACGGCTGCCATTTCTATCCCTTACACTATTTTGCCTAATGATACTTGGGAAAAAATTGCAAAAAAGTATCAGTTTACTCTCGATGCCTTTGTGAAGTTGCACAACATTGATCCGACAGTTCCACCTCAAGCTGACAAGGTAATCAAAATAAAAAAGCCGCTTTTTACTGACGTTAAAATTACTTCGATGGAAGCGCCAACGCAGAAAAAGACTGACAAACTGGCTTTTTCTCTTTCGCTTACTTTGGATAAAGGAATGCTGCAATGAAAAAAAAAGGATGGGTATACAACTTAATACTGCTCACAATATTGCTCATTGGGGCTCAAAGTTATTACCTCTATGCGACGGTAACACCTTCGATTGAGGACACGAACCAAGCGATCCAAGACTCAAAAACGAGCTTGGCAACCGAACGAGCGCGACTAGCAGAGTTGCAGAAACTGAATGAGCAAAAAACTCAACTAACACAATATCTTGTGGATGCGGAAAAAGCTTTGCCGATTGGAGAAAATAAAACCAGTATTCCTTTCCATGTCTACTCTGTTGCTGAAAAAAGTGGTATTGCAGTCACGGCTGTTGATATTCGTGGAAGCACCACAGACAAGAAACTTGGAGCAAGTTATGTCACTGCAGGAGTTACTTTATCAGGAAAGTTTGAGTCGATGTTAAGTTTTTTAAGTAACCTTTCACAATCAAATAGAATCACCACTGTGCAAAATCTTTCTATCAGTGCAGGGAAAAATGATCTTGTGGATTTGACGGCAATGATTTCGTTTTATTACGTCACTCCTCCTCCGGCGCCAAAGACCTCTTCAACATCTGCAAAAGCTAGTTCTACGCCAAGTAATTAATTTGTAAAGGATCTACCATGGCTCTTGAAGGCCTTTCTAAAAAAAACCAGAACGTTCTTATGGCACTTCTTGTTATTGCTGCGGGTGTTGGCCTTGTTGCGTATATAGGTATTTACCTATCTTCATTGCTTTATCCTAATTTTGAAGACACTGCACCAAAAGCGTCTACTATCGGTATTAAAGAATCCGATCAGCAAATTGTTCAGGATCTTAACAAGGTTAATACCTACTTGCTTCAACCGACAGTAAGTCCAAATGAAGTTGGGAGAAAAAACCCTTTTGCTCCGATCTAGTGTTGAGAATTCGATTTTCACTGACATTTACTAAGTACTTTCTAGCCTGCTAAACGTAGGGAACTAAGCTCTTTGCTCCCTACGTTCAGCAGTTGCGTCGGATTGTGGCAACTACAGAAACATTTACTCACTATCTCTTGCACACCATCATTCTTCTCGCTATTCTCAGTACTACTATGAACAAACTTGAAAAGCTTTTGTTGCCGAAAGCTATCCGTATCCACAATAAAGAATTTCTTGTTATCACCTCCCTTCATCCGCAGCGAAGTTCGACAGCGAGGATCAAAGGGCAAAAGCTGGCGTTGCGCCTTTCTTCCTACCTTTCCCAAAGGGATCTGCAAAAAACAGCGGAGAATCTACTTGCGACGATGGAGCAAAAGTTGGGGAAATTGTCTGCTGATTCTTATCTTTCCCATTTTTCTTTCAAAGATGCTAGTGTGTTAAAAACTGCTTTAAAACCCTTTCATCTTGAGGTTACTTATTCTAAAAGGAGTCGGGTGCGAATTGTTATCGATAACGAAAGTATTGCGTTGTTCCTGCCAAAAGATCCCCCTCCAGATGATCAGGTTTTGATGAAAATGCTAAGAAAAAAACTGGCCGTGTATTTCAAAACTGCGTTGGAATATCTTGTTTCGGAGCTTAACCGTGTGCACTTTCGTTCGAAGATTAAAGAAGTAAAGATTAAGGAGTTGCTCTCCCGCTGGGGAAGTTGTTCAAATAGCAAGGTGATTTGTCTTTCGAGTCGACTGTTGTTTGTGGAGTATTCGCTGCTTGAATATGTGATCATTCATGAGCTCGCACATCTTACCCATATGAACCATTCAGCGGCGTTTTGGAGGCTTGTGGCAAAAGCTTGTCCTGAATACAAAACCAGACAGCAAAAACTAAAACGGTTTATTGTATAATGTCTGTAGAGGGCAATTTCGTTTGCCCGAATTTCTTTTTTTGCTCAATAAGTAAAATAAGCATTTGCTATGCCAAATTTTTTGCGCGTTTTTAAATTTGCTTTCATCAATTTTCTCCGCAACAGCTCGGTGAATATCACTGCGATCAGTATTATGTTGTTGGTTTCTTTGAGTATTTCCCTATTTTCACTGGTGTGGATCAATGTTAATCAGGCTATTATCACGATTGAGCAAAAGGCCGATGTGAGCGTTTTTCTTAAAGACACTGCAAGTCCAGCGAGCGTTGCCCAGTTACAGAAGATTTTGCAGGATAATCCTGATGTACGTCAGGCGGAGTACGTTTCCAAGGAAAAGGCGTTGGAGATTTTTCGTGGAAGGAAAACGGGAATTGAGGTTACCGCTGAGGATAACCCACTTCCAGCTAGTTTTGAAATTAAGGCGTTTGAAGCGGTAAAGTTGACAACAATTATAGAGAGCATCCGAGATAATCAGGCTATAGAGTCAAATGGCATCAAGTTTAATAAAGATGCGGTGGAAAAAATTCTCTATTGGGCATCAGTGCTTCGTAACCTTGGGTTGGGAATGATCGCTTTTCTTGTGTTGATTTCTTTCATGGTAATCCTTAGTACAGTGCGTTTGGCAGTCTTCACTCGCAAAGAGGAAATCGAAATTATGAAGTTGGTGGGTGCTACTGACTGGTTTATCAGATGGCCGTTTATTCTTGAGCTTTCTTATGCTGGCGTGATTGCTTCAACGATTTCTTTGCTGATTTTTTTCGCGGTGATTCAGGCTGCAAATGCGCAACTTTCGATTATACTGAAGGTACCACTTGTTGATCTGTCACCGGTAATGCTTGTAAAATTTATTGCGTTTCAACTGCTTTGGGGGGCGTTTCTTGGAGCACTTAGTAGCTACATAGCCACCCGGGCTCATTTAAAGGTATAACAACTTATGAAAAACACCATCAAAAAAGTACCCGGCTTTCGCACCGGAACAGTGTGGAATCAGTTTTTTGCTTCTTTCTTTTACGGAGTGATCCTCCTGCTTGTTGTTTACCTGCTTTTACAGTCGCTTATTTTTGCGGGTGTTACGGTTACTTTATTTCTTACTTCGTTGATTTTTCTGTTCGACATGGATGATATTTGGATGCGGTTGAGATTGCCAAAGCATGACCCGTTGTTGCGCGTGTTTATCGTGGCACTATACATGCTTCTGGCGCTTTCCTTGTGGTTGGCACTGGCGCCCAAAGAGCTTGCAAACAAAACGATAGCAAATACTCAGTCGATTGTTGGCATACCCACTGAAGCCCCGACTGCGGCTCCGGTGGATTTTCGTGGGCCGAGATAATTATTGAGGATGGAGAACTTTGAACGTGTTCTTCTTGTCCCTCCCCTGAGAAGGGGAGGTTAGGAGGGGTTCAATCCCCTCTCTTTCCTGCGGGGAGATGACGAATGCATCTGAACAAAACAGGACAGCGAGGGTGTTGAACCCCCTAAATCCCCCTTCTCAGGGGGACTTTGAGCAATATAAGGAATTTCATTATGCCTGAACATGTTGTAATAGTTGATGGAAATGCGCTGATTCACCGTGGCTTTCATGCGATTCCTAACCTTTCCACATCCTATGGTAAACCAACGAATGCGGTGTATGGGTTTACTACGATTTTTTTGAAAGTGCTTCAGGATCTACATCCTGAATACGTCATAGTCACTTTCGATACCAAAGAACCAACTTTTCGCCATAAAGAATTTCCGGCATACAAGGCACAACGCCCAAAAACCGATGCGCTGCTGTTGGCACAGTTTGAAGATACGCATCGCTTGGTAAAAGCGTTCAACATTCCTGTTCTGTTTAAACCTGGCTATGAGGCGGACGATCTTATTGGGACGATTGCGAAAAAACTAGATCGGGAAAACCCTGATTTGGCAGTGTTCATTGTGACTGGTGACTTGGATACGTTGCAGTTGGTAAATGATCATACAAAGATCTACACGTCCAAGCGTGGTCTGACAGAAACAGTCATCTATGATGTCGCCAGTGTGTACGCACGATTTGGTTTTGGTCCGGAACATATTATCGATTACAAAGCGTTGCGTGGCGATCCTTCGGACAACATCCCAGGGGTTCCTGGGATTGGGGAAAAGACGGCGATGCAGCTGGTGAAAGAGTTTGGAAGTTTGGAATCAATTTATGAAAATTTGCAGGTGCTGGAAGTTTCCAAGCGTATCCGACAGATTCTTGAGGATAACCACCAAAATGCATTGCTTAGCAAAAGACTTGTCACTATTAACTGCGATGTTCCGATTGATTTTGATTTGCAAGCGTGTAAATATTCTGAGCAATTTGACCGTCAGCAGGTGATTGAGTTGTTTCGCGAGCTGGAGTTTACTAGTCTGATCAGAAAAATACCATCTTTTGGCACTGAACAGGAAGAGGCCGCGAGTAAAAAACCAACAACGATGCAACAAAGCATGGGAACCGTGGAAAAGCCTGCGGATGTGCAGTACCACCTTGTTGCTACTGACGAGGCGTTTGCAACCTTTCTTGATGAGCTAAACAAACAAAAGGCGTTTGCTTTTGATACCGAATTGGATAGTCTGAACGTGCTCGATGGTGAACTGCTGGGTATTTCCTTTTCATGGAAGGAAAAGGAGGCGTACTACGTTGCCTTTACTATCCCTGGGAAAGCGATTGAAACGGTTCACGAACAATGGCTTCCGAAGTTGAAATCTGCATTTGAATCTCAGCAGGTGAAGAAATATGGTCACAATATGAAGTTTGATTGCAGCGTTCTTCTTCGCTACGGCATAAAGGTTTCGCCAATTTCTTTCGACACCATGTTGGCGGCGTACGTGCTCAACCCTGGGTCACGAGTGGGGTTGAAAAATATGGCGTTGACCGAGTTTGGTGTTTCTATGACAGCGATTGAGGATTTGATTGGGAAAGGGAAACAGCAGGTTACCTTTGCAGAAGTGCCGCTGGAGCAGGCGAGTGATTACTCGTGTGCAGATGCGGATATGACGTGGAGGTTGGTGGGAGTGCTGGGGGAGAGGATTGAGGAGGGGGTGTGAGACTTTTTTGCAAACAGGTAAACGCCCACACCTCCCTGAGACAAGGCATGCCATGTCTCTACAAAAAACAAACGCTACCGCTGGAGCCATCTTGCAGATGGCTCCTCCTCTTTCGTAGGGCAGTATTCTTGAAGCTTTTTTGTGAGAACAGCACCAATGAGCTGAATACTTCAGCTGCAATCTAGTTCCTGCAACACCAGCCATTCAGCTCTACGAAAGAAAAGGAGGCATCTGCAAGATGCCTCCAGCTAAAAGTAATAACATGAATTACTTTTGACAAATTATCTTTTTTTTTATAATAATCATTCCTAGAATTATTTACTTAGTTTGGAGATCAATTGCAATCATGGAAACGACAACTACTGTACAAAAAAATGGCACGGATAAACAGTTTTATACAATAAAATCAATTTTTATTGCTTCTTTTCTTGGAGGTCCTTTTGTTGGTCTTTATATGACCAGTAAAAATTTTACTCATCTTGGTAAAAAAGACTATGCTAGTAGGACTCTCATTTGGGGTACTATTGCTACCTTACTTATTCTAGGTGCACTTGCCTTTACCCCTGCAACTATTGTTAATAAAATTCCAACTCCTGTTTTTCCTGTTCTCTACGCTGCATTAATCACTACTATTGCTGAAAAATTTCAAAAAGAAGCAATTCAGGAATACTTACAGAATGGAGCAACAAAGCAATCTCTATGGAAAATTATTGGACTCTCTGTCATCTCTTTAATATCAACAGTAGCTTACATAGTTTTACTTGCCGTATTTTTTCAACTAGTAATGGCAATGCTCTTTTCTCACTAATTCCTAAAAACACTTTGCAGTTTTGAACCAATGTATGCACAGGTAACGAACTCACCCAATCATCACCTCTTCAATCAAAAACGCCATCGGCAATACAACGTAGATATAGAGTAACCTTGTCATCTCGGGATCTATACCGAGCTCTATGCTACGTTTTTCCATCTTGGCGATGAGTTGTTTTTCCCGTTCTATCTTTCGGATTTCTATGCCCCGTTCTTTTTTGTAGCGGGAGACGTGTTGAATCCAGAAGCAGCGTTCTTGTAGGGGTTCTAGTAGGTCGTGGCGGTCAGTGTCGAGAAATGACTGCAAGAGTGTTATTCCTCGATCGTTGAGTTTGGGATCGCCGGCAATAATACCGGTGTTGTCGAAATACTTTCCAACAAGTATATCCTGCAGTTCTTTTCCATCCAAAGAGATGGTGGAGAAAAATTCCTGCGCCTCAGTGTTATCAATTCCACTCCCAATGCGTTTGAGTACGAGTTGGAGCCATTGTTTCTTTTCAACATCGGTTGATTGAGGGATTACCAATCGCTCGGGATGGGCAAGTGCTTTTTCTCTTTGGATGTCTGCGAGGACATAGAGAATTTTTTCGCCGCTTTCATCGAGGTTTTCACGGAGCTCTTCGAGCGTGTATTCTTTCTTCAATTTCTTTTTGCTCAGTTGCTGGGTTTGTTCAATAGTTATCTTCATACCTGCACCCTTGCGAAGAATTTCCCGATATTCATAATCGGCGGTAGAGTCAAAGACAACTCCGCTTCCGCTAGCGGAATACGCCTGGTTTCCATCAACAAAAATCGACCGAAAACCGATGCAGAACATGCAGTCACCGTTGAATGAAAAGTACCCGATCTCGCCGGAGTAGGGTCCTCGGGGGTCTTTTTCAAGGTTGTTGATGATCTTCATGGCTTCGACTTTTGGTGCTCCTGATCCTGTTCCCATGGGGGCAGTGGCTGCCAGACAATCGAATGCATCTTTGTCGTCACGGACTTCGCCTTCGATTTCGGATGCGATGTGTTGGACGTGGCTGTATTTTTTGACCACCATTAATTTGGGGACTTCGACGCTGCCAAATTTGCTGACTCGTCCGATATCATTTCTTCCCATGTCGACAAGCATCATGTGTTCGGCGCGTTCCTTTTTATCTTTCAACATTTCTGCAGCCAATTGTTCATCTTCAATTGGCGTTTTTCCCCGTTCGGTGGTGCCTGCTAGTGGGTAGTTTTCAATACGATTGCCGATCATGCCGGTGTGATCTACTTGATAACGAACAACCAGTTCAGGACTGGCACCAATGAGTTGACGACGACCAAACTTGAGAAAATACATGTGCGGTGACGGGTTTACTTTCCTCAGATTTTCGTAGAGGAACAGTGGGCTGCCAGATAGCTCGTAGCGAAACTGCACGGACATGATCACCTGAAAAATATCTCCCGCCTTGATGTGCTCGATACATTGGTCAATCATCCGGTTGTATTCTTCCCGTGTAGTGTTCGGTCCGAGATCCTGAAAATTGAACGGTTGCAATTCTACGGGCTTTGCGACGGCGTTGAGGACGTCTTCGCTGCGGTCGGTGTCGAGGTAGAAGTAGTAAAAGTCTTTGGTTTTTTTGTCGTACATAATGCCGTCTAAGTAGAGTCCAAACTCGAAGTCGGGAAAGGCGGAGTTGTTTTTGAAATCAACTGACGGTTCAAAATAGCGAGTGCCTTCGTAGGACAGATACCCTACCAGCCCACCGCAAAAGGAAGCCTGTGGAATTTTCACCTGGTTAATTTCCCTGAGGGCGTAAAAAGGGTTTTCAAGTTGGTGATCGTTGCCATCGACGGTCAATGTTTGCCCTTTGGCGGAAAGGTGGTTGCGGGGAGAAAAGCCAATGATGGAATAGCGAGAAAAATCCTCAAGTTCGCCAAGTGATTCGAGAAAATAGACGGTGTCGAATCGGGAGTAAATCCTTTTAAAGACTTCGTAAATCGGCAGGTTGATGGCGAGTTTTTTTTGGGTGAAGGTGTAAGATTTCTGTTCGAGGTTAAGGTAGGTCATGGTGAATATCCTGCTACTCCACAAATTGTTTGCAGCCTAAGGGCAAATTAACTTACTCTATAGTACACTAGCACAGTAAAATTGCTAAGACGGGGTGAGTGTATTTATATGGAAAAGAAATCAATTTTCCCGGCTATTTCCCGCTTTTCAGCGTTGGTTAATGTATTGATTCCTGAATTATATTTCTTTACTGGAGGTGTCGCACTTAGACTGTATATCTCATCGAAAACTAAGCAAAATCCTGAGAGCTGTTTTCGTAACCACGGCGATATCGATGTCCTCATTTCTTCTGATGGAATCGAACGTATCATTCCAACTTTGCTGGCGCAAAAGCACTATCGTTTTATTGATAGTGCTTATCTAGGATTACAAACAACCGATAACCATTCTCCGGTAGAAAATCATCACTACGCGCTATATGACCGAGATTACGATGTTGAATTTGGCATCTTTGAAGTAATTGCTGAAGATGATGGCATTGATTATGTGTATACTAATCGATACCTCAATCCTCATCCAAAAGAGGTGTTTCACGGGAATAGTATCGAGATTGGAAAGATCTTACTTCCACTTGTATCGGTTGAGTGGCTTTCCCATAATGCATCTTTCTACCAGTCTATACGGCACAACGACGATCTTGCCCTCATAACGCCTTACTGTGATGAAAAGAAAACTCAGGCTCTTCGTTCACAAGCTATAAAAAAACCGGTAAACTACAGTACGTATGTGGATTGGATTGAGTGGCGTCATTATAGACGACAACATCTTTTCACGAATCCGTTTGGAAAAGGAGAAATCAATGGGTGAATTAGCCTTAGTTGCGGTTGTGTTGTTATTAAGTTTTTCTTTTATAAAAGTGAAGTCTACTACTTCGACACAAGCAAAGACTTACCCCATAGATCCTCCAGCCGTTACTTTGCAAGATAAGCGACCACGAGTGCTGCCTCTAGAATGGTCGCAACACACTGCCACCGCTACCCCCTCAAATACTCCAGTTATTTCTCATACTCCGTTCACAAAAACTCCTATCGCTGTTCCCTCAAACACTGCAGTTAGATCCTATACGCCTTACATAAAAACTCCTACGTATACTCCAAGCCCTGTTTCTTCAGGAACTCCCCTCCCCACTCATATTCCAGTTATGCCTAACAACAATAAATCACTGAAAAACTTTTGGGCAAGGGATTTCAAAGCACAATGGATCACTCAAACTCAGGCAGCAACAGAAGATCAATATTTTGATGTATTTCCTGGAGACACTATTTTAGTGAAAATTCAATTTAGAAACCGAGGAATCAGAGAATGGATGGCCGGATTTGGCGAAAATTCTGATGTTTATATTGCTATATATAAAGATCCAAATGTAAAAAGCTCTTGGTCAGGAAAAGATGACCCCCAAAATCAATCTTTTGGTACCAGTGAGTTTGCTTACAAGTCTTGGCATGGAACAAAAGTTGGAACATTTGATCAACTTTCTGTGCTTTCTGGTTCTCTAGGAGAGCTTGCAACATTTACTATCCCTTTTACAATACCGTACGGTGCTCCAGTAGGTAAATTTCGAGAAGATATTACCTTAGCAGCGGGAAAGTACTGGATGGAGTCTGTTCCTGAAACAGCTGATCCTATTGGTGCAGCCCACATCTGGGTTGGATTTGATATTCATGCGCCAGTCGATAAGATGCGAACTGTTCAGCAAATTCACGGTGATCCTCCTCTTTCTTACTCTTTCACTTTTGCTACATATACGTGGAAAATGGTGGATAGTGGTAACACAGATCCTCAATCTTATTACCAATACTTGCGTCTCAAAGAAATTCCTGAATGCTCTCTTAACTACCAGCTACAAAGAACCGTGAGTGTATCAGAGCCTCTTCTCGAACCTGTTCAAACTACTACCGGATCGGAAATTCAACTGGAAAGACGTTTTACAAACAACCAACTAACAAGTGAGCTATATTACCCAATTTTCTTTAACAGTCACTTGGCTTCATCGCCAACGCTAATTCTCAACCTCGAGGATGTACCTGAAGACAAAAAAGCTCTTTGTAGTGCCCAAGCACTTGAAATTGCAAAGACTTTTGTCTGGCAGTCACCTATTTAACTGAAAAAATACCTTATGCAAACATGGCTCATCTTCGGCGTTTCCGGTCAATTTGGTCGCTTTATGGCGGAGTTTTTTCTGCGCCATGGGAAAAATGTTATTGGTATCAGTCGCTCTCAACCAGCAAAAGAGTTGATGCAGAACAAGCGTTTTTCTTATTTCCAGGGCGATGGGACGAAAAAACTTTCTAAAGAAGCTCTCCAAGCTGTGCAGTCAGCTGATGTTATTATGTTTTCCGTTCCGATAGCGCTAACGGAGGTGTGCATTCAGAAGGTCGGTCCTCTGCTTCGAGCTGGACAATTGATAACCGACGTTACTTCGGTTAAACAACGGCCTGTAGAAGCGATGCTTAACTCAGTATCGGAAGAGGTGGAAATTCTCGGGATGCATCCGTTGTTTTCTCCAACGCTAACGTTGGAAAACAAGAATGTGATCCTCGTTCCCGAACGTATTGCACGGGAAAAGCTGCAGGAAGTGGTGGCGATGTTTGAAGACGATAAAGCCAAGGTTTCCATCATGACGGCAAAGGAACATGATCACATGATGGCTGTGATGCAGGGTTTGGCGCATTTCCTCTTTCTGGCATTGGGAAAAACATTGAGCGAGCGGAAATGGAAATTTGCAGAGTATGAGGATAAAAAAACAACGTTTTACACACTTGTAAAAAGCCTTCTTGATAGAGTGGTTTCTTTTGATCCGGCTTTATATGCCGAGATTCAGCTATATAATCCGCAGGTGCCGGAAGTGCTTTCCCACTTTCTTGAAGATGCTGAAACATTGAAAGAGTTTATAGTTCAGGGTGAAGAAAAGAAATTGAAAAAGAACCTTGAATCGATTCAGAAGGCTGTTAAAACTGATGATGACATCGTTGAAAAAACTAATGCAATGTATTCACTTCTCGAGGAATAACTTTCGACTGTTTTTCAAGGTATAATAGAACCATTCTACGAGAATCACTTCTTATGCGATATCTTTCCGTACTTGGTCCAGCTGGAACGTTTACTGACATGGCAGCTGACTTGTATTTGCAGCGTACACAGAAACAGCTGAGCAAACTCTACTTTTCTTCTATCACAAAATCGCTGTTGGCCGTTAATAACGAAACGATCTCTGTAGCTCCGGTGGAAAACCTGATCGATGGGTTTATTGGACCAACATTGGATTTTCTTGAACTTCACAAAGCTGTTGTGATTGATGAACTGATTATTCCAGTAAATCATTGCCTAGCCAGTAAACACGTAGCACTTTCCAAAATAAAAAAAGTGTACGTGCAATTCTCTACGCATCAACAATGTAAAAATTTCTTGGAAGACCTTGCTGTCTTGCTTATCATCAATACTGAAAGCAATATTATTTCTGCGGAAAAGGCGTCAGCTGATCCAGACTCTGCGGCAATCATTCCTATTCATGCAGCGGAAACTTTTGGACTCAAGGTGTTGAAGGAAAGTATTCAGGACTTCCCAAATAACAAAACCCGATTTATTGTTGTGGCAAACAAAGCCGTTCCTGAGTTGCAACCTGCAGTTTTTTATAAAACCTCGTTATTGATAGGCGTTCAAGACAAGCCGGGATCGTTGAGAGATATTCTTTCAGCCTTTGCTGATCGCAAAATTAATATGACCTCAATCATGTCGAGGCCAACAAAAGGAAAACTGGGACAGTATCATTTCTTTATTGATATTGAAGGTCATCAACTGCATGAATCAGTGCAGCAAGCTTTGAACAGCATTAAAAAACATAACTCGGTTAAATTATTAGGGTCTTACCCGGAAGCACTGCAATGAAACGCCTCTCTATCACAATTTCTGTTTCTGTTCTGTTTGTTCTGCTCGCAGTGGGTGGGTTGTGGATGTTGTTTGAAGATTTGCCCGTGTTGGGGGCGTTTCCACTGACCCACTTGAATATTCGCAATAAATCGATAGTTGAAGTAATTCCTCAAGACAGTGCTCTCGTTGTTGCTGCCGATTTGCGAAATCTTGATCTGGGTAGTTTTCAAAAGCTGTTAGAAACGCTTCCGACATATTCAATGATCTCATCCTTGGCTGGTGGTTTTCTTCAACAGAGAAATAATATTATTGATATTCAGAAAGATGTTCTGCCTTGGATTGGGAAAGATGTGGGTGTAACCGTTCTTGATCTACAGGGTGATCCGACCGAAACTGCACTACTTTTGGAAACAACTAATATCCCTCGGACAAGAAGATTTCTTGAGCGCTTTCTGGCAAATATTGGGGCAAAGTTTACGGAAAAAACTATTGGCAGCTATACCGTTACACAAATCGAAGTAAATGATAATATGCCAACCGGAGTAGAAGGGGATCTTGCAGCAGAAGCTCTAGCTGACCAAAAACCACTCCAGATTAATATTGCTTTGGTACAAAATTTCCTCGTGCTGACACTTGGAGAAAATAATAATCCAATGCAGAAAATTATTGCAACGGTTGATGGTCAAAGCCCGTCTATTGCTCCGGATCTGTTAAAAGGCGACAGTTCAAGTGCTGGACGATTTTACTTTCGTTCGCCAAACCAGAGCGATGAAGAAACACTGGTTGACCATATTTCTGGCTCTTTAACTGCAAAAAACAATGTCATTACGCTTTCCTATGCTATTCAGGGAAACAAGCAACACTTGCAAAGCAAAAATCTGCAACTTGCTGGAAGTGGAGAGTCCTTTTCTCCTTCGCTTCTTGCAGCACTTCCAGATGAAGCCTTGACGGGCACTTACCTACTACCAGCAATCAACGCCATGCTTTCTAACTCTCTTCAACCAATTTCCTTACCGTTTGCCCAACCACGTGACCAGTTTGTGTTTAATACCAAGCAAACTCTACACCTTTCACCAGAAGATTTTCAGCTTTTAGGTGGAAAAGAAACTGTTTTGGTGACAGCTGCAAATTCATTTGGTTTTGTGAGTAAAATTTCAAGTGTGACTACAGCGCAACTTGCTGTAAAAAAAATTGAGGATGTGATGGCACAAGGTGTGGATTTTGATCACTTTCTGAAACCTCCACATAAGGGAAAAATAAATACCATTGCCTACCAGCTTTTCCAAGCCACTACTGAGGGATATTCTTACACGGTAACTAAAGACCACTACGCTTGGAATCTTAATGAGTTTAGCGATGAGGAAAGTGCTGTCCCTTTGATTACTGCGAAGGCTGCAACTGGAGAAGGTGAGTTGGATTGGTCACCATCGTGGGGAATTATTGATGCAACGTTTGTTTGGTTTTCTTCGCAGAGTGGGATGGAGTCGTATCTCCAGAAGAAAAAGGCTACAAACTTGGCTTCGAACGAGCAGTTAACTTCGCTGATTGCGAAAACACCTTCCGTGCTTGCGCTTGCGCATCTCAAAGGGAAAGAATTTCAGAAATCTTCCCTATCTAAAGGTCTTGAATTAGATACAGGTATTCATTTTGGCTATGATATGGTTGATTCTGTTATCAGAGAAGCCCTGACCAATGCAAAAGAATCGTACTTATTACTTACTGGTGATCCAACGACATCACTTCAGGAAACACTGGTTTTAGTTGTGGAATAATAAATTACCCAACCTGTCTTTTCTTTCTACTATTTGTCATCTTTCTCGAGTTAAATCACTTCTTACACCTTTCCCTTATCTACTTCTATTCTCTATTTTCTGAAATAAATAATCTTGAAAAACGTCTTATAGTATGATACACTTCATTGCTCAATAAGAACGTAGGGCAGTATGGAACAACTTTTTCATTTTGGTGATCAGTTTTTAAATGTGTATACAAGTCAGGGAAAGAGGAATGGAAAAATATATATTCTTCTTCATGGCTTGTTTGGAACGTATCAAAGCGGTTTCTCAATGCTAATTCCGGATTTGGAAAAGCGAGGAAATACAGTTATTGCTCTTGACATGCTGGGACATGGAAAATCTTCAACTCTTGAGAAAGTCACCACTGATGATCTGGTGAATACAGCGCTCTTGTTTGTACGACAGGAAAAACTTATTAACAAAACTGCCGAAATTATTGTTGTTGGGCATAGCCTAGGATCTATCGTTGGGCAAAAACTAGCTTACCTCATGGAACAAGATGGGTATATTGTAAAACACATGGTAATCATTGGCGGGTTTTACCTAGTTCCCGATAGAATCCGAAGAATGCTTTTTCAGGTTTCCACAACAGCAGCGGGAATTGCTTCTGAAGATCTTTTGAAAAAGTTTCAGGAAACTGCACTGTATAAATCATTTGTTAAAATGTTTTGGTTTTATCCTGAGAAAAGTGATGAGCATTTTGATGAAGCCTACGCTGCTTTTAATCATGCGAATATAGAGCAAATTCGCTCCTGTCGTGAGCTTTTCAGAAGTGAGGAAGTAATCTCTATCCCAACAGATGAAATTAATTTTAGGGTGATTAATATTCGAGGTGATCATGATGCTCTCTCCCACCAAAGCGATTTTCTCAATATAGCTAGACACTATGGCGAAAAGGCTACGTCGATGCTGCTTCCGGATTGTGGTCATGCTACACTATTGGAGAAACCTGATGCGATCAGGAATGTGCTGGCGTTTTTTGAACACAGCCCTCTTCAACAGCGTAAATCTACTGGTAAACCTTTTATGAAAAAATTTCTTTTTGCGATTAAGAAAAAACTGCATCTTTCAGCTTTTGTTTTTAAACAAAAGACTACGCCATACAAAAAAAAAATTTTCTGGACGCCAACGTAGAGCTACCGAACATTCCTTACCTCTTTGATTTTCGTAGGCTTGGATTCGAATCTGCTGCTTTTGATTTTGGTTGTGGGAACGGGCGATTTACCTTAGCTTTTGCAAAAGAGAATTCGAAGACTGTGGTTGTCGGTTGTGAGTTGTTTAAAGAGTTTTGTAGCAAGGGCAGCAGGAAGGCAACTGCTGAGGGTATTTCCAATGCTAAGTTTATCCAAGCAAATGGCATCACTGTTCTTGAGCATTTGATTTCCAACACCTCTCTCGATCATCTTTTTATCAACTTCCCCGATCCTTGGCATAAAAAACGGCATCATAAAAGACGGGTGTTTACTCCCACGTTTTTCAAAATGTGTAGGAAAAAGCTGACCGAGCAAGGAAAGATCCACTTCATCAGCGACAATCGAGAAATCTACGCCTTCGCTCTTGAAAACGCGCAAAAAACATTTCTAGGAAAAGATGGTTTTGCAGTAACCGAAAAAGCGATTCCTGACTGGTTTCCGAGAAGTAAGTATCATGAGAAGTGGAGCAAGATGGATAGGGTGATTACGTATTTTGAGGTGGGGAGGAGAGAGGAGACAGAGAAGAAAGCTGCAACAGCGTGAATTAGCAATCCATTAACTGATATAAATTGAATTATTACCCTATTCTTTTTCTTATCTCTTTTTCAACTCTTTGCAATTGGTTTGTAACCGTCAGTAGTTCTACACAAAAAGGATTTCCAGCAGGAAATTGACTGCACACCCCTGGCCTAGAACTATAAATACTACAAAGAGCACCTCTTAAAGCTGGGCAGCCGGAAACTCTTCCGTTATCTCTATTTCTTCTTGTCTGATAGACGACCTCGCCTTCTCGCACAACTCGATCCATACCTTCCTTCAATGCAGCATTCCTTTTCACTTCTTCATCAGTAAAAGCAAAAAGTCTAAGATAGTTACAGCAACTTCCTCCACAAATATCCGTACAAAACAATCCACTTTCAAGAAGTTGAGTTAATTTATCCCTCTGAGCTGGTTTCTGTGGACTAATCAAACCATAAATATCCTTATCCATCTTGCATTTTCCTTCATTACAAATGTTCTTCATCATGAATCACTCATTAAATTTTGTCAACTTAAAATCAACGCATCCTTACATTTTCCCTTACAAATGCTTGTGATTATATATGGTTACAACAAGCTTTCCACAACAAAAAAGACCGCACAAGGCGGTCTTTTTTTATGAAACAAATTGAAAAAATAATGCTACTTCTTATTCTTATCCTCTTCCCCAGTCTCCACTTCTTCCAATCCAGCAACTTTACGAATCTGGCGGCCTACTTTTTCTACTGGCCATTCGTGGCAGTCTTCCATGAAATGGTTGAGCGTGCTGAGGTTTTTCTGGCGGTATTCCTCTTCGATCCAGCCTTTGACAAACTCTTTGTCTTGGATCTTTCTGAGCGCTTCTTTCATGCCTTTTTTGGATTCAGCAGTGATCACGGTTGGCCCGATGGTGAATTGTCCCCATTTCGCAGTGTTGGAGATTTTCTTGGACATGCCATAGATGCCGCCGCGGTAAATAAGGTCAACGATAAGCTTGAGCTCGTGAACGCATTCGAAGTAGGCCATTTCTTCTGGGTAGCCAGCTTCAACGAGCGTTTCGAATCCTGCTTTGATCATGTATGCTGCGCCACCGCAAAGAACTGTCTGTTCACCAAAAAGGTCGGTTTCGGTTTCGTCTTTGAAGGTGGTTTCAAAGCAACCTACTTTGGTTGAGCCGTTGGCTTTGGCGAGGGCGAGGGCGTAGGAAAGTGCTTTTCCTGAAGAGTCCGTGTGAGCAGCAACGAGGGCGGGAACGCCGAATCCGTTGATGTATTCACGACGCACTGTTGGGCCAGGCGCTTTCGGAGCCATCATGATCACATCCACACCTTCTGGTGGCGTAATCAATCCGAAATGAAAGTTTAAACCGTGGCTACAGCTGAGTATCTTTCCTGGAGTGATGGACTGTTTGATGCGGTTAAATACATCAACGTGGAGTTCGTCAGGAAGGAGGATGTGGATGAGATCAGCTTTGGCTGCTGCTTCTGGGAAATCGAGTACTTCGAAGCCATCTTCGGTGGCTTTCTTTGCAGAAGCACCGCCTGGACGAAGACCGATGATCACCTTGAGTCCACTGTCACGGAAATTATTTGCCTGGGCGTGACCCTGGCTACCGTATCCGAAAACGGCGATTGTTTTGCCTGTTAGCGCTTGCTGGTCGGCGTCTTGCTCATAGTACATTTTTGCCATGAAAAAGGCTCCATTATTCACAATAACGCAATTAGTATACTGATTTACGGGTGACAATGCTAATGGGAAGGTAAAAATCTTGTTTCAGTTGTCCATGTTGATGATAAAAATTTGGCAAAGTATTTTTTTTATCATGATTTATTTTCTGGCGGTTGATCTCATAGCTGTATTGCCTTAGCATGAAGCTACTTCTTTCTGATTTCATTTCACCTCTTGCATTCTTTTTTTCCATGTTGGAAAATAGGGAAAAGGATATACACGTATGAATAAGTATTTCGAGATTCTTCAACAGTACTTTGGCTACACTTCGTTCCGCCCGCTTCAGGAAGAAATTATTCAGGATGTGTTGGCGAAAAAAGATGTGTTTGTTTTGATGCCAACGGGTAGTGGTAAATCGCTTTGTTATCAACTACCGGCGATAGCAAGCGAGGGTGTAACGGTTGTTGTTTCTCCGTTGATTGCGTTGATGAAGGATCAGGTGGATGGGTTGCAGCAGAATGGCGTTAAAGCAGCATTTCTTAATAGTTCTCAGACACAAGCCCAGCAACAGCAGGTACTTGCAGCGGCAAGAAATGGCGAACTTTCATTGCTGTATCTGGCTCCAGAACGGTTGGCTCAACCAAATTTTTGGCAAACGTTACGGGGGTTTCCACTTACGTTGTTTGCGATCGATGAGGCACACTGTATTTCTGAGTGGGGACATGATTTTCGTCCAGAATACCGACAGCTTTCGGTGGTGAAAAAAGAATTCTCAACGATTCCACTTATTGCGTTGACGGCTACGGCTACGGAACGAGTGCAGGCTGATATTCTTATCCAACTGGGCCTACAGAATGCGAAAACCTACCAGGCAAGTTTTAATAGACCCAATCTTTATTACAGTGTTCGTCCGAAGAAAGATGCTTTTGACCAGATCTTTGACTTTATCGCTGAACACCCCCAGCAGTCGGGAATTATTTACTGCCAGAGCAGGAAGAAGGTGGATGGGATTGCTGAACGCCTCAAGGCAAACGGGATAAAGGCGTTGCCCTATCACGCCGGACTTTCTGATGAGGTGCGTAGGAAAAATCAGGAAGCTTTTTCACGTGACAACGTAGATATTATTGTGGCTACTATTGCCTTTGGGATGGGTATTGATAAGCCGAATGTGCGGTTTGTTATTCACTATGATCTCCCAGCGAATCTGGAACGGTATTATCAGGAAACTGGCCGTGCTGGTAGAGATAGTTTGCCGAGCGAATGCTTGCTGTTTTTTAGTTATGGAGACAAAGAAGCTATCGAGCATTTCATTCGGATGAAACAGGATCCAAAAGAGCAGGAAATTGCTCGGGCACAGCTAACCCAGGTTGTCCGGTACGCGGAACAAAGACAATGCCGACGAAAGTCGTTACTTAGCTACTTTGGTGAAGAGATGCAGGGCGAGACGTGTGATAACTGTGACAACTGCTTGAGTCCTGATCCTACTTTCGATGGGACAACACTTGCGCAGAAAATTATTTCCTGCGTTGTGCGTACTGGTGAGCGTTTTGGTACAGGGCACGTTGCAAAAGTGCTTGTGGGCTCGAAAGATAAACGAGTGCTAGAAAATGAGCATAACAAACTGACTACCTATGGAATTATTACTGACTATTCACCACAGCAAATTCAGGCGTTTACACGTCAATTAGCCGAACAGGGATGTTTAGAAATTACACAAGAAAAATACCCAATCGTACGCCTGACTGGCAAAAGTTGGGATGTGTTAAAAAATGGGCTAAAGGTTGTGCTTACTCAACCGCAGGAACCTACTGAACTGCGACAGGAGAGCACGAGACCTGACTTTGATAGAGAGCTTTTTGCTGCGTTGCGTGTGTTAAGAAAACGGCTTGCTGATGAAAAGAACGTCCCGCCGTACATTATTTTTTCAGACATCAGTCTTGAAGAAATGGCGCAGTATTTTCCGCAAACTAAAGAGCAGTTTTCCACCATCAGTGGTGTTGGAAAACAGAAACTGGATTGGTATGGCTCATTATTCCTCAACGAAATAGAGGCCTACTGCACGCCTCGGAATATAGCGCCAAAATCAAAAGCTGTGCAGAACCGAACAGTTCGAACAATCCGAAAAAAAACTAAACCTGCAAAAACTGAAACTATTTCGCACACAATGGAAATGGTGAGACAGGGTCTGAGTATTGAGGAAATTGCTAAGCAACGTGGAATTGTTTCTGGGACTGTAGCCAGTCATATTGAGAAGGCAGTTCTGGCTGGGGATGAAATTACTCTTGACCGCTTTGTGATGCCTGAAAAACAGATGGTGATTAGAAAGATGCTTATCGATGCGGCTGGCGGTCCGATTACTCCAATCAAAGAACTTCTGGGCAGTGCGTACTCTTTCGAAGAAATCAGGTTGGTACGGGCTGTTATGGCAATGGAGAATGCAAACCGAGAGAGTTTGATGGGGAATGAGGAGTAAGAAATCAAATCCAACCCCACCCAACCTCCCCTTGGAAAGGGGAGGAGTAAACCAACTGTTCTCTCCCCCTTGGCAAGGGGGAGTTGGAGGGGGTTGCATTTCAGTATTTCTCGCTTGCAGAAAAAAAAGACCAGCGCAGACAACTTGTCTGCACTGGTCTTTTGTACTAAAAAATCTTACTCAATATCTTTCTTGGAAAGAACAATTCTATCCTGATCATCGATACCGGTCACTTTTACACGAACTATATCGCCATCTTTGGCTTCGTCTTGCATTTTTTCTACACGATGGTTTGCCCATTTTGAGACGTGTACCATGCCGGTCTGGCCAGGAAGAATTTCTACAAAAGCGCCGTAGTCCGCTACTTTAACAACTTTACCTTCGTAAATTTTTCCAACTTCGACTTCGGCGGTGAGTTCTTCGATGCGTTTCTGAGCGAGAGCGCAGGCATCGGCGTTGGTGCCGGTGATGATTATTCTGCCGCCATCTTCGATGTCGATGGTAACGCCGGTTTCTTCGATGATTTTCTTGATGGTTTTGCCTTGTGGGCCGATGACGAGTCCAACCTTCTCAGGGTTCACCATGAGCTGAATGAGGCGTGGTGCAAAAGGAGAAAGCTGAGCACGAGGAGTTGGCATCACTGCGATCATTTGCTCGAGGATGTGGAGGCGGCCAATGCGCCCCTGTTCGAGCGCTTTTCTGAGAATATCGGTGGAAATACCTTTGATCTTCATGTCGAGCTGAAGTGCTGTGACGCCTTTTGTTGTCCCTGTGCCTTTGAAATCCATATCACCGAGAGCATCTTCCCATCCATGAATGTCGGAAAGAATAGCGACCTGATCGCCTTCTTTTACCAATCCCATCGCAATACCGGAGACAGGAGCAGTGATAGGAACACCGGCATCCATCAGAGAAAGCGTGCTTCCGCATGTGCTGGCCATGGAAGAAGAACCGTTCTGGGAAAGGACTTCAGAGACGAGACGAAGTGTGTACGGAAACTGTTCTTCGGTTGGAAGTACTGGTGCTAAAGCTCTTTCTGCAAGGTGACCGTGGCCGATTTCGCGGCGTCTTGGGCCACGGAGTTGGGCAACGATGCCTAGGCTGTAGGGAGGCGCATTGTAGTGGTGCATATAACGTTTCTTGGTTTCTTCTTCTTCGCCGATACCGTCGATGATTTGGGAGTCAGAAGGTGCACCAAGTGTTGTGATGGTTAGTGCCTGTGTTTCACCACGGGTAAATAACGCTGTTCCGTGCTGACGGGGGAGAATACCGACCTGACAGTTGATGTCGCGGATTTGGTCGGTTTTTCGTCCGTCTACGCGCAAACCTTGTTCGATAATCGATTTTCTGGTGATGCTGCGGATGATGGAATCGTAGGCATCAGAGACGTGAATTTTTGTGATGGAGTGTTCTGGGTTTGTTTCATCGAGGACAACGAATGTTGCGATGACTTCGTCTTTCAAAGTATCAACAACGCGTTGCTTATCTTTTTTCGATAGTGATGAGAAAAGAGCTTCGGTGATTTTCTGCTTATACTGTTCGCTGATCTGGTCGATCAGGCCAGCAGGAATCTTTGCAAGATCCCAGGTAACTTTTGGCTTTCCAGCTTTCTGGCGAAGTTGTTCTTGGAGATCGGTAATTGCTGCAATGGCTTTGTGACCAAAATCGATGGCGTCGATAATTTTATCTTCGGCAACCTGATTGGCGCCCGCTTCTACCATGACGACGGCGTCGGATGTACCGGCGACAACAAGGTCGAGATCACCGACTTTGAGCTGTTCGAGGTTGGGGTTGAGGATGAGTTCACCGTTGACGAGTCCAACGCGAACACCACCAACTGGGCCAGCCCATGGGGCTTCGGAAAGGTGTAGCGCTGCGGATGAAGCAATGATAGCAAGGATGTCGGGTTGGTTGTCATAGTCTGTGGACATGATCGTGGTGACTATCTGTACTTCGTTGCGGACGTTTTTGTCGAAAAGAGGGCGCAATGGACGGTCAACAAGGCGACAGGCCAAAATGGAGCTGTCTGATGGACGTCCTTCGCGGCGGATAAAACGGCTTCCACCGATCTTTCCGGCAGCGTAAAACTTTTCTTCCACATTGACGGTTAGAGGCATGAAATCAATGCCGGTAGCCGCTTTTTCCGAGAGAGAAACGGTTGCAAAAACTACGGTGTCGCCGTACTGAGCCCAGCAAACTGCTGAAGCCTGTGGCGCGAGAAAGCCGGTTTTTAACGTCAGCTTTCGTCCTGCCACCATGGCAGAGACTTCGTGGATGGTTGTGTCCATACTGGATACCCCAAGATTAGGAATGTGTGCCTTCTAGAGCATTGAGAAAAAGGGCTGAAGAGGAGTATTGCTTGGAGTTCCGACTGCCGAAGCTTAATGAGGAAATGCTGAAATAGTGTTCAGAACTTGCTCATTAAGCTTGATTCAGCAGGCGCCAAGATACCCTAGCAATCAGGACAATTTCTAAAAAACTGAGAAGACACAAGCAAGTATACCTGACAAGAGGCATTAGAAACAGTGCTCGCGTGTATGTGGTTTAGTAAGTTAGGAGAAAAAAGTCTCTACGAGTATATGCAACAGTCACTGGTGGCTTTATTTGAAGAATATTGTTTTCTTACTTTTTTAATCAAGAAAACAATAGTCCTAAGTATCGGACATCTAAACTCTTTTTTTTTCATACTTTGGAGTATTTTTTCTTTCGATGCCTCTTTTTCTGCTGCTTCAAGTTTTACTTGTGTTAGTTCCTGAAATAGCTTTTCTATTGCCTCACTGGAGGCATCCTCTTGCAAATAATTATTTTCTTCCTCTAAACGCTGTTTTGTTGTGGGGTTTGTAAAAAATTGCATTACTTTTTTTTCCATGATTTTGGTCTTCGATGGTGTTTGCCTCAAATATTTTACGCAGTTGCTTGAGCCCGCGGTGAATACGAACTGATACAACATTCTGAGTCAGATCCAGTATTTGTGCTATTTCTTTTATTGTAAATCCATCAATAAATTTTAACACTATGGGATCACGGTAAAGCTCATTGATCTTTTTGAGTATATCGACAGCTTCTTTTCCATCCAAGTGCGCAAAACTGATTTCTTTGCTTACTACCCCTGGCTCACCCCCAAATTCACTAAGTATTTCGAGGGATTTTGTTGTTTTTTTTCGTGCCTCGTTGCAGATCAAATTATTTGCAACTTTGTAGAGAAATGCTTTCATATTTTCGATCTGCTGCCCTTTACAAACATACTCCCATGTCTTCATAAAGCATTCCTGCATCAACTCTTTTGCCCGTTCACGATCCGAAACTCGAAAGTAGCAGTGTCGAAAAATTGCGTCCGAATAGTCTTCATAATGTCGTACAAAAAGTTCTTCCTTCATTTTCCCCTCTTTACACAGCCTCGCTCTTCTCCTAGTAATTCTATTTTCTGTTGAGCAGAAGGCTCTGTTTTTTAGTTGTAGTTATTACAACTGATGTACTGCTGTGGTTCATCTTGTATAACTCGTACTACCCTAATCTGTTATGGATGAGTTTTGCACACATCGCCTAACATCTGTTTCACTGAGGTAACAACAGCCTTCTTTTCGAAAGAAAAGGCTGTTTGCTAGTGCCATTTCTTTTCTTACTTCTTGAATGCCCTCGTTACTTTATTGCTTACCTCTCATCAAAAACAACAATTTACTATGCTACGGATGCTTGGCGATTACTACCATGTGAGGCTTTCCCTCCTCTACGTCCGATTTCGGCCATGTGTTGACGATCCTGGCTAACGGCTTTCCCACCCATACTGGCGATTTTTTTTTGCTGCGCAGAAGTCATTGAGGCGAAACCTCGTTGATCTCTGCTCCCTTGATTTTGAGCTTGTGTGCTAAGCATGTGATTCTCCTTTTATGGTGATTATTTTCCGATGCAATATCTCGCTTCATCTATTGCTTCTTAATAAAGATCTGCAATTGCTCTTTAACCTTATTAGGTAATCTCTGCTGTTTACGACACGATTGTTTGGTATTTCTTTCAACCATTTTGTTACCCAAAAAGGACCTAAGGACTTAGCACGTCTTTTTAGCAATAGTGGCGGTAAGACTTTCATTTTCTTAGTGTCGTATCTGTTGCATGCTCAGAACTGATGTTGTTAATACCAATAGCTTGAGCGTGTAAAAACTGTTCAGATTTCGTCCGTCATAAACCACTACTAAGTAACGAAGAAGGAGTTTGCGGCTATGAATATAATTGCATGGATTGTTCTGGGTGCACTGGCTGGCTGGATTGGTTCAATGATTATGAAAACGGGGGGACAAGGCATACTCATGGATATTGTCCTTGGGATTGTGGGGGCGTTGGTTGGTGGTTTTGTTATGAATTTTTTTGGGCAGGATGGGGTGACGGGCTTCAATCTTTATAGCTTGCTAGTTGCAGTGATTGGGGCTGCGATTGTTATCTGGATTGGCAGGTTGCTTACTTAATTCGAAAGACAATTAAAGAGCATGTGACTAGTGACTTAGCTCTATAACTTTATATTTAGAATGACTGTTACATTCCCCTAATAATCTGCCTGACAAGTGGTTTTAGAAAAATGCTCTTTGGTAGTGAGTTGATTACTGAGAAATCTTCCAAAACAGTTGCTGTGCCATCAAGAAATTTAAACACATTCTCTATCCTGTTATTTCGAAACAGTTGCATAAATACTGAACTTAGTGGGTAGTGTTGGTTCAATAGAATGTCAAATAACAACGCATCGTATCGACGATAGCGACTTGGCATTTCTTCCTTGTGAAAAGGTTGTCCGGTTAAGGCGAGAGACTCGGCAATGGCTGCACTGTCTTTTAAGATATTGGAAAAACAAAACCCTGTGGATGGACGAATCATACCGGCTTTCCCACCGATACTCATCACTCTTTCTGCAAGTTGTCTCGGATGTCTTTTTGTATTGAGAGGGATTACGCCGTGCTCTTGGTGGAGGATTGTATACGAAGCAATGTTGAGTTGTTTTTCGATGTATTCACGTAAAATAACATCGTACTCGTGAGTGGGTAAGAGTTGTTGCGAAATGACGGTAAATTCAATCATCGCTTTGGTTGGAGAAAAGGGCAGGATGTAGAAGAATCGTACCTGTCCTTGCTGCTCGGTGCGGAAGTCCATAAACGTTGCGACTTCTGGATTAAAGCAGTCTTTTTCGGTAGTAATTTCCCAGCCTTTGAAGTGTTGGAGGAGTGAGAAATTATTTGCTTTTTGACTTGCATGAGACTGGCTTTTGGTGGGGGTACTGTCGAATAACCAATTCGTAGAAAAAACTCTTCCTTGAGCTGTTACTGCACCATTTCCGTTTTGATCTTCTGCATAGTGTTCTACTCTGGCTTGAAGCATCTGCACGTTTGGATTTTTTCTTAGCATTTCCTGCGTGTGGTTGTAAAAATCCAGACCTCGAACGTAGGCGTAATGGTAATTTTCCAGCTCTCGAGTAATCACTTCTTCGTGGTTTTGTAGGCGTAATTTTTTCCAGGTGTGGGTGATGAGATGATCAACAGTGGTAGCTTCGTTCGTCCAGAAACACCAAGTGCGGTCATTGGTGTTTTTGGATACGGGGTCGAGGAGGAGGAGTGCTTTGTCACAGAGGGCGGGATGTTGCACAATGTCACAAGCTAGGCTGAGGCCTGAGGCTCCGGCTCCGGCGATGGTGTAATCGTAGTGTTGTTTTAGTGCCTGCATGGTGGCTCCTTACAGGCATTATAGCGGAATGGGGATTGAATAAAATCTTATATGTAATGAATCAGTTGCTTTCTACTGATTGAAATAAACAACAAAAACACCCACAAACACTTATCAATTTATATATTATAAATACCACTATCAACTATCAATTAGTCATTTTTATATTATTTTTATTACTTTGCTATACAATTACTTTTTCTCGAAAGATGGAGTGAGCGTAAGGAGAGAGCACGTCTTAGCAGGACAATATAGACATTCTCTATCATGTAGAAATAAACTTCTACGTACTACTACGCGAGAAAAATTTGCTACAAGAAGAGCGCTTTACTTGATGCATTTGATTTGGAGACCACCTGGCGAAAATTGCTCAGGATATGAGGCATTTACACAACGATATAGCCAGATCCCAAGACTTCTCCAACTTGCTAAAAACTATCTCAGAGACGAAAGCAAACGGCTAAACAAATACGTTATAATGCACGCAAATAGTACGAGAAATGTACCATACTTATGGTTTTACTGCCGCGTTATGCACAAGGGGTGATGAATACGATGTCACCGCAGCAGTTGTTCATGATCTTGGTGCTGCTGAAGAAAAATATGGAGCTCCCACAAGCGTTTCTCCAAAAGCCTCTGTTGTTCAGGATTTTCTTGCTAGGGCGAATTATCATGAAAGCGAGATTGCTACAATTTTGAGAATAGTTAATTACGCAGACTACGATAGAAATAAACCACAACAGGTTGCGCAACTTCATTGGCAGGAAAACAGAACCTTCAAACTAGATTTGGGAATGATTAGTACGGCTTTCTCTGGTGAAAACAGAGTGAAAGAAGAGAAAAGAGCCTTGCGTATTATCGTTGCTGATCTACTTGGTCAAATGACAGCAGCTGATTATCGAACACGAGTCAAAAAAGACCTTGGCACTGAACCAGATGGGACAAAAAATACCCTACTTCTCCTTGCTGTTGCTGCGACAGCAGCATTGAGAGATCGAACAAATAATGGTCAGCTTTTGCAGCAGTACATCTCTTCAGAATTTGGTCATGATGTGGAAGAGCGCTTCCTTGCTGAAGTAATAATTCCTCTTTGGTCGTACTGTGTAAAAGAAAACAAAATGCCTTCGGATTCTGCCTTTAATGAACATACTTTACTAGCGTTTATTAACGAACGTAATACTGCGATCAACCCTGTCCAACAGCCTTAAACACCTGATGATTCCCCACCTCTTTCCAGAACACCCAGCCGCTTTCTGACATTGTCTGTTTTACGGGGCCTGTATGGATGTAGTTGTAGTAAAAAGTGCTTTGCTGTCTTGGATCGTGAGGAATATCAATGCTCTTGATATCAAGAGCATAGTTCCTTAACAAATATATCTGACTTTGCTGACAATCACCGTAACGATGCCAGACAATCTTATTTTTTGTTATAAACTCGTCAATATAGTGATAACTCTCTAGGTATCGTGGATCTACACACACTATCGATCTAGTTGGAATTTCTTTGATTGCATCGATGATATCCTGCGTGTTTACCAACCGCACTGGCCCATATTTTGCCGAAAGATACGCTTTGAGATTATGCATATTTGCATAGAAAGAAAGCAGAAGAGAAAAGATAATAAAACCTGCTAGTAACTTTGTCAAAACGTTCCTGTTAAAAGGAAAATAGGCCAATGCTGTGAGTGAAGCAGTTACAGGTAACGAACATATCGGGAGTAAATAGTGAATATACAGTGGTCCTTGAAAATTTGCTGCTATGAGCAAAAACAATCCGTAGAGCCAAATAAAACTGTAGTAGATTGTTTTATTTCCCTTGAAAGAAAGAAGGCTGAGAAGGGCTACTACCGTTACAAAAAAACAAGCAAATACAAAGAGGTTTGGTATAAAAAAATAGGCGAGTTTGCTGTTCTCAAACAAGGTGAAAAAGAGCCGATCTATAACGCTGAATAATGTGCTTTTTGTTGATTGGGTAGTAAGCACCTCAACTAACTTCTTTGTGTTTCCCCAGGATGAGTTGCTTTCCCCAACAAGATAAGGGAGCGCAAAAAGAGTGGAGACAAGAAGTGAAATCACTGGGCCAATATAGTTTCTTTTTGCGTAGGAAAATAGCAGCAGTGTTCCGATAAATAAGAGTGGGAGAAGAAACCAAAGACTGGAGTGCATGCTTGTTAGCAAGCTAAAAAGAAAACCGTAAAGTGCCCAAAGCAAGGTACTTCTTGTGAAAAGTAATTGCTTTTTTGGGCTCGGCTGCGCTGTGTTTTTAACAGGGTTGGTGTAATTTGGGATGCTTTCCCAGAGCCAGTTCCAGGTAAGAATAAAGGCAAAGAGAAAGAAACTGCTGGGTGACGGGTTCCATGCTCGGTTGGCAAGTAGAACATCGGGAAATAGGCAACTCCACCAGAGCCCTGCTAGGGCTGATAAGAAAAATCTGTATTCTTTCTGCGTTCCTTGCAAGAGTTTGTAGACGAGAAAGGCGAACAGAGGAATAGAGAGAAATGATAATGCGGCGCTGACTAGAGCCGGCCAGATAGGATTTGGGCTAAAGATGGTGAACGGCCAAACAAGATAGTAATACAAGGGTGGCAAGTGAAAGAGCCCAAAAGAAGATTCTGGCCCGAGTAGTGGAAAAGTTCCTTTCCACATTCCTTGGTAGACGTACAAGTCTCTCGCCACATCTCCAAACGATTCTGTATCCTGAAAAACAGCGACAATTCTCGTACCAAAGCCGATTACTAGAGATGTAAGAAAAACGAACAAAGAGAGCAAACGGAGGTGGTTGTTTGCGAGGGGGGAAGTGATCCATTGTTTGCATTTGGTCACAAAAGAATTGAAGTTTTTGCTTGGGTGGTTCATGGGTATAGTGTAGCGTGAGTTGGGTGTAAGCAACATTGTGTGAACGTATCAAAGCTCCTACTGGTGTCATCCTAAGACTTTTGTGAAGGATCTCTTCGTAGTAGGGTGGGGTACTGTTACCCTGAAAGTGTTCGAAGAGATCCTTCGACTTCGAGGACTTCGCTCAGGATGACACAAGAACCGATGCTCCTGAACACCCCATCCGCGTGGGGAACAAAGATGTTTGTTCCGTACAAGGGAGCTGCTATGCGCTTTGTTTTTCAGCTTTGAGTGATGCCATATCAATAACGAAGCGGTACTTCACATCGCTTTTGAGCATGCGTTCGTAGGCTTCGTTTATTTCTTGGATCTTTATCATTTCAATGTCTGCTGTGATGTTGTGCTGCCCGCAGAAGTCGAGCATTTCTTGTGTTTCGGCAATACCGCCGATGACTGAACCGGCGACTGATTTTCTGCCCATGATGAGAGGGACAGTGCTGAGTGCTGGTTCGAGATTGCCGAGAAGCCCAACCAGTACGAGAGTGCCGTTTACGGAAAGTGTCGGTAGGTAGGGATTGAGGTCATGGGCGTAGGGTACGGTATCGATGATGAGGTCAAATTTTCTTTGCTGTGCTGCCATCTGTGTAGTGTCCGTGGAAAGAATAACGGTGTCAGCTCCGAGGCGAAGTGCGTCCTGTTCTTTGCCGGATGAGCGGGTGAAGAGTGAAACGCTAGCACCGAGAGCTTTTGCCAATTTTAACGCCATGTGTCCTAGTCCGCCGAGGCCGATAACGGCAACGTTGCTGCCCTTTCCGACTTTCCAGTGGCGAAGGGGCGACCATGTGGTGATTCCGGCACAGAGTAAGGGGGCGACGGCGTTTAATTCGAGATTGTCAGGGACTTTTACTACAAACTTGTCGGATACGATGATTTTTTCGGAGTAGCCACCGTACGTTGGCATGCCGTCGTGGCGGTCGGTTCCGTTGTAGGTGGGCGTTGCTGCCTGATGGCAATATTGTTCCAATCCTTGTGCACAGGATGGACACTGCTGACAGGAGTCAACCAAACAACCAACACCGACAGCATCACCTGTTTTGAACTGTTTCACGTCGGCACCAACACTGGTGACACGACCGACAATCTCATGTCCAGGAACCAAGGGATATTTACTGCCGCCCCAGTCGTTGCGGGCTTGGTGGAGGTCGGAGTGGCAAACTCCGCAGTAGAGGATTTCGATAACCACGTCATCGGGACGTGGGTCACGGCGAGTGATTTGATGCGGGGTTAGGGCGTCTGTGGGGGAGTGGGTGGCGTAGCTGAAAAGGTTGAGGGGCATTTTTTTCTCCTTTTGGGGGATTGTGCTGTTTATTTAACGTGAGTTCGACGTATAAATGTTGTTGGGAGGGCTTTTGCGATGAGGCAATCCCTTGGGGTATATTAACCCGGTGGGGTTACTACGCTCGTGGACTCACTCGTAATGACAGTATCGATTTCATATGTCAAAATCACATTACAATACTACTGGTCGAAATCAAGGCATTGAATGAATTTCAAATACTGCATTTCCCATTCTATGAATAAACAAAAACTACTGCTCGAGGTGTTTGGAAAAGTACTGTTCGCTGTAGTAGGTCTCATGGTTTTACTTTTCGTTCCTAAGGGATCTTTTCTATACTGGCAAGCATGGCTGTATTGTTTAGTGCTTTTTATCCCTACTATTACCTTGTTTATCTATCTTTTCTTTAGCAATCCCGAGAGTTTAGAAAGAAGGCTAAAAACCAAAGAAAAAGATGCCGATCAGAAACTAATTTCTATGCTCTCTTCTCTTATGTTCCTTATTGCCTTTTTTGTACCTGGATTTGATAGTAAATTCGGGTGGTCTTCTGTTTCAGTAGGGGTAATCATCGTTGCTGTTATCATATTTTTACTCGGATATGGTCTCTACGCTTGGGTGGTACTAACCAATGCCTATGCAGCAAGTGTTATTGAAGTCGAAAAAGATCAACGTATTGTCACCAATGGTCCCTACGCCTCAGTGAGGCACCCAATGTATCTTGCTGTTGTGATGACCTATGGAGCATCGCCAGTAATTCTTGGATCATATTGGGCACTGATCGCGCTTCTCCCTTTGCCACTGCTCATTGTGATGAGGATTACCAGAGAAGAACGGATGTTGCTTTCTACTTTCCCTGCATATAAAGAGTATTGTGAGAAGACACCATACCGTCTCATTCCCTTCCTTTGGTAATAATGCTGTTTGTTTTACTGCTATCCAACACCACCTCATCTCCCAGAGTAAGACCCAATTGAGAAGGTGTAACCCCACAAATAACAGGGATACCAACCTCACGGGCAACAATGGCTACATGAGATAAAATACCACCATGTAGAGATAAAATTCCTTTTATAAGAGGAAATACGGTGACTAAATCAGGTGTTAACTGATCTGTGCACAGGATACAGTCTCGTTGTTTTGAAAATTTCTCCAACTGATCAAGAGAACAAAGTACTCCTCTAGCATTTCCTGGAGAAACATTTTTTAATGATATTTTTTCTTTGGTGCTGGATGCAGACGGTGATTGGCTCTTTCGAGATTGGAAATGTTGTTCATATGTAACTTTTCTTTCTTTACAAACTTCCTCATGTACTCGTTCAGCTAGTATTTCTTCAAGCGTGGCAAAATACAGTAGCTGCGGTGAAGATAACTGCAATCTATCTGCAATAGCAAAAAGCTTTCCACGCAAAATAGTAACCCAGCGGACAGTAACCCAACGCCCAAACTCTCGAACTCCCAAGGCTCGCTGCGCAGCAGTAATTGCAGCTTTGTGATGTGGCATTGTACATGGTTTCTCATTTTCTTTTGCAACAGGTACCTCTGCGGAGTTGCTGTGCACAAATGGATGCTCATCAGCAATATCAATGCCATTTCCCAACCAGGTGTGCATACCAAGGCTCTCCAGATTAGGTAGTGAAGGAAGTATCGGTTTGCCGATGTGCGATAATGCATCTTTCCCGAGCAATGCCAATGATTTTTTTACAATCCTATCCGTTTGAATGTTTACTTCAATGATCGTTTCGTAGAGTAATAAAAATTGGCGTAAGCAACCTGAAAAATCTTCTCCATCAGCAGATTTTGTTACGGCGGTTAGTAGTTCATAAGTAAGCTCATCGAGTGGTCTCGTTTTGAAGAAAAATGTTAATCGCACTCCGTTATTGAGGGTTATCCAAAGGTGCTTTAGAAAGGTCTTTGCTCCTGCTTTTCTCAATGAAACTGAGGTGAGGGGGAAAAATGAGGCGAGCTCTTTCTTCCTATCGATAAAGAGTTCGCCCTGTTGCACAACAAAAAAATCTTGAAAGTTGAATGAGATCCCAAGACGCGCATACACCCGTTCTACAGGACCATTATCAGCATAAAAAGAGTGAAGCAAGCTCAACATGAGCGGCGTAGGGTGCGGAACCATTTCTGTGAGAGCGGATTTATAGAGGGTTGCGATAGGGATAATCTCCTACTGACTTTGTATAAACACGTAAAATCCTTGTACGGTCTTTGTTTCTGCCCCTGCCTTTTTCTTCAATACCCCACGAACCAATCCTCTATCCTGATTTGCCGTTATTGGATTTGCTGCCTCCAAAGTAAACGTGTCTCCGTGGAGATCTGGTAGGGCAATATTCCAGTTGATTTTACCCTGCTGTTGGGAAAAATCTAGACCGACTTGAAACCCTTTCTCCCGCTTTCCCGTGGCTTCTTCTCGATACAGTGATAACTCATGCGAAGCTCGGCGAGGCACAGGGTTGTTTACGATGCCTTTGCCGATTACATAAAAATCTCCTTCGTCATCCCACAGCCAAAATTCATGAACTGTTGCAATTTCTTTGCCTTCTCGAAAAGGAAATAAAGCAACACTATAGTCCATGCTGGCGATAGAAAACAGGCAGGCTCTAGCCGGAATGGTTTCTCCGCCGTAATCAACTGTAGCTGTGCCCAAGTCAACATATTCAGTGTACTCTGGTGTATTTTTAATAATGAAATCACCTTGAAATCCTTGGACGTGCAGGGAAAGTTTCTTTCCCTCATTGAGGAGAAAGGTCGCTTCTATTTTTTCACGTGAGGAAAAATCACTTGCAATATAGGTATCATATTGCGAGACAAGCTCCCCTGTTGTTATGGCAACTTTGTCTCGGTAACTATTCTGTGATTTAGAGATGTGTTCTCCTGCCACAAGCCCATGAAACCAATAATAATGCAGGTATCCACCTTTATCTGCTTCTTGTTTGCGGTTGAGTTCGGCCTGAAATACCATGTCTCGGCCTTGGCTATCCTTACCCGAAACAATCAACATTGTGCCACGAAAATTCCTCTGTGCAGATGGGTTTCCTTCCCAATCTATTTTTTCCATTTGAATTGGTTTATCTCGTGTTGTAACCAAAGTTGCTAGGGGTGTCGGAGTGAAAGGGAGAGGTGTTGCGGTACTTTCTACGGTTGCAGTAGGAGTGGGTTTGGCAAAAGGCAACTCAAGCGTGATCCCTTTAATAGCGAGTATTTGCTGGGTTGTTAAGGTTATTGCTACACCGAGTAGGACTAAGAAGATGCCAATGATATTTTTTTTCAACATAAAAAATTTATGGGGTTAGTTGTTGCTGCTGTTGCAACCATGTCTCGTAGGCATTTTTTTGGAGCGACTGATCGTAGACGTAGGCAACTATGGCGCAAAAGGAAACAAGAAGGATAATTGCTGCAATAAACAACAATGGTCTTTTTCTAAAATACTGATAGAGCGACTTCACATTTAGGAGGAAAAAACTTCCAAGACCTAGTGAAATAGCGAAAAGAAAGGAGAATAGCTGCCAGAAATAGGTTGCCACCGTAAATAAAAAATCAGGAGGTGCTATGGCGTAGGTTACGCTACTGCAACACGCTGCAATAGCAAACAGAAAAATAATGCTAAAAAAATGATTTTTTTTCAAACTAGTAACTTTCAGAGTAGACTAGCTAATCTGTTACAGAGGAATGGGGTGGTCGATGGGGCTCGAACCCACAACCACCGGGACCACAACCCGGTGCTCTACCATTGAGCTACGACCACCATAAAAACTGCTGTGAATGAACCAATGGGCGTTCAACCACTTTACTAGTATAAAGCTAAAGTTGATTTTCTAAAAGACTGAAAAGTGTAAGCCATTGCCCAACCACTATTTCCTGTGGTCTACTTTGCGGATTTATTGCTGCTTCTGCGAAGGCTTGGGCGAGATCACCCTGCGAGATTTTGAACACTGATGCCAGTACGGGGAGGAGCATTTTTCGTTTTCTGGAAAAGCCGGCTTTCACTAGGGTAAGGAAAAGCTCTAGCTTTTCCAAAGGCAGTAGGGGCTTTTTGTGGGGGATGATTTTTATGAGAACGGACTCGACTTTGGGTTTGGGGTTGAAGCAGTTGCGGGATACGCGTTTCACTAATTCGGCTTTTCCGAAAAGTTGCACAAAGGTGGCGAGATAACTCATCTCTGGAGCTTGGGCTACAATCTTTTCTCCTACTTCTCGCTGCAGCATGAGCAGGCTCAACTGCGGATGGTTGGAAGTGCGTAAAAACCGTTGTAAAACGGTAGTGCCTACTGAGTAGGGGAGATTGGCAACAAACTTGTACGTCGTGATTCCTGAGCTTTTTAAAAAAGCGTCAAGGTCTACTGAGACGGCATCCTGATGAATGATGGTTATCTTTTCGTTTTGCCCAAACTTTTCTTCAAGGATCGGGATGAGGCGGCCGTCGATTTCGAAAGCGATGACTTGTTTGGCTTTCTCTGCCAGTACTTGAGTTAACGCTCCCTGCCCTGGGCCAACTTCGACAACAACATCAGTGTCGTTCAGTTCGGATTCGTGGGCGATGATGGAGAGGATATTGTTGTCGATCAGAAAATTCTGACCGAGGGATTTTTTTGCGTGGAAACGATCCATAGTGGGGTTATTGATAATCTGCAACTTTGTAGATTTTTACTGGGGTTGATCCGGCGGCTGGATTGGAAATGGCATCAAAAGCCCAATAGGAAAGATCGATAATGCGATCTGGTCGCTCAGGTCCGCGATCGAGAATGCTGACTACTATTGATTTACCGTAGTAACGGCCTTTGTAATCATTGACTACTAATACTTTTGTTCCTAGAGGAAGTGTGCGATGCGCTGCAAATTTGTTTCCACTAGTGGCAAATTTCCTGCGATACCAAACGAACTTGTCGACAGTCCAACTGGATCCGTAAAATGTGGCATCTCCTGATCCTAGATAGGGGTATTTTTGGGCAATAATTTTGGTGACGGTAGCTTTTGTTACATTCCGTTTCAATTCTTTTCTTGAAGCTTCTACCCCATCCTTGAGAGTGATCTGATAGTCAATAATGGCTTCACCATCGATGCCGGACTGAACTAGTTTTTCCTCGCCTAGATTAAGCGAGGTATCCAATTGTGTTTCCGTTGTGAAGGGAATCACTTCGGTTTTGGTCACTGTTTGAATCTCAACTTTAACAACGGTTATTTCAATGTCAGGTGCAACGACGTTGGTTACTGGGGGAGTAATTTCATCGTCTGCTGAGAAAGGAATGTTGTTTTCCTTCAACGCATCAGCGATGGTGATTTGGGAGGTAAATGTTTTTACTTTGCCTTTTACGGTGGCGATGGTAATTGGAACAACTTCACCTTTCACTCCAACATAATTGGCAGAGAAGTGTGGTGCATTAGTAAATAGCTTTTGCTTGATCTTGGTAGTTTTTGTTGCGCTGTCTGCAGCGAAACTAGGTGTTGTGGCAACTATAAGACCGAGAATTAGTGTTGAAAGAAGTATGCGTTTCATAGGCTTTTTTTCATTACCTGAAGTAATGGTTTTATGTTGTTCATGAGTTTGTCGAAATTTTCAAACGTGAGCGACTGGTTGCCGTCGGAGAAGGCTTTATCCGGGTTTGGGTGCACTTCAATCATAAGTCCGTTTGCCCCTGCGGCGACTGAAGCCATCGACATCGGTTCGACAAATTTCCATTTGCCAACGGCGTGGCTTGGATCGGTGATGATGGGGAGGTGGGAAAGCTCATGAATGACGGAAACAGCGGCGATATCGAATGTGTTGCGTGTATAGGTTTCAAAGGTGCGGATGCCTCGTTCGCAGAGGATCACATTGGGGTTGTTCTGGGAAAGGATGTACTCAGCGGCGAGAAGCCATTCTTCGTAGGTTGCCCAGAGTCCGCGTTTTAAAATGACTGGTTTTCCTGACTTTCCGGCTTCGATCAGGAGGTCGTAGTTTTGCATGTTGCGAGCACCGATCTGGATTGCATCAATATATTGGCAAGCGAGTTCTACGAGGGCAGGAGTTTTTACTTCGGCAACGATGGGGAGTCCGGTTTCTTTCTTGGCGAGGGCGAGAAGTTTGAGACCATCTTCACCGAGTCCGTGAAATGCGTAAGGGCCTGTGCGAGGTTTGTAGGCCCCACCACGAAGTAATTTTGCGCCGGATTTTTTTACGGCTTTGGCAGTGGAAATGATCTGCTCTTCGGTTTCGACAGAGCAAGGTCCAGCGATCACGGTGAAATGTTCCCCTCCAACCGGTACACCGTCGACATACACCACAGAATCGTTTGTGGCGACCTGTCGGCTTGCAAGCTTGTATGGCTTACTCACGCGCTGAACGATATCTACGCTTTCAAAAGTCTGCACTCGTTCTTCAAAGGATTTATCAATATCACCTATAACGCCAAAGACTGTTCGCTCAACACCAATCATAGGGTGTGGGGTAAGACCAGCATCGCGGATAAACTGGGATACGGCATCAATTTCTTTCGATGGTGCCCCGACTTTCATAACGATTATCATGTGCAGCTCCATGCTGTAAAAGACATATTCCTACACTACCGGAGAAGGGGGTGTTTGTCAATGACTGTGGGGTTTCTAGGGATTTTTACGTGTTCCAATTTCTTCGCTTCGTGAGCTTCCCTTTCGTGTGAAAGGTTTGTACCGTTACCCGCCCAGAATATCTTTTTCTACACTATCCCAAATGCCTTTTCTGATGGGATGTAGCATTTTTTCGGCGCGGTCGATGTAGTTGTAGTAGAAAATTCTGCGATAAATTGCATACGCCAAAGCGAGGAGTAAAACGAACCCACCAACCAGTACAGAGAGCTGAATAAAAAGCGTGACATTCTGCCCGGCAGCGTCAGAGAGTGCCCAGAAAAGGCTGGCAAGTCCGGTGGCGAGAATGATGATGTTCAGCATGCCGGTGAATTGTGTAAGGTAGACGACATTATCCCTGTGCCCATGCCATTGTCCGAGATCGAAGTTGGAATCTTTGTAGGGGCCATTGTAGTAGAACACATAGGGATGGAGCAGGCCTTTTTCAACAAAAAATGCACGGATAAAAAAGAGCGCGGTGTCCATTGTTAGTTCATCACGAATCGTGTTACAAAGAGCCTGGTAGATGCTGTGACCAAAAAGAAAGAGGATAAAAAAGAAGAAGAAGGAGTACTTGAAATAGCTAAGATAGTTGTCGGACATTACCTTGGAAAGTACTGTCACTGCACCGACAAAAAGACCGGCGATGGAGAAATAAATCTGCGCCAGTTGGAATCCTTCGGTTCGAAGACCGTTCATGCGGGTGTGTTGATCCCAGTATTCGCGCACTAGGAAGGCAACGATGGAAGATTCCTGTAATTTTGCTTGTTTTTTTTCTTCTGGTTGGGGTTTGGTTTTACCTGCTGCACGTTTTGTTGGTGGCATGATTTCCTCACAGGCTTGGGATGTAATGAAATGTTTCGATGAATTTTGCTTTTACGTTTGCTTCTACGGCAAGTTGCGCGTTGTAGTCAGTAATTTCTTTGGTAGTGGCTTGGGGATCCAAATATTGTGTGCTGTAGGCAAGAACGGCGTTGATTTTTTTTAGAATTTCTGCGGAAATATCGACTTTCAGGTTGGGGTTGTCAGTTTGATAGAGAAGGACGTGGGGGACTTTGTGTGGGTGAAGTTTGGCGGTGAGTTGCTCAGGGTGAAAGAGGGTGTTTTCTGCGGCGAGAAGCGCATCTAAACAGGCGTATCCGATGGCACGATGATCGGGATGGAGTTCGTATTGTTTCCAGGGATCGAAGCTGAAAATGAGGTCGGGCTTGAGCTTTCTCACGAGTAGGCAAATCTGTTCTTCCATTTCGCTGCGGAGATCAACCAAACCACCATCGGGCATGTTGAGAAAAATACTTTCCTTGATGCCAAGGCAGTCGTTTGAGGCTTTGGCGTCTCGTTCCCTGAGTTCGACGAGTTCTTTGGTTGTGTGTTGCGAACCATGGCCTTTTCGTAATCCATCTTGCACCAGTGCGTAGTTGCCTTTGTCGCCGGAAGTCAGATACAGTGCTGTGACTTCAACACCAGCTTTGGTGAGCTGGGCAATCGTCCCGCCTGCGAAAAATTCGGCATCGTCGGGATGGGCGTTGACTGCGAGTGCTTTTTTCACAGAGGAAAAATTGAAGGGGATTTCGTGTCCGATGGTTTTTATTGGCATGGAGTAGGGTTTCTTTTTGTCTCGGTTTGATTATAAAACTACCAAGGTCAAAATAAAATTTTGGTTTTATAGTTGTCTTACGAGTGCTATTTAACCTGAGTTCGATTGTGTGAAAGTAAAACAATCTCTACCTGTGTCATCCTGAGGCTTTTGCGAAGGATCTCTTCGTGCCAGGTGGGGTTTCTATTATCCCAAAATTGTTCGAAGAGATCCTTCGACTTCGAAGACTTCGCTCAGGATGACACTCTAAAAGAACTTACGTTAGTTACGTTGCTTCTTTTTCTGCAATAGCATGCATCTTCCTCGCCTTACTCTCAATCCACACCAGCAAAATCGAGACATCTGCAGGGGTGACTCCAAAAATTCTGGAGGCTTGTCCAAGGGAGTAGGGGCGGGTGAGTTTGAAGCGTTCGCGGGCTTCGTTGCGGAGGCCGGGGATTTCGGTGTAGTCGATCCAATCGGGGATTTTCTTTTCTTCGGTTTGTTTGAATTTCTCGACGAGGGCTTGCTGTTTTTCGATGTAGCCTTCGTATTTGATCTGGACTTCGAGTTGTTGTTGCACGTCAGGGGACAGGGGTGCATATTCTGGAAACGCTGTCGTGATTGAAGCAAATGTAATTTCAGGGCGGCGGAGGTAGTCGGAAAGGGCGACACTGCGCAATTCTTCGGGAAGTTTGATCTTTTCTTTCTTCAGTTTTTTTAGGGTTTCTTCAAGCTGATCTTTTTTGTTAGAGAAATGGCGATAGCGTTCATCGGAAATGAGACCAAGTTGGCGGCCTTTTTCGGTTAACCTGAGGTCGGGGTTGTCGTTGCGGAGGAGGAGACGGTATTCGGCGCGGGAGGTGAGCAATCGGTACGGCTCTAGGATTTCTGAAGTGATGACGTCATCAATGAGCACGCCCATGTAGGCTTCGTTGCGTTTGAGAATCAAGGGCTCTTGGTTTCGGAGTTTGAGAACGGCGTTTACGCCGGCTAAAAAGCCCTGTGCGGCGGCTTCTTCATAGCCAGAAGTGCCGTTGGTTTGACCGGCGAAATAGAGGTGGCTGACTTGTTTGGATTCTAGGGCGTTGGTGATTTGTCCGGAGGCGACACCGTCGTATTCAATTGCGTACCCCATGCGGACGATCTCGGCGTTTTCAAGTCCAGGGATGCTTTGTACCATGGCGATTTGGACGTCTTCTGGAAGGCTGGTATTGGCACCTTGGAGGTACACCTCAGTGGTTTTCCAGCCTTCGGGCTCGAGAAACATCTGCTGTTTTTTGTTGGGGAAGTTCGCTATCTTGGCTTCAAATGAAGGGCAATAGCGGGGTCCAACGCCTTCAATAACGCCGTTGTACATGGGGGCGCGGTGAAGGTTTTGGGTGACGATTCGTTTTGTTTCTTCGCTGCTCCACACCAAGTGGCAAGGAAGTTGGGGGCGCCAACCGTGTTGCACCCATTTCTCGTAGTAGGTGCAAATATTTTCAGGCATGACGGCGTATTTTTTTGCAAATTCAGCGTCGTTTTTGAAGAGCCAGCTAAAATATATTGGTTTGTCGCTTCCCGGTTGGAGTTCCATGGAAGGGTAGTTGATCGTTTTGCAATCAAGGCGGGGGGGAGTGCCGGTTTTCCAGCGGGTGAGTTTGATGCCTAGTTTTCGCAAGCCATCGGACAACTGAACGGCAGAGCTTTCCCCTGAACGTCCGCCGGAGTAGGCTACTTCGCCCATGATGATACGGCTGTCCAAAGACGTGCCGCTGGTTATCACCACAGCATCGGCAAAATAGTGGTAGCCGGTGTTGGTAATAACTCCAGTTACTTTCCACTGGGGATTTTCAGGGAGGTGGGCGTTTTCTTTCACTGGTTCTGTTATGAGATCAGCAACGAGACCTTGTTTGAGGGTGAGGTTTTTCTGGCTTTCGAGGGTGTTTTTCATCTCGATGCCGTAGAGTTTTTTATCGGATTGGGCACGGAGAGCTTGGACAGCAGGCCCTTTACTGGCGTTGAGGGTGCGGATCTGGATAAATGTTTTGTCGGTGCAGATGCCCATTTCGCCACCTAGGGCGTCTATTTCTCCAACCAAATTGCCTTTTGCAGGGCCGCCGATGGAGGGGTTGCAGGGCATGAGGGCGACATTGTCCATGTTGAGGGTGAGCTGGAGGGTGCGACATCCCATGCGGGCAGCTGCAAGGGCGGCTTCACATCCAGCATGACCAGCGCCGACAATAATTATGTCGTAGGTGTTTTCAGGTTTTTTCTGTGAAAGATGCTGATTTTCCATGGGGCAATTCTACTGGAGAATGGGAGTTGAGTAAAGGAGAATACAGCGTGTAAAATCCATTTTTAAGCTTCGATCTTTTGTGAAATATATTTTTTGAAGATCTTCTTTTCCCATCCTTGCTGTGTGGTCAAAATCAACCCGCCAATAATCAATACGCCACCAATCCAGTGAAAAACGAGCAGCTGCTCACCTAGGATCAGCATGGCAAAGATCACACCAAAGAATGGCTTAGAGAGACTGGCCTGCGAAGCTTTATTCACTGTGGTAAGTTCTACTGCTTTGTACCAAAGCATCTGGGCGCCAACGGTTACTAAAATGGCAAATAGTAGGAGTATTCCAAATACGCGAGAATCGAGTAGCGGTTGAAAATTAAGTGAAACGTGAAAGACCAAGGGGTAAACAATTAGAACGCAAACAGCCCCAATTAGGTTTCTTGAAAGTACTGCAATGTCTTGGGAAACCTTTGGAAGAAACCTCTTGTAGATTGTTGTGGCAGCTGCCCAAGATAATGCTGAAGCAATAATAAGGACATCGCCTCCTGCGGGATTAATTCCTTCGTGGAAACCTTTGGTCACAATCGTGAGCATTCCAATAACCATAATGGTCATACTGATGCCATCACCAATCTTAAACTGTTCTTTCAGCCAGAGTATGGAGATGATAATGGCGAAGACTGGTTCAGTTCTACCAAGTAACGTGCCATTTAGGCTGCTTGAAGTTTGGAGTCCGGTGTATAGCAGCATAGGAGCTAGGGCTCCAGCTAGAAGAGAAAAAATAAGGAGGAAAAGCATATTTTTTTTGCTGAGTTTGAGTAGATTTTTCACCTCACCAGCAATGCCAAAAAAAAGTAAAATTACTACTGATCCCAACAACTGACTTGCTACAGTAAGCGTTTCTGCAGAAAGGTCATGGACGAGAAGCTTTCCAAAAATGGCCTGTAAGGAGTGAAGCATCATGGCAACAACAGCTATTATGATGCCAAGTGCTCCGACCTCAATCTTCACCTGCTTTTTATTTCCAGTTTTGGTAGGTGAAGACATGATGAGAAATCTCCTTTATTTGCAGCAGTTACAAATCTTGCACAAGTGTTGCTGAAGGTATTTCCAATGTTTCGAAAGTGTCACGAGTGGGTTGATCGCCGGAAAAGTAAAAATAGGCTTTGGCAGGAGCTTTGTTGCTATTGGGGTTCTGTTCGGCTTTTGGGGATTCATGTACACCCTTTTGCATGGTAGTAATTAAGTCTAATGCTAACACAGCTGACGGAGCAATGATGCCTTGTCGGGCTTCCATGGTAGGAAAAATTTTTCCAAATTCATTCGAGAAGTATTCGAAATGAGTGCACCCTAGCACAAGTGACGTGATCTTGTTCTTCCGCAAGTCTTCTGAAATCTGGTTAAGATACTCTTTCACTGGCACTTTCCACTCCTTTTTGATACTGCCGTACTCTGTGAGGATATGGTCTTCATCTACGAAGGTTACTAATTTTTGACCGTCACGGCTTATTATTTCAACATCGTGCGGAAGATTGGGTGGTGGGTCATAGTGAAAAAGATGCCCCCTGGTTGCTCCACCGTGGTGGGCATCTTCATGTTCACGAATCAAGGCAATATGAGGTGTGCGATTGTAGTTGATAACCGTTGAAGCGAGTGATGGTTTTAATGCATTCGCAATTTTTTCATAGGGGATAATGGGGAGTTGATGCCCGATAGCTTCACTGAGTGCATCTCGATGCAGAAGAAGAATTTTTTCAGCGTGAGCTTGAACATTGACTGTAAGTTCTGTGCCAATAATCCCGATACGTTTGCAGCGTCTTTCAGGGTATTGTTCGCTGGTTTGGGCAATTGCCTTTTCATATGCCTGCTTCGCTCCGGCTTCTATGATGCCAATAACCTGAGGGGCTTTTCCTTCTTCTTTTCCTTGCTTTCCGGCTTTTTTCCAGCTAATGCTGGCAGTGTTGCAGGCAATTCCGATAACTGGGCAGTAGCGTGAAAGCGTAGCAATAATATCATCTGCAAGGCCAGCAACGGTCTCAACCCCTTTGGGACCATAGGGAAGGTTCTTGGTATCACCGAAGAAAATGACGCCAAAATCCAATCCCTGTTCATGCAAGACCCGAACTGCCCACGAGGCCGCCACCATGCCTCCACTACCTGAATCAAATATCCCAATGTAGGTATGCTGCTTGTTAGGGTACTCAGCTGTCTGAAGAGTGACTCTTTGAGCTCCAAATCTAGAACTTTCGGATAGTTGTTCTTTAGTTGTATACGTCATCACAACTCCACAAATCTTGTTATGATTTTTTTTCAAAATCTTTGTAAATTGCTTTTAAATGATCAAATCTAATAAACATTTTAGCATGATTATTATTTTAAATTTGTATATTTTGTAATGTTTTGATGGAACATATATTAGAATATTTTGTTATTATAATCAATAAATAATTTTAAATTTTCTACATTTTTCCCTACCAACTTACTTGTTTGTTTCTCTTTTTTAAATGCTATAGAGTAGGGGTATGAATATGTTCCCTGTTACTTTTCAAATTTCAAATCCTACTCCCTACACAGTTGTCGTGGATGGTTCGTTTAGTGAACTGACGGCTCCGCTGGTGATTTCTAAACTGGCTACACTTCGACGACAATTCAACCCTTTAACCAAGACAGCTCTTGTTAGCTATGATTTATTGTTGTTTTATATTTTTCGGCCACTGAAAGTACTGTGGCTAAAGCTTAGCAACAAGCCTTATTACTACGTATTTCTTCCAGCTCTTGCGGTGAATGATTTCGAGAAAACGATCACGCTCTATCCGTACGCACTTTTTCAAACGAGTTGGGAGTATGTCATGGGACAGATGCTCAACGATCCACGATCTCCTGAAGAAAAAGAAGCTGTATTGATTGAAACCATGCGCTATTATGCTGCCTTCAGTATTGCTCATGAGCTTCGACATCTTGAGCAGCCGGAAGCGATGCTGAAAGATGCCGAGGGGAAGAGAAAGATTACAAAATTCATCGTAATCCCCAGCTTGCTACTTGTGCTTGCCAGAGCAGTATTTATAGATGTTACTGAAAAGAAGGGCTTGGAAAGTTTGCTACCAATTCTTTTCGGAGTAGCAGTGGGAATTTTGACTGCTGCTATTGGGATGGTTTTCTTTTATAATCGATTTTTCAAACGAGAAGCGGATGCAAATAGGTATGCGGATAAAGAAGTGACGGCGTGGATGGAGCGGGTGCAAATAACAGTGAATAAGCCTTTACTTTAGCGTGAGCTTGATCTAAAAAACTTGATGCTGTCATTATTTTAAGCCTCTTCAATTTCCACAATCTTATTCTTCGACGTACTGCCTTTGTAAATTGAGATACGGGATTTTGGGATTTTAAAGTGGTCGGCGAGCACTTGAATAAGTTGGAAATTGGCTTCATTGTCTGCGGGTGGGGCGGTGAGTTTTACTTTATAACTTGTGTCATCCAACTGCTCTACGGAGAGTTTGGATGAGCGGGGAATGACTTTGACAGTTATTTTCATGTGTTTAAAGCACTACTTCCGGCTACTGGGCTTCACCTGTACCACCTAATACTTCTTGTGATTCCGCTGGTGAAACGCTTCCTTCTTTCACTACGACTGCGTACTTTTTCACTCCTTGTGTTGTGGAAAAGGAAAAAGTGAACGTCCAGCAATAGAGACAACGGTTGACGTTGGAGTCTAGAAGTTGAAGGTCTTTTCCGCCATTTTTGGCGTAGATATCCAGTTTTTTAAGGTAATCTTCAGCGATCAACGTGCTTTGCTTTTCTGTGATGGGAGTGAATTCAGGGGGTGGAGTGAGGAGTTGTTGATCGGTTTGGGTGGGAGTGGCTGTGCCAGCAACTGTGCTTGGGGTGATTTGGAGCGTCGGAGTTGGGGTTTGCGAAATTGGAGAAGCGGTTGGAGTGCAAGCGAGTGTTGTGATCGTGAGCGTTAAAATTCCAGTGGCGAGAAGTATTTTTTTCATGGGTATTCCTTCCGGTAATATAAATGTTTACAGGTACTTCTTAATACTTTCTACTGTGGCATCGGTCTGCACGGGCTGGTTGGCAAATGTGCCTTTTATTTCCGATAATTTTCCGAGGTGGTAATTCACGGTGGCGTCGGGGTCTTTTAAAATGTTTCCGGTGAGGATGCCAACCACAACTTCATCTTTTCCGATAATTCCCTGCTCGATTAGTTTCTTGGTGCCGGCGACAGCGCAGGCGGATGCGGGTTCGCAGCCGATACCGAGAGCATCAATTTTGGCTTTGGCGTCCATGATTTCCTGGTCGGTGACCTGTTCCACAACACCGTTGCTTTTGCGAATTGCATCGATGGCTTTTGGGATGCTGACTGGGTTACCAATCTTGATGGCGCTGGCGATGGTGTCGGCTTTCACGGCTTCAAACGTGGAAAAGTTGTTTTTGTAACTTTGGTAAAAGGGGTTGGAGCCGGCGGCTTGGATACTGGCAATGCGAGGAATTTTATTGATAAATCCGAGCTGGTGAAACTCACGAAGCCCTTTCCAAATCGCTGAGGTGTTGCCTAAATTTCCCGCAGGGACAACGATCCAGTCGGGTGGGTTCCAGCCGAGCTGCTGGATGATTTCGAAGGCGACGGTTTTTTGTCCTTCGAGGCGGAAGGGGTTGATGGAGTTGAGGAGGTAGATATGTTCTTCACGACAGATTTCTTGGACTAATCGCATGGCGTCGTCAAAATCACCTTTGATCTGGATGGTTTTGGAACCGTAGGCGAGGGCTTGGGAAAGCTTTCCGTAGGCGATGTTGCCTTCGGGGATGAAGACGTAGGATTGCATACCGGCAAGCGAGGCGTAGGATGCCAGTGCGGCGGAGGTGTTGCCGGTGGAGGCACAGGCGACGGCTTTGCAGCCGAGTGCTTTGGCTTGGGTGATACCGGCGGTCATGCCGAGATCTTTGAACGAACCGGTGGGGTTTTCACCGAGGTGTTTGAGGTACAAGTTGCGGGCTCCGGCGAAATCTCCGACGATGGTGGAGTAGTTTCTTTCCCGCGCGTTTTCTGAGCCGACGGGGTAGAGATTGGTGTTGCCTTCGTAGCGTGTGATGATGTGTTCTTTGGCAACGGGAAGCACAAACTCGTGGTAACGCCAGACACCGCTGCGATAAGGAAATTCTTGGCTATGAAAGCGTTCATCAAGGAGTTGGCGGGTGATGGATAATTTTGAAAAATCGTGTTGGGCTTCAAGTAGTCCGCCTTTTTCACTACGGTAGCGGATTTCGTTTCCGGGATAGGTATCGCCGGATTCGATGCAACGGAGTTTGTATGTTGGTTCCTGTGGTGTCATGGTCGTTCCTCAACGGTAATAAACGTGCGCTTTTAACGATACCTGACCTGCGATGGTTTTGCATCTTTAGAATTGCACCCTACCGTTTGATATCTTTCAATACCTTTATCATTTCCAAAGCGGCTTTGGCGGCTTCACCACCACGATTTTCTGGTCCGGCGACAGAACGCTCGAGCGCTTGCTCCTTGGTGTTTGTTGTGATGACACCGAAAATGATCGGGAGGCTGGTCTGCAGCCCAACCTGAGAAATACCTCTAGCGGCTTCGGCGGCTACAAAATCGAAATGGGGCGTGTCACCTTTCACCACGGCACCGAGGCATATTACGGCTTCAAATCTGCCGGTTTCGGCGAGTGAAAGCGCTGTGAGTGGAAGTTCAAAGGCACCTGGAACCCAGAGGATTGGAACGGTGTCTGAAGCAATTCCTGCTTCTGCCAGTATTTTGAGGGCTCCATCAAGGAGACCCTGAGTGTAGATGCTGTTAAAACGACTAACGGTAATGGCGATGGGAGCTGTCTTTGTTGTAAGTGGACTCATGGTTGTTTCCTGTGAAAGGTTATTCATTGAAATGATTATGCTTTTTTAAACTGTAGCTAACTTAAATAAGTTTCCCGCTACTGAAGGTTTTCTTTGCCGACATTGCATTGTCCCGCTAGTAAGACTGTGTGAGAAAAAGTGCCGTCACTACGGCACTTTTTCTCACACAGTCTATAAACAGGGAGGACAGTCCTCGTCGGAATTGGCACCCCCGACGATTGAGTTAGCTATTAAAAACTTTTCTGCTGCAAATAACGCATGGCGTGCACAACATACCGAGCGATAGTATCAACTTCAATATTCACTCTAATTTGAGGTGTGTACGTCTGCAAGATGGTGTGTTCCCATGTGTGCGGGATGATGCCAACGGTGAAGTGATCTTCTTTGCAATCGATAATGGTGAGGCTTACACCATCAACGGTTACTGATCCTTTTGACGCAAGGAAAGGGACAAGAGCCCTATCCACGGTGATGGTAATAATTCTGTTTCCTCGTTCATCGGGGGCAACAGTTTTCACCATACCAACGCCGTCAACGTGACCCGAGACGATGTGTCCGCCCAATCGTGTTTGTGCCAAGCATGCTCTTTCCAAATTTACCTGTTGATTGTCTTTCCAATTGGCCATCGCAGTTTTCTGCACGGTTTCTGGCATAGCTTCGAAGAGCATTGTGGTGCTGCTAATTTCAGCCACGGTTAGGCAGATGCCGTTGACTGCAATACTTTCGCCAAGCTGTAAATCGGCATTCCACCGCTCAGGAATCTCAACCAAAAGCCTGGTCAGGGGATTTCCAGGGGAAATAATTGCTATCGTGCCGAGTTGTTCGATGATGCCGGTGAACATGGGAAATCCTTATGCGATATGCACATTGCTCAAAAAAAACATACGAGATCTAACAAACGTTTTAGCACAGTATTAATTGATGCCGTTTTTTTTAATTATAAACGTCATCATGCCCGCCTATATCAAGCAAACAGAGAACAATGCGATCATTTTCATCATATTTCCAAATCAACCGAATATTTCCTGTAATATAGCTACTAAAAACCTCGCCAAATTTTGAGCTAGTAACTTTGTGAGACCTCAATATTTTGTCTTTGGGATTTAACCGCAGCAGTTGAATCTTACTCAACAACACTTCTTTTATTCTTATATCTTTGCGAACAATCTTTTTGAGCTTCTTTTTAAAACTTCCTGATTGCCTGATTGTGTATAGTCTAGTAGGCATTGTTAATCATTCAATAGCTCTGAAATGTCTTGATCAGGGTTGAGATCAGTATAATCGCCATCAGCTATCTCACGAAAAGACAACTCAAGAGCTTTTTCTTCTGCAGGCGTAGTTTTGGCATAGTATGGGTGTCTAGGATCATTGATGGTGACTTTTTCTTCTCTTACTAGCCACGTTTTCTTCATCTCTACCAAAGCTATTCTAATAATATCCATTGATTTTGATTCAGGGGATACTATAGGTTTAAGCTCAGCAATTAGTCTATGGACATCAGGGGGGATTATTTGTCTCGAAGTACTCATAAAAGCCTTTTTTAAATACTAATTACGTACTAATTATGTACTTTTTCTGACTTTTTGTCAATTTAGTAAGGAATACTTTTCCCTACAGCAAATGCCCCATCTTCTCTTTTTTCGTCTTTAAATACCCTGCGCTGTGCTGATTTGCTTCAATTTGCAGAGGGACATTTTCAACAATTTCGAGATCGAAACCTTCTAATCCGGCAATTTTCTTTGGGTTGTTGGTGAGGAGTTTTATTTTCTTCACCCCTAGAGAAAGTAGTATCTGTGCTCCAATACCGTAGTCACGAAGGTCGATTGCAAAGCCAAGCTTTTCGTTTGCTTCAACCGTATCCAAGCCTTCATCTTGTAATTGATACGCCTTGATCTTGTTGGCCAAACCGATGCCGCGGCCTTCCTGCCGAAGGTAAAGAATAACGCCGCCTTCTTTTCCAATCACTTCCATCGCTTTCTCGAGTTGTTGTCCGCAGTCGCAGCGGAGGGAATGGAACACATCGCCGGTTAGGCATTGCGAGTGGACGCGAACAAGTGTTGGGGTTTCGGCGGAAACGCTGCCTTTGATGAGTGCCACGTGGTTTTCTTTGGTAATCACATCTTCGAAGACTTTTATGGTGAAGTCGCCAAATTCTGTGGGGAGGCTGGCTTCAGAAAGCTGCTCGACGAGGGTTTCTTTTTTCCTACGATAGGCAATCAGGTCGGCGATGGTAACCAGTGTAATCTTATGCTCCAGCGCGAACGTTTTTATTTCATCATATTTCGACATGGTGCCGTTGTCGTTCATCAGTTCGCCAATAACTGCGACAGGGTTTAGTCCGGCAATTTTCAGGAGATCAACGGATGACTCGGTGTGTCCGGCACGACGAAGGACTCCGGCTTTGTTTGCTTGCAAGGGAAACATGTGGCCTGGGCGGGCGAAGTCTTCGGGTTTTGCGTTGAGGTCGGAAAATTTCTTGATAGTGACGCAACGGTCTACCGCACTGACTCCGGTGCTGATGCCTTGTTTGGCATCAATTGAAACGGTGAAGGGTGTGGTAAAGGGATCAGTGCTATGTTCAACCATCATGGGAATTTTCAGGTTACGAAGGTGTTCTTCGGTGGTTGGGAGGCAGAGAATTCCTGAAGAATAGCGCAGCATAAACGTGACTATTTCCGGTGTAATTTTTTCTGCGGCACAGACTAGGTCCCCTTCGTTTTCCCGATCTTCATCATCGACAACGAGGATCATCTTGCCCTCTTTGAGGTCTTGCACGGCTTGTGTGAGATTGGACAGTTTTTTCACGTGGAATACTCCTTTGTGGGAACGCCTGTAATAAGCATGGTGTCGCCGAATTGTGTATAGGAAGTGTTCAGTAAATGCAATGATTGTGCGATGGTTTCTGTTCCCAGAGAGCCAAAGCCAGGTATGCCGTCGTTGCCAACAATGATGGGGGCAACAAAACAGTGGAGGCGCTGAATCGCTCCCGCATTGAGAAAAGAGGTCATCACCTGCCCTCCGCCTTCGACAAGAATGCTGGCAATTTCTATCGAACCGAGTTCTTTCAATAACTGAGGAATTGGCAACCGACCTGCCTTATCGAGGGAAAGTGGGATAACGTGCACGCCAGCTTGAAGCAAGGCATGATTATCTAAGTTTTCGCTGCAGACAATAATGGTCTTTTGGTCGCTGTTGTTGGCAATCAATGGGTGCGTGACTGGGATTTCCCCGCTGGCATCGAGAATAATTCTGTAAGGAGTTTTGGTAATTTTGTCGCCACGACGGGCAGTTAGACGAGGATTGTCGTGGAGGGCGGTGTTTTTGCCAACTACAATCCCGTCAACCTGTTCACGAATGCGATGGACATGATTTCTTGCCTCTTCGCTGGAAATCCACTGCGAGTCACCGGTTTTTGTTGCGATTTTTCCATCGAGGGAAAGGGCAAGTTTGCCGATGACAAAGGGCGTGTTCGTTTCTATGTAGTGAAAGAACCAGTCGTTTATAGCTTTGGCTTCTTGTTCAAGGCATCCGACTTCAACTTTTATTCCGGCACTTCGGAGCTTTGCAATTCCTTTTCCAGAAACTAAGGGGTTTTGGTCTTGAGTAGCGATAACAACGTGCTTTATTCCAGCCGCAATGAGCGCGTCGGCGCATGGTGGCGTTTTGCCGAAGTGGCTGCAGGGTTCGAGGGTGACGTAGGCTGTCGCTCCGCGAGCTTTTTCACCGGCATGGTGCAGGGCGTGTACTTCAGCGTGGGGAGTTCCGGCTTTCTGGTGGTAGCCTTCGCCAACTATTTCGCCATCTTTAACGATAACGCAGCCAACTACCGGATTTGGGCTCGTCTTCCCCAGACCCTTTCGGGCAAGCTGCAAGGCCTTTTTCATAAATCGTTCGTTAGTTGGCATCGTGTTCCTTTTCCTGTGCTTGTTACCCTGTCTGGTTCAGTTGTCCGGGGGGCGGACAACTTGCACGAGGTGGTAAAAAATAAAAAAGCCCCGAAATTTCTTTCAGGGCTGCTTTGATCAAGCGAAAAAACTCGCAGAGCGAGCTAAAACCATGCTTTCTTTCATCCGGACTGTAACCGTCGGTTCCGGCTTTGCACCGGATCTGCCTAACGTTGTTACGCGCTTGGCTCGTGGACTTCCCGCCATTTCTAGCGGATTACCACCGGTCAGGATTTGCACCTGCCCTGAAAGTAGGTTTGTTGGTATCCAAGTCTAGGGAGCGTAGTGCTGTTTGTCAATCGATGTCCTCATCATCCTTCTCTGCTACAATGGTTGGTAAGAAGGAGAACGCAACAATGAACACTTCAGTCATCACTGATACCGATTTTTTGCATCAGCCAGCAAAGTACAAGGGCAAAGTTCGCGAAATCTATGCGATCGGAGCTGATGAACTGCTGATCATCGCTACTGATCGTCTTTCGGCGTTTGATGTTGTGTTTCCTAATGGCATTCCTGACAAGGGGCGTGTGTTAAACCAGCTTTCGCTGTTCTGGTTTAATCTGCTTGCCGACATTATCCCTAACCATATCGTTTCCGCAGATATCAACGATCTTCCGCCGCTGTTTCGTCAGTTTGAGGACAAGCTTCGTGGTCGTTTTGTGTTGGCTGTGAAAGCAAAGCGAATTGACGTTGAGTGCGTTGTTCGTGGCTATCTGGCTGGCTCAGGCTGGAAAGAATACCAGGAAAGCCAAACCGTCTGCGGGGTGAAACTTCCGGCTGGTCTACAGTTGGCATCCAAACTGCCAGAGCCAATTTTCACACCTGCGACGAAGGAAGAAGTTGGGGAGCATGACATCAATGTTTCTTTTGATTATGTTGCCAATGAAATTGGTTTGGAGCTTGCAACCAAGCTGAAAAACACCAGCATTGCGATTTACAACGAAGCGGCAAAATATGCGGAATCCCGAGGCGTGATCCTTGCTGATACCAAGTTTGAATTTGGCTTGGTCAATGACGACCTTATTTTGATCGATGAAATTCTTACCCCTGACTCCTCCCGATTCTGGCAGGTGAAAGATTATGAGCCGGGCAAAATTCAGAGTAGTAGTTTTGATAAACAGTATATTCGCGATTACCTTGAAACACTGGATTGGAACAAGCAACCACCGGCACCGCAGTTGCCTATGAATCTTGTGAAAGAAACCAGCCGTCGCTACAAAGAAATTTTCTCCATTTTGACTGGCAATGATTTTGTTATAGACGAATCCTAATTCCCAAAGGAGCACCTTCCCATGCTCTCTGCTCCCGTTGGAACACTGCTGGCATTACTCGACAAGCACTATCCGCAGGCTACAACGTCTCTTGATCACCGAACACCGTTCCAGCTACTCGTGGCGACCATCCTTTCTGCGCAATGCACGGACAAGCTGGTGAATCAGGTTACCCCTGGTTTATTTCAAACATATCCCACGATGCAGGCTTTTGCGGATGCTGATCTTGAAGAGCTACGGCAGGCGATCAATAAGATTACGTTTTACAACAATAAGGCAACGTTTATTAAAAATTCTTCTCGAATACTGTTGGAGAAGTTTCATGGAAACGTACCGCAGACGCTTGATGAACTGATTACGCTGCCTGGTGTAGCGAGAAAAACGGCGAATGTCGTGTTGTTTAGTGGTTTTGGGATTACTGCTGGCGTGGTGGTAGATACGCATGTGAAACGAGTGAGTTTTCGATTGGGGCTAACGAAAGAAACTGATCCGGTGAAAGTAGAACGAGACCTGATGGAGCTGTTGCCCAAAGAGCATTGGGGAAAGTTTTCGCACCAGATCATTGATCATGGGCGAGTGCTGTGCAAGGCACCAACGCCGAGGTGTGGGGAGTGCTTTTTGCAGGGGATTTGTCCGAGGAAGGGGTGTTAATTTTTCGCTTTGTTGGTTCAAGCTTGTAACTTGAATCATACTTTATGGGTTGTTGTGCTTTAGAAAGGGATGTGGGCGTGTAGCCTAGCATTTTTTCTTACTGAGGTGGTTAAGTTGGAAACTTGAAACAACAAGAATGTTATATTACTTTTTGATTTATCTCGATTATGGCAAGCTTTAATGTTTGCCAACATAATTTGGCTGTATGTTCAGAAGGATTGAATTCCTCTAAGCGCTGCTGAAAAGGATGAATGTAATTCCTAAAAGCTCTTAGAACATGGCTAAACTGTTTAACATCTTCTTGAATGAAGCCTGTTTCTTTTGCTACGTCAATAAAATTTGATAAAGTCCATTTATCAAATGGTAATGTTTTTCCTGTAATTCTTTCTTTTGGTGATGAGTTTGATTTGTTAAAAATTGCTGGGTTGTTTGATGCAATACCAAGTAAAATTCCTTCAAGTGTACTACCACAAAGAAAAATAACAGCTAATGCTGATTTTGAAGACAAACAACTTTTTATCTCAATTAGACGTTGCTTTAAAATCTCAGTGATCGCTCCCTCTAGCTTTAAATTATCCAAAGAGACTTCTGCAAAGTCTTTTTTCAAGAAGTCTTCTTCAGAAGATATTTTTACCTCTGTTTGAGATAGTTCATCCTGAATGTCAGCATCCGTTGCCTTTTTAAATATTATTTCTTTACCTTGTCTAGACAACTTCCATCCACAAAACATTAAGTACCTATTAAAATCACCTATGTGATTGTCGAGATTATTAATTTTCTCTAAAAAATTTACTGGAGAAAATAGAAGTTTTAGACACTTATCAATTTCAGGCGTCCCGTTGATTATATTAAGTCTTTCACTTGTGTAGGCTCCTCTAGATGGAAATCCAGGTCCATAATGATCATTGAATCCAAGTTGGTTAAAAAAAGCTACTAACTTTGGACCTGAACGATATTCTGTTTCCTCATTTATGAGTAATTTGAGTTTTTGAAGAGTTTTAGCGTCTAGTTTCATAAATAATCACCTAGTTATGATTCAATTTTGTAATTTGAATCATAACATACGCGAAGTATAGAGCTTTAGGAAGAGGTGGGAAGACGTAACCTAGCATTTTCCGCGGTTGCCTTACCGTCATAACAAGAGGTTCAGGTTCGAAGCCTGAACCAACAAATGCATTTAGCAAGAAAATCTACCCAAAAACCAGTCCTAACCCTTCCCCTCCTCACCCACCTTCTTCTCTTTCGCAACCGTTGGGCCGTAAATGTAGCCGAGGAGCAGCGTTCCAATTGAGCCGACGAGGAGAACAAACCCTTCAATAGATTTCCCTATAACGAGGAGATAAAACCCCATTCCTGAAAGTGCGCAGATTATTATAAAACCGAAGATGAGTCCGAGGTAGGATCTGACGATGTTGTGGCTTTGGAGCAGGCGGCGGCTTTCGTGCCGGTTCTTTTGTTCGTGTTCTGCCATAGCGATGATGCGGCCTGCCATCCCTTTCTCAACCTTTTCGTAGCGATCGAGTTCAAATGCTGGCGGGATAGGGCCTTCGTATTGGTAGTTTGCTTGGAGGACGACGGGACTGCCGGATGCGGTGGTTTGGGTGCTTTTTTCTATCGTGTTATTGTAGTCGGCTTTTTTGTACTCATTTTCCGTCATGCAACTGATCCTCAACAGAGTTCAACGCGCTGCGAATGTCTTTCCCAACGGCTTTCCAATCGTTTTTTAACGCTTCTGTTTCGTTTGGCTGGGCGTAATACTCATCGTAACTTTTTGCGAACGCACCAGAAAAATCAACCATCCGACACAAACCCTCAATCAGCGGTGAGAAAACAAATTTACGGACTAGCGTGGTCATTGCCTGCTCCTTTCTTCTCTCGGGTCAATCTTTTGTATAATGGTAGCATAATTGTAGCAACTATTCCAGCGGCTATAACGCATTAATGTGCCCGTTGTCCGCCCACGGACAACGGCTGGCGGGTGGGGTACAGGAGCGTTGTCCGTGGGCGGACAACTACCACCGTGGCATGTTTAGTGTGTCATCCTGAGCGAAGTCCCCGGAGTCGAAGGATCTCTTCAAACATTTGTGGGGCAACAGAAACCCTACCATGGCACGAAGATATCCTTCACAAAAGCTTCAGGATGACACCGGTAGAGTTTTTTTCATTCATTGAATGTTGCCTATTTCGAACTCAGGTTATACTAGTAGTATGCAAACCATTGATTTTCTTGCACAATTCATCGCAATTCCCAGTGTCTCCACACAGGAACAGGAAGCAAGCGCGTTTCTCGTGAAAGCCATGCTGGAGTTTGGCTTTGACCAGGCCTTTGTAGATGGGGCTGGAAATGCTGTTGGAGTAAGGGGAATAGGGAAACGGCAAATCGTTTTGCTTGGGCATATTGATACTGTGCCTGGCGAGATTCCGGTTGAGATTAAAGAGAACAAACTCTACGGACGTGGCTCCGTGGATGCAAAGGGGCCTCTTGCAGCGTTCACGTTGGCAACAGCAGCGTTGTCGGATGAAGAATTGGAAGGCAAACAGATCGTCGTGATTGGAGCGGTGGAAGAAGAGATTACGACTTCGAAAGGTGCACGTTTTGTCCTTGATACATACACACCAGACTTTTGCATCATCGGAGAGCCAAGTAGTTGGGACAAAATAACCCTAGGCTACAAGGGAATCGTAAACTACGATATTCACATTTCGCAATCGATCACCCACCATGCTCTGGCTGAACAGACGGCAACAAAGCAGGCTATAAAATTTCTTTGCGCACTAGAACATTTTCTCGAACCATTTCAAAAAGAACGCACCTTTGAATCCCCGACTTTGGAAATTCGCACCATCCAGACCGAAGATAACGGCATCACACAAACAGTGACGGCAAAAATTGCTGTCCGTGTTCCACCGGATTTTGACCACTATGCGTTGAAGCACTTTATCGAAACAAACAAAGGCAATGTCAGCCTGACTTGCACCCAAGAACTTCAGGGCATAGCAACAGACAAGCAAAATGACTTAGTAACAGCGTTTCTCAACGGGATTCGTGATGCAGGGGGAAAACCTGGGTTTGTGAAAAAAACCGGAAGCTCGGATATGTGCATCGCTGGCCCACAGTGGAAATGCCCAATTGTGGCCTACGGTCCTGGTGATTCCAAGCTCGATCATACGCCGGAGGAGCATGTGGATTTGGGGGAGTTTGAGAAGGGCGTAGTAGTTTTGCGAAATACTTTAAGTGCTGTTTAGAAAACATTAAAAAACTACTCATCATTACACAAGAAATGCAATAATAATCGTATAGTCTTGTATTTAGAGTCCATCAAGCATACAACTTGGGCTGCTATTATGGTTGTACTTGTTCTTAGTTGTGTCAACGTATTGTGTGTTTAAGTTGAAAAAGCAATAATTCTGAAAAAATTTCAGAGTAGTACTGTTTATAATTCAATAAAAATGAGGCGTCTTATGTCTAATGAAAAAGATCAACAAACTTTTCCCTCTCTTTTTGTGCTCTATATTGCCACTCTCTTAGCTTCTTTATTGGGGGCTTTTATTGGAAGGACTTTGTCTTCTATCTGCCAGTCGCATTCAGGAGGTATAACTGGTTTGGATTTTTCTTGTTTCGGTGAATTTGTCATAGCTTTAACGGTGGGACAAGCTTTTGGATACATTGTTGGAGCATATATGATCTTTAGTTTATATTCCTTCAAGGCAAAGGGGTTTTATTACTTTTTGCTATTTTTTATTCTTGATTGCTTTACTTCAGCAGTTTTATTGTTAATTACAATGGCTTTATACAATATTGAGGCTTTACTTTTTTTTCTACCTCCACTTTATAATATATTACGCATGTTTATTATGATTGTAATTTTTGATGATAAGACAGTGGACAAAGAAGAAGATTCACAATAATGGCTGATTTGTAAAAGAAGGTACCGTAATAAAAGAAAATTACTATACATTTTCTCCAACTACCTCATGATAAAAAGCTTCTTAAAATGAGCGCTGAAAAACAGCCCTCTATCAATAGATGTCCATGATACAATTGGTACCCTAAAAAAACCTTGCACCTGTTTTCAGTTTAATAAATGGAGCTTTCCTATGCCTTATGAAAAAAAACAGCCGACTTTTCCCCCATTTTTTGAATTCTATATTGTCACTCTTTTAACTTCTTTGGTGGGGGCATTTATTGGAAAACTTTTGTTTGATTCTTGCCAGGCACGTGGTAGTTTCAATTTGTCTTGTGTCGCAGAGTTTCTTAATTATTTATCTGTAGGTCAGGCTATTGGATACATTATCGGCGCATCTATGATTTTTTTTGTATATTCCTTTAAACCACAAAAATCTTATTCCTTTTTACCTATTTTTATTGCTGACTTTTATTTTGCATCTTTAATTTTATTTTTTGCATCAAGTTTAGGTTTTTATGCCTAACTTTTTCTATTACCTCTACCTTACAATTTATTACGAGTGATTATTACGATGGCATTTTTTGACACTAAAGTAGTCGGTAAAGAAACCAATTAACCAAATGACTGGTGTACTGAAATAGGTACTAAAGACAAGGACTCTCTCTCCGTGAACAATCAAAAAACCGACACAATCCTCGACACCATCGTTGCACACAAGATCTTGGAACTTCAGGCTAGAAAAGCTCAGGTGCCTCTCGCCGAGCTTCAAAGAGTTGTTGGTCAAAGGCACCTCGTTGCAGAAAAACTTTCTTTCAGTCAGGCACTTTCTACGCCACGTGAAGGTGACATCGCCATCATCGCGGAAATTAAACGAGCCTCCCCTTCTGCCGGTACTATCAAAGCAATTGATGCACCGATAGAACAGGCGTTGGCTTATGAGCAGGGTCATTGTGACGCCATTTCCGTCCTCACTGATGAGAAGTTTTTTAATGGCTCTCTTGATGACCTACATGAAGTGGGACAGGTGGTGATCACACCAACAATTCGGAAAGATTTTATTATCGATGAATACCAGATTTTTGAGGCAGCACTCGCCGATGCTCAGGCGTTTCTCCTTATCGCTGCGATTCTTACCAAGCAGCAAATCGAGACCTTTCTTGATCTAGGAAAACAACTCCATCTCGATGCTCTGGTTGAAGTGCACACCGAAGAAGAGTTGGAAACTGTACTACAAACTAAAGCGTCGATCATCGGCATCAACTCTCGTAATCTAAAAGACTTTTCGATCGATCGTGAAATAGTTCGGCGATTGGCTTCAGTAATCCCGTCTGACAAACTGGTGGTTGCTGAGTCAGGTATTTCTACCCGTGAAGATATTCTTTTTGTAAAAGAGGCTGGTTGCAGAGCGGCTCTCGTCGGAACGGCTTTGATGAAAACTGACAACCCTGCACAGCTGATCATGGCTTTAAAAGGACTGAAGCAATGACCGACCAGACTCAAGGAAAAATTTCTCGATTTCTTTCTCGTCTTGGACGTATCATTCCATCGACCTATAACGTTTTGATTAGCAAAAGAAAGAAAAAAACGACATTTTGGGTGCTTGCCTCTTTCTTGCCAACATTTGTATTTACTCGTTTACTGGTCTACACCCAGCCTTGGCTTTTTGTCATGATTCGAGGCACGCATATTCACCATTTCACGTGGGGAATAATTATATTGGCGATATCAGGGTATCTGGCGTTGCTTAACCATGAGCCACGTTTCCAGGCACGAATAGCACTTCTTTATGGCTGTGGATTGGCTTTGGCGTTTGATGAGTTTGGCATGTGGCTACAGCTAAGAGACGACTACTGGGTGCGCCAATCGTACGATGCGATAACTATCATCACAGCATTTCTAGTAGCAATCGTGTACTTTTCTGATTTCTGGCTCAAGCTCTTCAGACAACTGCACAAAGTATTCACATCCGCCAATGATTAGGCTACTTTCCTTTTAGGAAACAGCCCATTGCATTGTCTCTCCCTTTTGCTTAGAGTAAAAGCAAATTTACAAAAGGATTATTTATGGCAACGCAGGAAAAAAAAGCGTCCGAAGGTTCGTTGAATAATATCACGCTTGGATTACTGGTGATCGTGTTTATTGTTGTTATTGTGTTGATTTTCACCCTCAAGAGTGGCGGAGCTTCAGGCTTCAACGATACCAATAGTCCTGCGAGAGGAAAATTGGACTCAACTGTCGTTGTCAGAGAATATGCTGACTACCTTTGTCCTGCCTGCGGTGTTGCAGCAGCCTACGTAGAACAGCTCCTTTACCCAAAATACAAAGACCAGGTTAAATTTATTTTCAAAGACTTTCCTCTTATTGGGGTTCACGGTGAACCAGCTCGGATAGCTGCACTTACTGCCCGTTGTGCTCAGAAGCAAGATAAATTCTGGGAGATGAATGTTGCCCTTTTTAGTCAGCAAAAGACTTGGGAGCCTTTAAAAACCGAGAAAGAACTGGTTGATAAATTTAAAGTTTATGGAGATGCAATTGGTCTTGATTCTACTAAACTTGAAGCCTGCGTTGCTGATCGAGATACAAAAGCTCTTGTTGATGCCGACATGCAGGAAGGAGATGGTATGAAGATCAATTCTACTCCTTCTTTTTACGTAAACTCTACACTTGTGGTTGGTTACCGAGACTTGGAAAATACCATCCGTAAAGAGCTTGGACTTCCAGCCATCACGCCTGAAGCTCAGCAGCCTACTAATGGAACAACCGCGCCTGTCATTTCTACAGTTCCAGCAAAGCAATAGTGATACTATTCCCTGAAGGTCTAGAGGTCTTTTATGTCTGAATCTACAAATAAAGTGGTTGTATTGTTTGAAAAATATCTCTTTGCGTTCTTCAAACACCGTCACACTATTACCGTGTTGCAGTTGATGATTGGTGGTCTTTTTGTCCTTTCAGGGACGCTGAAATTGACCGAAAATAAAGCTGCGCTTTATGAAGTTGTTTACCAGTTCAAACTGGTTCCTGAACCCTTGATTATGCCTTTTATCACGATTCTTCCATTCTTTGAGCTGTTTGGTGGCGTGTTGACGGTACTCAACGTGAAACCCAGTATTGGATTAACTGTGTTACTTGGGCTCTTGGTGATGTTTATGGGAGCGATCACTATTGATCTGTTTCGGGGCATTGACCTGCTGGAGTGCGGGTGCTTTGGTTCGCTACGAATATTTGGCGAATCCTCTCGTGAGGTGCTGTTTCGGGATTCTATTCTTGTTACTGTGAACCTTTGGCTTCTTTATGTTCATGGGAAAAGTGAGGGATGGTTAGCGAGACTTCCTTTTTTTCGCAAGCATCGTGCGAAATGATTGCAGAAAAGTATAAAGGCTTAACGTAATTGGTTTAAATACCTTTCTCCATTGTCCTGAATAGTTGATCACATCGCCATTAAATCCCAGCTTAAATCTTGTTATCCCTTCCCAGTTGCAGGTGTTCTTTGTGCCATCGCTAATTCCCCAAAAATCGTAACGGGTGTATCCTTTTCTTTTTGCGAAACGGATGGCTTCCCAGTGGAGGAGAAAGTTTGCCATCGTGTTTCGGTATTCGTTTGATGATGCGCCAAAAAGGTAGGTGCCGGTTTCCTGATAACCAACAACAAAAAGGCTGGCGATGAGCTTTTCTTCAAACCATGCTTCAATCATGGTAAGCATGCCAGAAGGTGCTAGTGATGCGCCCATGTTTTCAAAATACTGTTTCGAGTAGAAACTTACTTGGTTGCGTTCAGCAGTTTCGTTGAGGAGCGAGCAGAATCCTTCCCAATTTGGCTGTTCAAGAGTTTTTACAACAACACCTTTTCGTTGTGCCAATCTGATGTTATAACGAGTTTTTTCTTTAAATGCTGCTAAAATTTCTTCCTCTGTCCTAGTTAAATCAAGAACTGTTGTGCAAATTGGCTGAGTTGTCTTGGGTTGCTTCTTGTATTGTTTCTGTTCTAGTTCTTCAATAATTTCCGCTGCTGTTGCATCGGTTTGTAAGGTGGAAAGTTCAATATCCACAGTTAAGAGGTTTTCTTTGTCTGCATAATTGTTGAGATGATGGAGGAGCGTGGTCAGAGCCTTATCATTTTGAAATTTTCCTACGGGACCCAAAGCACAATAGAGACGCTTTTTTTTAATAAACGGAACTGTGATCTGTAGTAGTTGAGCAGCCAACTCAGGTTTGGCATCATCTTCGTTTACAACAACCAAACGCAATGGATTTTCACCTTGCAGCTTTTTGAACTCTCCCCATTCCCATGACTGCATAAAACTACTTGTAGTGTCTAACTTTGAAAGGATGGCTTCCCACTCTTTCTTTTTTGAAATCTTTAAAACTTTCATAACACAAGGATCCTTTTGACTTCCCTATTATATGCTCTTCGATCATTTTTTCGTAGTGTGTCTTTGTCCGTATTGCCTGCTTCTATTTGCCAACTCTTCGTATTGACGAATATTTTGTTAATTCTCTATAATTACACTATTAGACAACACTCTAACTATCAAGCTATGTCGCCTTTAAATTATATTTTTTACACACTTTCAGACCAGACTCGTCGCGATATTCTTAAATTGCTGCAGAAACGAGATATGACTCCTGGGGAGATTATTGAGCAGTTTTTAATAACAAAACCATCGCTTACTCATCATCTCAATGTGCTTAAGCAGGCAAACCTCGTTACAACAGAAAGAAAAGGCCAGAAGATTTATTACTCGCTCAACGTGAGTGTGCTTGAAGAGACAACAGGACTGGTTTTCGACTTACTCGCAAAATTTAACGAGAAACGTATACCATCGAAAAAGGAAAAGTAACCCATGTACAAGATCAACTGGAAAAAAGAACTACCAAGCATTGTTGTACTCGGCATTATGCTTGCCACAGCAGCTTTCGCTTATCCTATGCTACCAGAAACCGTACCGGCACACTGGAATATTTATGGACAGACCGACGCTTGGGGCTCGAAAAGTTTTTGGGCTTTTTTTCCGTTTATACTGGCAACAGTTATTTTTCTTCTCACTCTGTATGTTCCTTACTTTGATCCTAAAAAGGAAAAATATGCTTCATTTGACCAGGCTTACCGGCACATTCGTCTCGGATTAATAGTCTTCCTTGCTGCGCTCTCTGGTATAACAACCGCTATTGGACTGGGCTATTCACTTGAAATGGGAAAAGTGATGCCTCTACTCCTTGGAGCTTTTTACTGTGTTATCGGTAACTTCCTTGGAAAGGTAAAGCAAAACTGGTTTGTGGGAATCAAGTTACCATGGACTTTGGAGAGTGAAGACAACTGGAATAAAACACATCGATTTGGTGGAAAATGCTTCGTTGTGGCGGGTATTATTAGTATGTTTTCTGCTTTTCTACCTGCTGTCTTGGCATTTTCTATCTGTATAAGTGCAATTCTTTTAGCGGCTTTCTTTCCATCTGTATACTCATACCTGCTCTATAAAAAGACAAAAACACTACCGCGCACATAAATCAAAGGAGGCGAACAATGCGTAGGCTGTATAAAAAGTTAAGCCTTTTCTTGGTTCTGACGTTCCTGATTAATTTCTCCCTTGTTATTGGCTTTGTGGCATCGGGTGGCTTGTGGACTGGTACTTCTGCTCTGGTTATTGGGGTTTTCTATATGTTTGTGCCGATGTGTGTCGCTATTTTTCTACAAACCGTTGTTTATAAACAACCTTTAAAAAAGCCCTTTGGTATCAGTTTCCGTCTAAACCGATGGTTTGTCGTAGCTTTGCTGTTGCCGGTGGTGTTGGCTTTGTTGACGTTTGCTGTTGGACTACTTTTTCCAGGAGTGCATTTTTCTCTTGGAATGGAAGGAATGTATGATCGCTTTGCCTTACAGTTAACTTCTGAGCAGGTACAGCTTATGAAAACTCAGGCAGCCTCGCTACCTATTCATCCCTTTTGGCTCGTTTTGATTCAAAGTATTGTTGCGGGATTAACGATTAATGCTGTTGCGGGATTTGGTGAAGAGCTTGGTTGGCGGGGCTTTGTGTATGACGAATTAAAAGATTTGGGCTTTTGGAAGCTTTCTTTTATTACGGGTTTTATCTGGGGACTTTGGCATTCTCCGTTGATTCTGCTGGGGCACAATTACCCACAGCATCCTTATTTCGGGCTCATCATGATGACGATTTGGTGTCTGTTGTTGGCTCCGTTGTTCACGCTTATCAGAGAACGATCTGGGTCGGTAATTGCAGCTGCAATTTTTCACGGAACACTTAATGGCTCCTACGCTCTGGCCATTATGCTGCTCAGTGGAGGCAACGACCTGACGATAGGATTGACGGGGGCGGCAGGGTTTGTGGTCTTGGGTGGGGCACTCATTCTTATTCGTTTTTTTAAACTTGACCGAGCTATTACTCAACAGGAAGCGGCACAACCACCGTTATTGCCTGCGGAACAACCTCCACAGTAATTGGGGTTTTTCCGATTATTTCCCCATCTGCCTGTATTGATAACGGTTTATCTGATGCTATGGTGACTTTTCTAGTGATACGTTCGTAACGGATTATTGGGCCTTCTTTATATGTTCCTCGTAGCCATTTTAATAAACGAAAAGCGTAGTCTTGGAGTGATGGGGTTTTGACAATACAGAGATCAAGAATGCCGTCGGATGGATTGATCTGGTCGCCCCATGTGAACGGCGGCATGCCAAGTACACCTGCGTTCGCAACCAATACCTGAAGAGCTTTTATTCGAAAATTCCTGCCATCAACGGCGATTGTGTAGCGCGTTGCATGATGAGTGAAGAGTTTTAACAGGAGCGTTTTCAGATAAGCAAAACGTCCCCAAATACGCTTCTCGCTACGGGGTGTATCCCTGATCATTCTGGCATCAAGCCCTATTCCGATCTGAAGAAGAAAAACCCCAGTTTCAGTTCTCATTGCGTCGATTTTTCTCACTGATGGACAGGAAAGAGCGAGCTCTACTGACTGCCTGACATCAAGGGGAATATGAAGTTCCTGAGCCAGTATATTGGCACTTCCTGTAGGCACGATGGCAAGAGGAACAGATGAGTTGAGTATAAATTGAGCGGCTTCGGCAACTGTTCCGTCGCCACCGATAGCGACAACGAGGGTTGCTTTTTCAAGCAGGGATTGAAACGCCTTACCGATATCGCTTTCTTTACCAGTTTGTAGCGTTGTGTAGCTCCACCCTTTTTTTGAAAACACTTCGGCGATTATTTGTTCGATTTCTTCAGGATTACCTTGCCCGGACACAGGATTTCGAACCAGTATGGCAAAGGGTTTTTGCTTTGAATGTATCGCCATTATGATCTCTGTTTCCGAAGGATTACAATACGACTGTACCGTAATGAGTCAAAATAATGAAACGCTTTTCTATTGCCGTTTTCCTAACACTTTCACTTGTGTCTTGCTCTTCTTCCACTTCACCGGCAACGCCCGAACGCACTACACCTCAACAAACAGGTCAAACAACCTCCTTTAGAGTGCTTGTTGAAGCTGCTTCTCTGAGTGGGCTTGAGAGAAAGGAGCAACTGGTGATAAACGATCAGGCAGCACTTGATGCTTTCTGGAAAAAGGCTTACCCAGAGGAGGAACAACGGCCTCCGACACCGAGCGTAGATTTCTCTGGAGAGCTCGTGCTGGCAGTTTCACAGGGGATGCAATCAACGGGAGGATATTCGGTGACAATAGCTGAAGTAAAAGAATCTGACACTGCACTAACTGTATTTGTTAAAGAAACCAGTCCAGGAAAAAGCTGCGCTGTCACACAAGCGTTTACTTACCCTCTCTTCATTGTGGCAGTTCCCAAAACTAACAAACCTATTTCATTCAGTACAGTCTCGGATACAACAAACTGCGCTCGATAATTATGATTCAAATATTGAGCTGACTTATTGAGCCTTATTGCTCTGCATGAGCTACGTTGCTTAGGGATTCCATTTTCTTCGGGTCGTTCAGTACAATTTTTCCGTTCCCGCAGCTGATCAGTCCCATTTTTTTCAAGGCTCCCATAGAGTTGCTGACCGCTACTCGTGTTAAACCTGCCCAAACAGCAATATCTTCATGAGTAAACGAGTGGAGAATGACTACTTTGCTGTTGTCTGGTTTGCCAATGATTTTCCCAAGATAGAGCAATATCCCTGCTGTTTTCGGTAACGCCTGATCGTAGACAATATGTTGCATTCTGGTAGCGATACCTCCAATGCCAGAAAGTAACCGAGAGGTGAGGTCCAGCAACACATCGCTCTCTTTTTTTAACAAATTTTCGACGGCTTCCCTTGGCGCACGAAAAATTTCGACGTCGGTAAGCGCCTCAAAAAAATAGCCATTCGGTGTCTGGTTTATTGCCCAGGTGAGAGGAAAGAACGTTCCTTCACGAAAAATGTGAATCGTAAGTTCTTCTCCTTCAGTGGAAAGAGAGTACATTCGAACCTTTCCTTTGGCAACGTAATACACGCCAGAAGGGGTATCATGAGCGCGGAGAAGAATTTCATCTTTGTGGTAATCAAATTTGGGAAATTTGAAGAAAAATTCCTGTAATTTTTTTAAAACCTGATTGTTATTGATTGCACTGATGTTGGTCATAGAAATATGAATGGTTATAGG
>JBAXVQ010000029.1:0-22071 GCA_037128935.1 bacterium | reverse complement strand
TTAGTATTTATTACGATCCTAATTATATCGAAATTTTTATGTTAACACTACCTAGATGATGTTCCCACAGATGGCTTAGTAACTCCGTCTTGTTTAGCATTGGTTCAAGATCAGCTTTGGGTAACCACGCCACTTGTTCACCACAGTGGACGAAAAAAAGCAGTGGCATTGGTAAGACCTGTTGAATTCATTAGTCATGAAAACAGAGATTTAGTTAACTTATTTGCATATTCTACCTCTCTTGATGGTGGTTTTGATCTTGCTGCTGTTAAAACAGCTACCGAGTGTCTGCCAGCTGATGCTAGCTTTAGTCTTACTTCGTTTATTACTAACCAGCTAAAATCGAAACTAACCTAATACCTATACCCATCCCCCTTATACGGCCCCTCTTTCTTGATTCCTAGGTATGTGCTCTGGGCATCGGTCAGTTCGGTGAGTTTAACGCCGATGTGGGGTAAGTGGAGGCGGGCGACTTTTTCATCGAGGTGTTTTGGGAGGGTGTAGACGCCAGTTTTGTAGTTTTCATGGTTTTTCCAGAGTTCAATCTGGGCGAGGGTTTGGTTGGAGAAGGAGTTGGACATCACAAAACTAGGATGACCGGTGGCGCAACCAAGGTTGACGAGGCGGCCTTCGGCGAGGAGGATGATGCGTTTGCCGTCTGGGAAAATGATGTGGTGTACTTGGGGTTTGATTTCTTCCCACTGGAGATTTTTGATGCCGGCGACATCGATCTCGTCGTCGAAGTGACCAATATTGCAGACGATAGCATTGTTTTTCATTTGATCCATGTGCTTGCGGGTGATGATGTTGCAGCAGCCGGTGGCGGTGACGAAAATGTCAGCGAGGGAGGCGGCTTCGTCCATGGTGGTGACTTGATAGCCTTCCATGGCGGCTTGGAGGGCGCAGATGGGGTCTATTTCGGTGATCAGGACGCGGCAGCCGAGAGTGCGAAGGCTTTGGGCTGAGCCTTTGCCAACGTCTCCGTAGCCGGCGACAACGGCAACTTTTCCTGCAAACATGACATCGGTGGCGCGTTTGATACCGTCACCGAGGCTTTCGCGGCAACCGTAGAGGTTGTCGAATTTGGATTTGGTGACTGAGTCGTTGACGTTGATGGCGGGGAACAGAAGCTTTCCATCTTTGTGCATTTGGTAGAGGCGGTGCACGCCGGTGGTGGTTTCTTCGGAGACGCCACGAATATTTTTTGCGATGTCGGGGTATTTTTCGTGGATGACTTGAGTGAGGTCTCCACCGTCGTCGAGGAGCATGTTGGGTTGCCAGCCGTCTGGGCCGTTGATGGTTTGTTCGAGGCACCACCAGTATTCTTCTTCGGTTTCGCCTTTCCAAGCGAATACTGGAATACCAGCAGCAGCGATGGCGGATGCAGCATGATCCTGTGTGGAGAAAATGTTGCAGGAGCTCCAACGGACTTCAGCACCGAGGGCGACAAGAGTTTCGATCAGTACGGCTGTCTGAATGGTCATGTGAATGCAACCAGCGATACGAGCACCTTGGAGTGGCTGAGAGGAGGAAAACTCGCTGCGTATTGCCATGAGGCCAGGCATTTCGGTTTCGGCGATGTTAATTTCTTTGCGGCCCCAGGGGGCGAGGGAAAGGTCGGCTACCTTGTAATCAGTCATTGGTTATAAATCCTTAGTAGGGAATGTGCTATTGCTAGGATAGCATGACTCTTATTTATTGTGGATTGCTTTTATTTTGACAACGATACCGTGTCTTATTCATCATCTCTATCAAATAATCTCCATAGTGCTTCTGTTAGTCGAAAAAATCTTGTTACATCTTTTTTGTCCATATGATCATCACCCTTTGCAATAAATAATTGCTTAACTGTAATTGACTTTACCGTTGTATCAACTTCAATCGTACCACTTGCTTCCTCATATGAAACACCAACCTGAAGTAATTTTCCCTTAGCTAGAAATGGTAAATTTATTACAGTTGCAGATGGTAGTCCTGGTACTGATGGTGCAGTTCTAGTTTTTAATTTTAATGCCTGCGCTACGATTGGTTGGATATCTTCAATTATTTCAGGACAGATTTTTCTAAGAGAAGTGCTGACTGAATTAGGTGTTAGAACTAGCCATGCCAATTGTTTTATGTTTAGTCCGGCTTTATGTGCTGCAAATAAAAAAGATGTAAGATTTAAAGATCTTCTATCAAACTCAATAGCTTTTTCGATATCCTCGAATTCTTTTTCTGTAGCACCAATAGGTACAATTCCTTCTATTAAAAATGGCATTGTTAGATTTGGAAGACTCAAGCGTGATGCATCATCAGACAACCCTATACTTAATTGATTTATACCTAGTTCTCTTAAAACGGTTACCATCACTGGATACTGTTTTGTTGAAGTTGGTAAATACTTGCCCTTCTGCTCAATCTCGAAACCCTGTAAGGTCAGAGGCATTAAACCGTGTTCGCTGACTGTCCCAGGACAAAAGCCGTACTTTGTACCACTTGAAGGAGGAAGCGTCATGAGAACTGTAAAGTTGAATTGTCTTCCTCTGTCTTGCAAAATTGCAGGTAAAAACTTTCTTACAAAATCTCTCTTCCTTTCTTCTAATAAGGTTTGAGTGCCGGGTTCTTTGTTAATAACTCTTGAATATAGACTATCTCCATGAGGATCCCAGCGCATAGTAGTACCCTTTTACTCTAGTTAAGGATAAGTGCAAAAAATAAAGTCTCATGCGAAGTTGGATGATGAGTAAGGGAAAAGGTGAATTTAAGGTAAGCAACTGTTTCTGAATAAACTTAGAACCAACAGTAGAATACCAGAGTTGTTTTTTTGTTACGTAAAACTTACAAACCTATTTTATTATGCCATTAACAAGCAATTATTCAACCTAACAAACTAGAAACTTACCAGACTTTGAAAAACGCCATAACGCTCATCCAGTTCTTTTGTACTAACAGTCACAAGCCTTCCCGTCCCAAATTCTTCCACCGTAAACGACGCCAAAATATTTCCTTGCACCATGGCGGTTTTCATGGTGTCGAAGGTGAACACATCGCGGAATTTTGGCTTTGCATCGTAGTTTTCAAGGGTCTGAAAATAGTTGGAGAGATAACCCATGACACCGCCGGCAAAGCTGTCTCCGGCCCCAGTTGGGTCTTTGACGGTTTCGAGGAGGAAGCCGGGGATGGAAAATAGTTGGTCGTTTGAAAAAAGAACCGCGCCATATTCACCCTGTTTGATCATGAGGTATTTTGGTCCACGGCTGAGGATAGAACGTGCTGCCTGAAGGAGATTGTAGTGACCTGTGTATTGACGGGCTTCGCCTTCGTTCATAAAGACAAGATCAACACGGCTGATAACCTCGGTTAGGAGGTCTTTTTCACTTTCGATCCAGAAATTCATGGTGTCGACAGCGGTGAACGGGGCAGATGCTGCTGTTTTTTCGAGAACTGCGAGCTGTAGTGCGGGGTGAATATTCCCTAAAAACACAAAAGAAAATTCCTGAAAGCGATCAAACGTGTCGGGATGAAAGTCAGCAAATACACCCAGCTCAGTTTTTTTTGTCTGGGCGGAGTTGAGGTTGTAGTCGTATGCACCTTCCCAATGAAAAGTTTTTCCAGGCTGTTGAACAACGCCTGTGGTGTTGACTCCTTTTTCCTGCAGCATCTGCAAATGCTGTTGCGGAAAGTCATCACCAATGACCCCAATTATTGATGGGTGCGTGTGTAATGCGGCGGCAAGGCTGGAAAATGTTGCTGATCCACCTAGTTCCATTTCTACTTTGCCAAATGGTGTTTCAATAGTATCGAGAGCGATAGAGCCGATGATGAGTAAACTCATGGGTGAGGTTCCTTATGTCTGTGTTGGTGAAGTGAGATAAAAATCATATAGGTGATGGTGAGAAAGAAAAAAAAGACCAGCGTAACGGCGTAGGCTTCAGCATTGGTTATTGGGTGTAGCAGTGTTGCAAGAATGTCGAAAAGTAAGTCGGTTGGTTTATTGATTACATTCCAGCTGTTCCAACGGTGAAATCTGCCGATATAGATGCCGAAGCTTGAAGAGAGGAGTATGAAAACAACCATACATTTCACAACCCAAGTCGACACATATTCCTGAACAATTTCTTCGATGCTTCGGAGAGAAATAAAACCTAAGAAAAGCCCATTGAGTGCAAATGAGCTGAGTAGAACAATATCAAACCAAATTGGCATTGTTCTTTCTTTGAGGTGGACAAAATCGGTGATGATGTAGGGGGCATTTGGAAAAAAGAGAAACCAAGTGATGCCTAGGAGAAAAAGGTAGATGTGTGTATGCTTAGCTTTTCGTAAAGCGATCATGGAGCTGCTACACACGTAGGGAACCCATGCCAGTAACAGATTCCAAAGAAGAAAACTGTACCATGATGAGTGAGTTATGGTGACGCGAATCAATAGTAAAGTAATTCCAAAAAATGTCAGTAAAAAGAGCGGGAAAAAGCTGTGGGTGATGAATGTTTTAATGAATGATTGCATGGGGGCTAATTGTGTTTCAACGCTTTGTACACAAAAACAGCTACTTCTCAGCGTTTTTAGGCCTCTACTTTATTGGCTTTCTTTTGATCAGATACCATACCCCTTCAGTAATTCCCAAAATACTGCTAACGAAAAGTATGTATATACTAAGGAACTTAACGGATTCAAAAACCGTTGCGACACCAAAAGGTTGCCCATTTTGATCGCCTATGTTAGAAAGTATTAGCAAAACCACTGGAATGGTTAGAACTCCAACGAATCCGGTAAATTTTTCTTTGATACTGTATCGACCTTCACTTGATGCCCTATTAGTAGTTTCAATTAGGACAACAACATAGGTGACTAGAAGGGCAATGATAACAACTAAAAGCCCAAATACATCCTCGAGTGAAAAGTTTTGTATAAGTCTCGAGGAAATAATGAGGATAATAATAGCTGTAAGGCTTGAATATAAAGCTACAACACGAACATGAGAAAAAGAAAACCGTTTTGAAGCCTCAGAAGAGATTTTTGAGGTTAATTTTTTTACTACAACTAGAACTTCAGAGAAAGTATCAATACAGTATTCTGGTCGAAGTGCCATCAAATCGTCTTTACTGGCAATACCGTAGGTGACGGCACATGTTTTCACTCCAGCATTTTTCCCTGCCATAATATCTTTGTCAGTATCTCCAATCATCAGGGCATTTGAAGGATCATGATTCATTTCGGTGAGTATCATGTTGAGAAGTGCCGGATCTGGTTTTGCAGGGATAATCGTTGTATCGGTACCCTGTATTCGAAGAAAATATTTTGCTAGACCAAGCTCATGCACAATTTCTACTGCATATTCAGGTTTTTTTGTTGTCGCAATGGCTTTGGGATACTCAGATAGAGATTCAAGAGTTTCAACAACACCGGGAAAAGGCTTTGTGTTATCCTTCCAGTGTTTGATGTAGTGTTCACGATAAGCAATCACCAGTTGATCAAGTTTTTCTTCCTGTTCTTCGTTAGTTAACATCTGTAGCGCATCACGAAGAGGAAATCCAATTGTGGAGTAGATTTTTTCCTCCGGTAATGGAGCATAGCCTTCCTGTTTAAAGGCATGATTCATCGAAGCTGCTATATCTACTTTGCTATCGATAAGTGTGCCATCAAGATCAAAGATTAGAAGTGGGAGGTTAGACATACTCTTTTGTTACCTATCCTAGAAGCACGATACGTTCTTCTTCTGGCACTATTTCGGATTTTTTTAGCGTAAGTGTTGGCGTTGCCGGTACAACATCGATGCCTCGGTTTTTACAGAAAGCTGCAATATCTTCAGCGTTATCAGTGAGTGAGTATGGTATACCAATCGAGGGTTCAAGGTTTTTCAAGATGGTGCTGGATTGCTCAATGGAATCTTTTGAAACAGGGAAGAACAGTATGTCAGTGTCAGATAGGTGTTCAAGCTGTGATGTGGAAAGTTTTTCTACACCGTTACCTATATACGTGAAGAGGATATCTTCTATTCTGACGCTAAAAACTGAATGAAGGAGTACTTGCTTTTCTTCCTCAATCCGCTCAACTTGGATTCCGACGAGGGTTGTTCCACCAACTTCAAAGTCTCCTGGGACACCGAAGATTTTTCTTTGTTGCCCTTCTTCGTTGATGCATTCTGGTTCGGGGTAGGTCCACTCAGTCGAAACGAGTAAGTCTTTGGCTGTGAGTGCTGGCTTGTGGGCAAGGGTGGAAACAAAATAAAGGGTTACTTGTTTGTTGCTGAGTTTGAAGACACCGTTCTTTTGGTAGGCTATTTCCATGATGATTTCCTTATTTCTGGGCTAGTCTGCTTGCGAGCTCAGTTGGCGATGTGATGAATCTTGTCTCTACTTTTCGCAGGTTGGGCAGATGATGGCACCACCTTTTCCTTTGACTTTGAGATCGCCGCAAGTTTCGCATTTTTCGTTGGTGGGTTCAGACCAGCTGGCGTAGTCGCACTTCGGATAGTTGGCACAGCCGTAAAATACTTTGCCTCGTTTGCTGCGTTTTTCTTCTATCTGTCCACCGCATTTTGGACAGGGGATTCCGATTACTTTGGGTTGATGGAGGGGTTTAATGGTTTTACATTCGGGATATTTGCTGCAGCCGTAAAACTTGCCAAATCTGCCACGTTTCACTTCCATTGGGGCGCCACATTTGTCGCAGACCATGTCGGTGGTTTCTTTTTCTTCGTCGTCGAGGGGTTTGGTGTTTTTGCAGTCTGGGAAACCAGAGCAGGCAAGGAATTTGCCGTATTGGCCAAACTTCACAAGCATGGGTTTGCCACACTTCTCACAAATATGTTCAGTTTTTTCGTAGAAATCGGAACGTTTAACTTCTATTTCTTTGGTTTGGAGCAGGGAAAAGAATGGTTTGTAAAATTCGTCAACAAGGGTGACCCAGTCGGCTTTTCCATCGGCAACACTATCAAGGTTATCTTCCATTTTGGCGGTGAAGTTAATGTCCACAACACCAGGGAAATGTTGTACTAACAGGTCGTTGACGATGCCGCCGATATCTTCGGGGAAGAATCTGCGATTTTCTAGGCGAACGTAACCACGGTCAACAATATTGCTCATAATTGGGGCGTAGGTACTGGGACGACCGATGCCGTGTTCTTCGAGAGCTTTCACCAACGAGGCTTCGGTAAAGCGAGCAGGTGGCTTTGTGAAATGTTGTGCTGGTAAGAGGTCGTGCAGTTTTAAGGTTTCACCTTCTTTGAGTTCAGGGAGTGTCTGGTTGGTGTCCTCGGCATCATCTGCTTGCGGGTTTTCGTCTTTTCCTTCTTGGTAAATTCTGGTGAATCCGTCAAATTTCACGGTTGAACCGCTGACACGGAACATGTAGGTGCCTGCTGTGATGTCTACACTGACGGTATCCATGATCGCCTGAGCAACCTGACAGGCGAGTGTGCGTTGCCAGATGAGTTCGTAGAGTTGCAATTGGGCTTTATTTAAAAATGCTGAAAGGCTTTTTGGCGTTTTTTTAATATCTGTTGGGCGGATGGCTTCGTGGGCTTCCTGGGCTGCTTTTGCTTTTGTCTTGTAGACGTTTGGTTTGGCTGGAAGGTAAGCCTTTCCCATGGTTTCTTCAATGTATTCGCGAATGGTGGTGAGTGCTGTTTCGGCGATGTTGTAGGAGTCGGTACGCATGTAGGTGATCAACCCTTCGCTGACTCCACCGTGTTCAATACCTTCGTACAGTTGCTGTGCGATCAACATGGTTTTCTTGGCACCAAATCCCAACTTTCTGGAAGCTTCTTGTTGGAGTGTTGATGTGGTGAAAGGCGGCGCGGGGTTGCGTTTGACTTCTTTTTTGGCGACTTTGGTGACGGTGTAGGTTTGGGAACGTACTTCGTCAACGATGCTTTGGCTATGCTCGCCGGTGGAAACGATGGCGTTTTCTTTACCAATCTTGTGGAGCTTGGCGAGGAAAATGGCTTCCTGCTTTTGTTTGCTGAGTTGGGCGGTGATAGACCAGTATTCGACAGGGATAAATTTCTTGATTTCGGTATCGCGTTCAACGATTAAACGAACGGCAACGGATTGTACACGTCCGGCGGAAAGGCCTTTGCGGATTTTTTTCCAGAGAAATGGACTGAGAGAGTAGCCTACAAGACGGTCAAGGATGCGTCTTGCCTGCTGGGCATTTACTAGATCGTCGTTGATGTTGCGTGGTTCTTCGAGGGCTTTGGTGATCGCCTGTTTGGTAATTTCGTGGAACACGATTCGTTTTGTTTTTTTTGGATCAAGTTCCAAGGCTTGGGCAAGATGCCATGCGATAGCTTCCCCTTCCCTATCTTCATCGGTTGCGAGTATGACTTCATCGGCTTTTTTGGCTTTTTTTCGGAGGTCGTCGACGACTTTTTGCTTGTCTTTGGTTATCTGATAGTTGGGTTCGTAGTTTTCGGCGATGTTGATGCCCATTTTGCTTTCAGGCAAATCACGGATGTGACCATAGGAAGCCTGGGTGTCGTAGTCGTCTCCCAAGAAACGTCCGATGGTCTTTGCTTTGGCCGGTGATTCGACGATAACCAGATGTTTGGTCATGGGTAATCCGTTCTATTCAGGTTTTTGTTTTGTGATGACGATTCTACGGAATGGTTCTTCGCCGATGCTTTCGGTGTGGAGGTGGGGAAATTCTTTCTGGAGTGTCATGTGCACTATTCGTCGTTCGAAAGGGCGAAGAGGGTCGAGGATAACTTTCTGTCCTGTTTCTTCAACTTGGGCTGCCAGTCGTTTGGCAAGGGCAACTAAGGACTGCTCTCGTTTTGCACGGTAGGCGTCAACATCGAGCACAAGCTTGCTTTCCAATCCGGCTTTTTTTCCAGCAATAAGCGAAAGGACAAGCTGGAGTGCGAGGAGGGTGTCTCCGTTTTGTCCGATAATCACTTTGGGATCGGGAGTTACGTTGCTCATGTCAACGAAAATATGCTCTTCCCCAACGTGGGTGGCAATATCGGCGGTTACTCCCATTTTTTCTAGGAGTTCCTGAAGGAGTGCTTTAATTTGTTTGAGCTGTGTAAGGTTAGGAGCCATTTTTATTCTTTCTCATCAGGTAAGTTTGAACGATAGCAAAGAGCGCACCGACTGTCCAATAGAGTGGTAGAGCGGCGGGAAGACTTACGGAAAAAACAATCAATATAATCGGCATAAAGTAAGTAACTTGCTGCATGGCTTTCTGACTTGGATCATCAGACTTTGGCAACATCATTTTGCTTTGAATAAATTGAGTTGCTCCGGCGAGAACAGGAAGTATGTACAGCTTATCTGGTACAGTGAGATCTATACCGAGGAAGTTTGGTTCTATCGTGGTTAGCTTTGGAACAAAAGAATAAAGCACATCGTTTATAGTCTGAATGTTGTCGGCGTTAAATGCTTTAAAAACACTATACAGAGCAAGGAGTATTGGAAGTTGTATAAGAATCGGCAAGCAACCAGTGATGGGGTTGATTTTGTTTTCGGAAAACAGCTTCATTTGGGCTTCTTGGAGCTTCTGCTTGTCTTTGGCATATTTCTTTTTTATTTTGTCTATCTCGGGCTGCATTTTCTTCATGTTTTCCTGATACTTCAGGCTTGAAAGTGTCAAGGGGAAAAGAATCAGTCGAATGGCGAGTGTGACGAATATAATTGCTAGACCAAGCTTTTCAAATGGAATATAGGAATAGAAAAACACAAGAGCGTTGAGGAATGGTTGGTAAAAAAATTGTTGTCCCATAGTGGCTTGGTTATTGGTAGCTGCTGCTAGTTACTAGAATTTGTTACTTTACTTTCAGGGGTTTCTGTTGACTGTGTCTACTTAACTGGATCGTGTCCACCTTTGGTGAATGGATTGCAGCGGAGAATCCGCCAGGCACCCATGAACACGCCTTTGACGATACCATATTTATCAATTGCTTCGTAAGTGTATTGTGAACAAGTCGGTTCAAATTTGCAAAATAATGGTTGCGTCTGCCCCATTTTCTTTACCCAGATGCTTTGATCGGGTGAAAGAAATTTTTGGTACAATTTTATGAGCCAGAGGGCAGGTTTTTTCATTATTTTTAATTAATTACTTGTCATTGCGAGGAGGCTTTTGCGACGTGGCAATCCCTTGGGGTGCACTGTACCAGATGGGATTACCACGCTCGGGGACTCGCTCGTAATGACAGCATCAGGTTCTAAATTCGAATTCACTTTGTCATTTACGCAAACTTCTCAAAAAGACTTTTTAAGTCCTTTTTACAAAGTAAGAATGGTGCATCTTTGAGTTGCTGCTTCGCCATGATGAGAAAATCAAACTGTTGCTGACGTTCGACTGGAATAACATCCTGCTTGATGATAGAGGCTGTTCTTCTGCGGAGCAAATTTCTTTGCGTGGCTTTTTTCTCTATTTTCTTGCCAACGGAAACGAGGAAGCGGGAATGCTTTCGTTTGCTGGGACGAGCTTTGAGGATGTAATATCTGCCGAAAGCTGCGCCTTGCTGCTGGCGAAACAGTTTTTCGATAATCCACGTTTCTTTGACGGAGTAAGAGCGGGAATACAATGGGTATTTCCTCGGTTTGCAGATTATCGTTTCAAACAAAACGTTTTCCGCACGACCTTTTAACTATTTTTCGTCAGAAACTGTTACTCGTACACGGCCTTTGGCGATGCGACGTTTGATGGTGTTGCGGCCACCTTGAGTTTCCATGCGTGAACGGAAGCCGTGGGTTTTTTTGCGTTTGCGGACGTTTGGCTGGTAGGTGCGTTTGACCATGTGCTATTCCTTTTATCTCTTGCGAATTTAAAAAAATACTATGCTATTGTACTGGAAATTCTTTTTTATGCCAACGGGGTTTACTCTAGTATAAGTAAACCTTTCGCCTTTGCTTGTAAAAATCCAGATTTATCAGCTGTGACAACAGGTATTTGTTTCAATAATGCTGTTGCTTCGATAATGAAGTCGATGGTTGGCTTGAGTAATTGATTGTTATTTCTTCTTGCCTGGAACAATTCGCTGGCAAGTACGCTTATTTCGGTTGATACATCAATCACGATAAATGTAGTTAAAAAATCCAACGCTTCACGACTTGCTTCTGAACTAGTGAACGTCCCATTCATCACTTCAAAAAGCGTTAGGGATGAAATACAAAGCATGTCTTTAGCATATTTCTCCCACAGCTCGATGTACTGATTTTTTTTCTGGAGTGTGTAGATCAGAATGTTGGAATCAAACAGTACAGTACGCGGCATTATTTGCTGTCCCCGATTACTGTTCGTTCATAGGGAATGTCAGGAGAAAGCGCTGGTGGTCGTTGCTTGATCTGATTGAGTACTTTTTTGAAATCCTGCTTACGCCTCTGCTGATCAAGCAACGACTGCTGGTAGCTTTTCCAAGATACAACGACAGCTATTTCTTCACCCTTTTGCGTCACTGTTATTGGTTCTTTTTGCACTTGAGAGAGTATTTTTGCTGCACCTTTTCGCTGAAATTCACTTATAGCTACTGACTGCATGGATGGCTCCTGTTGTATTATTAATAATACAACTATCCATCTACACCTTCAATATTCATTATACAAATTGTTTATGTAAATCATTTTTCGGCTTCATAATTGACAAAACTCGTTTTTTCTGCTAGAATTTAGGGATTTTTTGAACAAAATTTCTCTATCATGAGTTTTGAAAAACCAAAACAATTAGAAAACCCTGCTGTCACTCGAAATTTTCTTGTGGAATCGATAAAAAAATCGTATAACTTTTTTCGTAGGTTTGAACGTGTGCCCAAAGGGGAAAGTATGTATCAAGTGCTTACTGACGAGGATAAAAAGCTGCTTGCACCAGCGTATGTGATTGCTCGTGAACTGAGCAACAGTCCAAAATATCAGGGGACAGAGCAAGGGAGAAAAATTTCCTCGGCAGCAGAAGCTCTTGGTCGAACGTTTCGGGATCATGTGGTATCGGAGATGCGGAAAGAATCAGGCCTACATCCTACAATTAAACAGGTTGATAAACGTCAACTGGCCATAATTAATGAAATTCGGGACGAGTTTGGATTGGATAAGGAAAGTGCTCAAAGCAGACGAATCGTGGCAAGAACGTTGCAAGAACGTTTAGATCAGGTGTATGTCTCTATCACAACATCAACAGGGATTGATTTTCCAAGATTGCTGGAGCAGATCATGCCAGATGGTACTGCACCAAGATCTATTGAAACAGTCTTGGCATCAACAGTTAATAAACTTCTAGGTGCAGGAGGAACTCCTGAAGGACTTGCAATCGCAACGTTGTTTGTCGCTGCAGCACATGTTGCACGAAATCGTGCAAATCATAGTTAGTTACCTAAATGCTCCTCTACTTCTTCAACAACCCCTTCCCTACCAACTCCTCCGCAATCTGCACTGCGTTTGTGGCGGCACCTTTTCGGATGTTGTCGGAAACTACCCACATGGAAAGGCCTGGGTTGAAGATGAGGTCCTGACGAATGCGACCGACGTAGGTGAAATCGTCACCGGCGGTTTCTAGGGGTGTTGGGTATTCTTTGTTGGCGGGGTTGTCGAGGACTTTGATGCCGGGGGCTTGGGCGAGGATGGTGCGGGCTTCTTCAGGAGTCATGGGGTTGGTGAGTTCGATGGTGATGGCTTCGGAGTGGCCGAAGATAACGGGGACACGGACAGTTGTTGGGGAAACGAGTACGTCAGGGGCGTGCATGATTTTGCGGGTTTCGTAGAGGAGTTTTAGTTCTTCGTCGGTGTAGCCGTTTTCTGTAAATGTGCCGATGTGGGGAATGAGGTTGAAGGCAATTTGTTTTGAAAATGTGCTGGCGGGATAGGAGGATTTAAAAATCTCAGGGTTGAGTTCGGGAGCAACTTGAGTTTTTGTGCCGAAGTTGGGGAGGTTTTCGACGTCTTTTGCCCATTGGGCGGTTTGTTTCCATTCTTCGTGGACGTTGTCGATGCCGGCACCGGAGACGCTTTGATAGGTAGCGACGAATATTTTCTTGATGGGGTTTACTTTGTGGATGGGGTAGAGAGCAACAACCATCTGGATAGTGGAGCAGTTGGGGTTGGCGATGATGCCTTTGTGGTGGGAAAGGTCGTCGGCGTTGACCTCGGGGACAACGAGTGGGACGGTGGGATCCATACGCCAAGCGGAGGAGTTATCGACAACAACGGCTCCTTCGGCTGCAGCTTGGGGAGCGAACTGCTTGCTGGGGCCGCCGCCGGCGGAGAAGAGAGCGATGTGGGTATCGGTAAAGCAGCCTGGGGTGATGGTTTCAACAGTATATTCTTGGCCGCGGAAGGTCATTTTCTTACCGGCGGAGCGTTCGCTGGCGAAGAGGCGAAGCTTTCCGAGGGGAAAGTTGCGTTGTTCGAGGATTTCGAGAAATTTCATTCCGACGAGCCCTGTGGCTCCGAAGATGGCGAGGTTGGGTTGCATGGTTGGCCTCCAGTGAGTGTGTAGGTGTAGGATAGCGGAAAGAGTGCATAGTTGAAAGAGTTTTTCTTTCTTTTTTACATCTTTTGGGTTTCAGTTTTGTTGTACATTGATAATTTCTAAAGCTATTCCACTGCATTTTTATTTGACTTTTTCTTATTTTTGTAGTAATAAGGTATGAGCTACTTTATTAAGCATGATTAAACGTTCTACTGATCAAGAAGGATTAAATCTATTCAACATTCCTCCCAAAAAGGAAAGAAACGGATCTGCCAGAGCAATGCGTCTGGTTGTCGATGCTTTACATTGTCGATTTGCAAGATCAAGGCTAAATATTCGACAAAGAAATCGTTTATTTTTAATGACGTTAGCAGTTTCTTTACTCCTTTCAGCTTGCTCTACTCCTCCACCTCTAGGTCATCAAGAATCTAGCCAGCCTACGCAGGTAGTAGATCTGCCAAAGTCTCAGAGACCTTTCATAGACTATGTTGATCCAACTGATCATCTTTTACTGGCTCCGACCAGTGTGAATAGAAATATCTGCATTGCCATAAAAGGTCAGCAAGCAAATGATTCTGCATTGAGATCAACCTCTATATCAACTACTGAGCGAGAACACGCTTATGCACAAGTTCAGAAAGCCTTGCAAGAATGTACAGCTGAGCAGTTACAGTACTTTGCGAAACTAGCGAAAGAGGCTAATTCGGTAGGTATTTCGGTTGTGGTAGTTGGTAGTTCTCGAGAACGTCTCCAACAGCTGCGGGATGCGGGTGTTTCTTTGGTGAATCCTTTAACTCTACCTATCTCTATTGCTGGTGATCAGTGGATTAGGGATTTTGGTGCTCTTTTTTATTTCAACAATAATGGTGGTATCGAGCTAATTGATCCAAGTCTTTCTCCTCCATTTTCAAATGATGAGAAATACACTCAGACAGCAGATCAATTTACTAAACAGCTTCTAGGGATGACTTCTATACCCGAAGCTGGAACACTTGGCAGAGCTGGACCGGGTGGAAATTTTCTTGTAACTACGCTCCCTGGCAAACCAGAGGTGCTTTGCATTGTAATGGGGACGAGGCGTCCGGATGAGTCAGAGGAGGCTGCAAGAATAGATATCAATAAAGTGCTAAGTCCTTTGGGGTGTGTAAATACCGAGGTGCTACCATATGTGCGCACATGGGGTGATCCAACTCAAAATCCTGAGCGAGAGCTTAACATGACTCCGCATGCTGATATGCTTGTTCGCCCCGGTGAAGGCAAAACCATGCTTGTTGGCTATTACAAAGATAGCTTTTACTTTGGACCAAACAATGCCGATCTAAAAGTATATATGGATACCGTATCCGAACGTTTTCGAGACAGAGGGTATGAAGTTCTCCGCATCCCAATGCCTCCTCCCGTTTTATTTGATAATAAATGGAGGCTTCAGAGTAGGTTGAATGCAACAGTTCTCAGAGGATCACGGGGTGATGTGGTTTTGGTGCCTTTGTATGGGGCGGAAGCAGAAGATAAAGAAGCCTTAGCGTTGTATCAGCAAGCTTTCCCAAGTTTTTCTATCGTTGGCACACCAGTCCCAAAGACTATTTCATATCTGGGCGGAGCAAATCATTGTGTTACCAGCCAGGCTCCTTGGCTGGATTTTTTTGCTCCAACACCGACTGCCTCAAAATCTATTCCAGGAGGTCGTGATCAGAAAGCTTTGATCAGAAGTCAACAACCTTCTCAACGAAACAGGTGATGCTTTTTTTTGAATTTACGTTGTAAGAAACCGTTTCGATATTTCGAGGATTTCAAGAAATTTCATTCCGACGAGCCCAGTGGCTCCGAAGATGGCGAGGTTGGGTTGCATGGTTGGCCTCCAGTGAGTGTGTAGGTGTAGGATAGCGGAAAAGGGTGGGAGATAAAAGGGTTTTATGTTGTATGTGTAATGATCTAGGTAGGATGGGCTGTACCCATCTTACTCAGAGATTTGATGGGCATAGCCCATCCTACGGCTTTACGAATCTAGTTAGGGGTGCCGTAGCTCCACTTTGATCCGTTAGTTGTAGTTACTTCAACAGGAGTTCCAGGAATATCTGGGACATCAAAAGCTGTAATACCCCACCCATTCGGTTTTTCAACAGAAGTTACTCCATTTACCTTTACATCACCTGTGTTTACAAGTTTTACCTGACCGCGAGTATCGTTGAATGAATAGACAATTCCCCAATAATCTCCAGATTTTACATGAGTGAGAGCTAGCATCTGATGCGTTCCTTCAGACGTGTCAGGATTAAATCTATTATCAGACATAATCCTTGCCACTGCACCCTGAATACGTCCATTACTTGCAAGTGTAAATATATCCTTAAGCGCACCAGCTGCACTTTCTTTTGTGTAAGTATATTGCAAAGCGACGTTTGCCATACCAATGTTTACTGCTTCCACTAACAGTGCATATAAGGAACCTGGATCACCAACTCCTGCTAATGCATTATAATTTTTTACAACAACACCTAAATTTTCACTTGGTGGAAAAAATACGCCAGTACTTGTTTTCATGGTGCTTTCTATCCATGATGCATTCCCCTCTGTGCCATACTTCGCTTCAAGATACACTGAAAAGATTGAAGAAGCAGCATCGTCTATCGCAGCATATCCAGTAGATTGTGTAAATCCAAAAAGTTCATTCCCAACGTTGTTTTTATCTAATCTCCCTAGTGTAATTGAAGCGCTACCTTGCACAATATCTAATTGTGAGTGGTTGGGATCTGAGGATTTCTTGAACTTTAGCGAGGTAATAGACTGATCCCATGCAACAACACCTGCTTGTGACTGAATCTCTATTAGGTCTTGTATTACTGCTTTTGCATTAGTAAGTACTTGATTTTTCTCTTCCGTGGTATATCCTTCAAAACTTACCGAGGTAAGTCCGGGTATTTTTTCTCCAATGAGTTTTTGCATTTGCTGCTCAGGGGTAGTCGTGGGTGCTTCAGTTTCTGTTGTGGTAGGGATTTCAACTGCTTTTGCGGCTGCTTTTGCTTCAGCTATGAGCGTGGTTCTTAGTGCTACATAGTCTGTTGCTCTACTAATTCTATCTTTATTTTTCAACACAAATGCTGGAACTTGAGCTTTGAGCTCATCAAGATTCCTTCCCGCTTCGGCAAAAATCGCCCAAGTGATTGCTGCTACTCCGTAGTGGTTCCTCGAAAGAGGGAGTGCAACTCCACCAGCCATATTGGCAGCATCCAAAGCTTTCATCGCATCGACTGCATTGATAAATGCATTCTGCTCTTCTTTTCTCAGATTTACTGTGTCACTATCGCCGGCAGGAGCATTTAAAATATTGTTTCTTACAGTTCTCGGCTCCAACGCTGCTGCAGCAAGATTTCCGGCCTGCTCAGTTGTAAATCCTGGTATTTTTTCTTTACCCCAATACAGCAACAAGGCAGTAAACCTCGCCATTTCATCTACTGTAGTTTTATTTCCGCTTTGATTCTTAATATCAAGCGTGTTGAGATTGTAAAACGTTGTCACCATTGCAGTGAGTAATGCTTTATCAGTTGATTCATTGGTAATAATCACATTTCCAGATGTTCCATTTACCACTTCACCTTGGGTAAATCCGTCAACGTTTCTGGTTTGATATCGTTTGGCTTTAAGAGTTTGGAGAATGTCACTGGTTATTTTGTCGACTTCGGTTTGCTGTTGCTCTATGTTTCTAGTAGATTCCCAAGATGCTACCGGCATCCCCTGATTTACAGCTAAATGTGTTGCAGCTTGCCCATTTTCGTAACCCAGTCCGCCCGCTATACCGGTTCCTGCAAACAGAATATACTCCCTTCTTTTTCCTTTAATTGCCCTTTTATTTCTTTTCTCTTGCATCGCTGCAAATCCTTCTCCCTGATCATATCCAAGGCGAGCAATTACCCTTCTTGTTTCAAATGGCAAGCCGATAACCAGTGCATCTCTTCTATCTGCTAATTCAGTTGTCACTTGGTCAATAGTCATCATCACTGCTCCAAGTGTCAATCTTAATGCAGCACTTTCTCTATTTGCAGCGAACTCAGGTTTCTCTCTATCTGCAAAGGCTTTATCTACTCTTCGTTGGATAGCTTGAGAATCTGATCGTTCTTTCAGTGTTCTTGCACCTCTCTGTAGTCCTTGCATCTTAGTTTGAATATCAGTTAATACATGAGCAGGAGTGAATGGATCTCTCACCAGTCGGCCGAGGCTGTTTCCTATTGCAGCTGGCCCGAACTGTTGACGTTGTTGTGAGTACTGGGCAAATATTTGCCGTACTTCGACATCTGGTGTTTGAGTCCTACCAGTTACCATTTGATAATTTGTTTCACTGCCTATGGGTATAATGTTCTGAACTGATGCAATTCTTATTATGTCCATGATATATTCTCTCAACTTACTTAAGTTGGTTATTTTATTGCAATCAATAGAACTTGTCAATAATTTTTATTCTTATCACACAAGATTTATTAAAATTTCCTAATTAAGTGCTTCCTCATCATTCTTTTTTGAAAAAATATGTCATAAAAAAATGTCATAAGACATGCCATAACAATGAAATACATATGTGACAACTTTTATTTTTTAACAATACTTTATACACTATCCATATGTCTACAGCACTCACACACTGGCTCACCCTCAACCAAGTCCCCGGCATCGGGCCGGTGACTTTTCGGAAGTTGGTTTCGGCGTTTGGGTCGGTTGATGCGCTGTGGCAGGCGACGAGGTTGGAGTTTTTGGAGAAGGGTTTGAGTGAGCAGCTGTACGAATCCATAGTTGTGACGAAGGCAACAAACAGGACAGAAGCTACGCTGAAGCTGATGGAAAAACACAACATCAGTGCGGTCACCTATCTTGATCCGCTTTACCCTCAACTGCTCACACACGTAGCCGATGCACCAGTTCTGTTGTTTTATAAAGGTCTGTGGGATAGGGAAAAGGACGCGCTTTCTCTCGGTGTGGTGGGGACGAGGGCTGTTTCGGAGTATGGGAAACAGGTTACTCAGGAATTTGTTCGGGAGCTGTGTGGGCAGGGGATTACGATTGTAAGTGGGTTGGCGTTGGGGATTGATACGGTTGCACATCAGACGGCGGTGTTGGCGAAAGGGCGAACTATTGCGGTGCTGGGGTGTGGGGTGGATATTGTGTACCCGTCGACAAACTATCAGTTGGCGGATCGTATCATTGCTGAAGGTGGCATGATTGTTTCCGAGTATCTTCCTGGAACGCCGGTTGATCCGGCGTATTTTCCGCAAAGAAATCGCATCATCAGTGGGCTTTCGTTGGGAACATTGGTGGTTGAGGCGGCTGAGAAAAGCGGGGCGTTGATCACGGCGACGTACGCGTTGGAACAAAATCGTGAGGTATTTGCTGTGCCAAACTCGATTTACACGCCCAACAGTGCGGGTTGCAATCGGTTTATCGCTGCGAATAGGGCAAAACTGGTGCGTTCAGCAAACGATATTTTGGACGAATTACATATCGAACAACAAAAAGCGGCGACAGTTTCCCAGCTAGCTTTTCCGGAGCAGGATGAGGAAAGTCAGTTGGTGCGGTTACTTTCTAAAGAAGCTTTACCTCTTGATGCGATCATTCGAGAGTCCGAGCTTCCGGCTTCGGTGGTGTCGAGTACGTTGACGATGTTGTTGTTGAAGGGGAAAGTGCGGGATTTGGGGAATAATATGTTTGTGTCGGCGTGATGCTATTTTGATTGTTTCAATTGTACGGAACAAATATTTTTGTTCCCGATGCGGGTCTTGCTCACGATCTCCCATGGAACAAAGATTTTTGTTCCGTACGCAGATGAGAACTTGCAATTCGTCCAACTTTTTCCTGACAAAATTTCTCAGCAACAGTATACTGTATACAGTATTTTCTGTGTGTATCCCATGAAGAAATTATTCAATAAACACGTTCAGGGTCCTGTTGCTATCTTGCTTTCTACGTTTCTGTTTGCTTTTAGTCATATGCAGGCAAAGCTGCTAACCAACGCGGGGATGAATGGTCTTGAGGCTTCGTTTTTGAGAGGGATTGGGGGGACGGTGATGATTGTGGCGATACTGCTTTCCCAGGGGAAAAGAATCGCGACAAAATCTCCGAAGTATCTGCTTCTACGCGGTATCACGGGGGGAATTGCGCTGGCTTTGTTTTACAAGGCTATTGAGCTGGGCTCTTACGCAAATGCTAATACGCTTAATGCCTCGTCACCTGTTTGGGTCAATGTGTTAGCTGTTCTGTTTCTTGGTGAAAAGCTGACGTGGAGAAAGTTTTTTGCTATATCCATTGCAATAGCGGGTGTGTATTTTGTTATTAATCCCCATTTTTCTGAGCTGAGCATTGCTGATACGTTGGGGCTGCTGTCTGGGATTATGAGTGGTGTGGCTATAATTTTTCTTAAAAAGTGTCGCAAAGCGGATGATCCGTGGATTGTTGCACTTTCGTTTTTTGTGTTTGGGGGGACTTTCTCTACGTTTGGTTTGACGGCATCATTTTCCTCGAATGTGACTTCTTTCTGGACTATCGTGCTTCTTCTCATTATTGCATCGACGTTTGCTCAGTTCTTTCTTTCTGTGGGGTATGAGCGTGCGACTGCCTCGGCTGGGAGTGTGTTGTCACTGATGACGATTGTTTGGGGAAGTATGCTTTCTTATTTTGTTCTTCATGAGGCACTTTCTCCGTTCTTTTTTCTCGGCAGTTTCATGATTTTTGCCAGCGGCGTGCTGGTTAATAGTGAAAATCGGCACAAGAGGAAAAGCGAAGTGATCCAAATGTCTTGACGGTGAGGAAAAAATAAGTTTAAATCTATATGTATTGCCGGGTGGTGAAATGGTATCACAGCGGGTTTTGATCCCGTCATTCTAGGTTCGAGTCCTAGCCCGGCAACCACGGTTACTTTTGACTTTCTACTGTCTGTAACAAATTCCAAGTGGGATTTGGTGGAGGCAGTTTTTTTTGTTTTAAATTTTGGTTTTCAGCACAACTCCGTACTTCTTGCTTTTTTCATGCTTCATGCATCAATAAAAGTGCTCACTCGGTTGTTCAAAAAAACTACTATCAAATATACTTCGACCTTATAATGAAGCCATTCATGGAGGTCTACCGTATGCCTAGAGGATTTAGAGCAAATGTTGAGAGAGCAATTAGTGCAATCTCTAGACAGGGAAAAAGCCCTGTTGAAAGAATTCCAGCAGAATCACTTGATCGAGCAGCGACAATACTTCAAAGTGAACGTTCACAAACAGTTGCTCACGCTCTGGCAAGAGCAGCAGAAGCTGTATTATGACATTCTATTGATGAGAGAATACCTTTGCAGTTCCAATTACCGCCTCTGCAATATCAAGCTAACTTACCAGTGACTAGACCTCTATCTAGATTATCATCTGGCGCGGGATTTGAAAATGTTGGAAATATCCCGCCAGAACGTTATTTCCATCAGTCTGTAGCAACTAGTGATGGGCAAAATGAGAGACTTGCAAGTACCATGAGTGTTCGCTTTGTGGAGGGTGCTGATCAAAAAATTGAATTAGTTGGTATTCAATTATCTCTTTTACTTAGAATTGATCAACTGCAAGCGTCTGATTTAGCAGGTTTACCTCCTCAGTTTGTTGCGAACCTTGGGGAACGTTTGCAGGTCTCTTTGCTGTTTGATCCTTATGCGACAGATACTTCAAAATTTACGTTTGGTTTTAGATTTCAGCAGAAAGATGGGACATATATGGGATTACCACCTGAGTTAAGTGCTACAAATATGGCCTTACAGCCCGACAAAAGAGAAGCCAATAGAGCCATGATTACCAACCTTGCTACTACTCTGCTTGACCGAGTAGCTGCAGATCCTTCGTTGTTTGCTGGTTCATCTAGTGCATCTAGCCCTCTTAAAAAGGCTGCTTAAATGCAGGCAAAATGGCTTTATTGATCAATTACTACGCTTAGCAATTATATATGTTTCTAAATTACTTTCGTCTTCATCACCGCGACTCTTCACAAAATCACTTCAAAAATGTTAAGATGATTCTCTTTGAGGAGGTTGCACGCTTATGGCATTAAGAATAACAGCTTTGCGGGAGGGTATTGCTCACATCCATCGCCCACTAGAGAAAGCCAACAGTTTTGCTTCATTTCTCCCTGTTGCGTCGAAATTGGGAAAACTGTTGCAAACTCGTGCGCTTAGTGGGGATTATCGGTATGGGTCTTCAAGTGGTCCGGCTTTGTATGTTTTTGGCGGTGAGGGATCTGAACAGTATGGGAGGTCTGTGACTTTCCAAAGTGGGCGTTGCCCTCGTCCTGTTGAAACTAGTCTTTTTTTTCCCAAAGATGGTAAAGATGCTGCACTTGTTCAGGTGCGTCGAAGGGGTTTTGACGATCAAGGTCGTGAGGTAATCCGCGCTGAAGAGATGGCGCAATTGGCATTGCCTCGGACTGCGGATGCTTTTGAGGCTTTCTTACGCCGTCCACCACGAACGTGGGCTGCTCTTATCCAAGAAACATGCTGTACGTTAATGCAGAATTTTGATACACAGTTTGGCACTGGTACAACCTCTGCATACAAGCCATTGCTGATGGCAGCAGGTAACTACATTTTGTGGGAGGATACTGATGGGAGTATGGTGTCTTTGGAATTGTTGAGGAGTGGGTTTGGATTTCGTGATGATGAGCGGGTGAGAATTCATCGGGCAGCGC
>JBAXVQ010000028.1:0-22071 GCA_037128935.1 bacterium | reverse complement strand
CTTCTAAATTTTATAATTATTAATGTAATGCATTTACCAAAAAAATACATCTCATTATTACTTCAATAAATATGCTTCTTTCTGTTATGTATATTTGTTTATATATTTCTTCAATTTTTGACTAACTTATTTCTATTGCAATTATTTTTTTCGCCAGCAGATACGTTATTTTTTGCGCAAGTATAGATATGAGAGAGTAATGATCTTGAGAGAGAAGGCTGTTGCTTGACGATACTGCTTAGAGGACTACACTGAAGTTACTGGATTCTGTGCGGACTAATTGAATGCACAAAAGTCCCTGGAAAGTTGAGGTAATTTTTTGCTTAGCGGAGACTAATCACGCTTATAAAATAAACACACTGGAGCTACGCATGAATTACGACACTTTGGCTGATCAAGGGACTATTACCAAGACAATTGAGGCTCTCAAAGCTCGCAATGTTCACCCTTACTTCGTGCAAACCAAGGATGAAGCGCTAACTCAAGTTAAAAGTCTGCTACCTCAAAGAGCAGAGGTGATGACAGGAGGTTCCACGACTCTTGAACAGATCGGCTTTGTTGATTTGTTAAAAACAAAACAGCATCCATGGGTTAACTTAAAAGATGCAATTTTGGCTGAAACGGATGAAAAGAAACAAACAGAACTTCGGCAAAGAAGCGTTCTTTCTGATTATTTTCTTGGTAGTGTCCATGCTATTGCAGAAACTGGAGAAATTCTTGTTGCATCAGCGTCTGGCAGCCAAATTCCTGCATACGCTTTTACCAGTAGCAATATCGTGTGGGTAGTGGGAGCTCAGAAAATTGTTCCTTCTCTAGAAGAAGGATTTCGCAGAATTAAAGAGTATGTCTACCCAAGGGAGGATAAACGGATGAAAGCTACTGGAGCGGCAGGAACAGTGATTGGGAAATATTTCATTTTCGAACGGGAAATTATGCCGAATCGTACGATTTCTTTGATCTTAGTGAATGAGAAATTAGGATTTTAGTTAGTTGCATTAGCGCGTTGTTTGGAATAACGAAGAATTGCTTCCATCTGGGAAGTACACCACGGCTGTGAAAGCAAAATTCAGGAATAAAGCTTGCAAATACTGCCCAAATGAGAGCTCCTACTTGTCAGTATGAAGGGAAGTTGTATGCTTTTTAAGTGTTAAAATAGCAAGCATAAAACCATAGCTGTTTTTTTGACTGAATTATATGATCAAATGTATACTTAAGATTGTTAAGATCCTACTTTTTTTAGTGGCTAGTATTGTCCTGCTTTTGCTCATTTGCTTGTGATTCTGTAGGTTTTAGTAAAACTTGAAGTTGCAATGGTGCCAATACTCCTTACTTCTTTCTTGTTACTGCCATCAGTAATGATTTGCTGCTACAAAATCCTGCAGCAAATTCAATCAATGATAAGGAAAACAGACTATGAAAAAGAAATTCTTCACTGCAATGCTTCTCGCACTTTTGCTGCCAGGAGTTGGGTTGGCGAAGGAGCGTTTTCAGGCAAAATGGATTTCTCAAGATCAAGGGACTTGGGGAACAATGAAAGCCCATGTACTTCTGCCTGGGAAGAGTCTTACTGTCACAGCAAAATTTCAAAATGTTGGAACGGATTGTTGGTCAAGTGATGACAAGCAAGATTTTACGTCAGCAAACGATACCTTTGTTGGGTTCTATGTGTATAAAGATCAAACATGGTCTACGCCTGCGTCTTATAATGATCAGAAAAACTCTCACTTCGGCTCAAGTCTTTGGGCAGGCTCTGGTTGGGGAACCAGTCGAGATGGTAAAACACAAAATGCCCGTGCGGCTAAGCTAAAAGAATCTTCCGTCTGTCCAGGTAGCACTGGAACATTTAGTTTTACGCTCAATGCTCCTAGTGACAATCAGTATACAAACAACCTTCTTGACACAACAAAAACCAAGATTGATGAGCGTATTCATCGTGAGGATCTCTCTTTAGCTGCTTCTCGAGCATGGATGAAAGCTGATGCTGCCTATCCTAAGGGCACTGGTGATCCTGCAGGTATCGCACATGTTTGGTTTCCTGTTCGTTTTGAGGATGGTGTTTTGACCCAACAAGAAGTGAACGATTATGTGTATTATCTGACTCCTGCTTCCCAGGACGTACACACTTCTATACTGGAATTTGAAAAACGTTTAGATAGTTTGGGAAATTCTAGCTCCGCAGCGAACGATTTAAAAAATTATGTAAAAAATACTCTCTTACCAAGACTAGCAACAGCCCGTTCCGTATTACAAAATCAAGAAGCACCGTATGAAATGCGAACGTTACGTCAACCAATTTTAGATATTGTAGACTATGAGGAAAAAGCATTTTCCATCACCATACCGATGCTTGAAAAAGAAGCAAATGGGACACTTACTCAAGCTGAAGGTGATAAGTACTTGGAGGATTTCATTATGGCACTTGGGAAAATAACTGTGCCTATAGATGAGGTAGGAAAAGAAATCCAGCCAATTAAAAGTCAGTGGCCAGGGGTGGATGTTTCTTCTTTGGGAAATATTTTATTAGGATTTGTTGCATCGTAGGTTTTGAGATATTACGGCAGCAAACAAGATTGATTGTTTATAAGTTTCAAAAGCACTAAGGGAATACCCTTAGTGCTTTTTTTTAGCTATAGTTGAGCTACATATTTTTTTAGCAACTCGCGATAATGAACATTCTTGCAACAATACGATGGTCTAGTTTTTTCTATGAACAATGCTATATCCACCTTCATCAAGCTTTCTAATCTCAACCTCTCCTCCCTGCCTTAACTCAAGACAAGAGTATTTGACGTCTTTTGACAGCACAAGGGATCCACCGTGAGAACCATGATGCCTAATTCCTTGTGTGGATAAAACAGCGCTTAAATTTGTGACGCCAACAGTATCGACAGCATGGATTGCTAGTTCATCATTAACGTGCAAATCAAAACGTAGGGTTCTACCTTCATCGCCAACTGCACATTGCCTACTTCTATCATTAACCCAATACATACCTATATTTCCCGCTGTTTCACCTGAATGGGGTGTATTTTGAGTAGCTTTATGCGTTTCAACTCTTTGAGGATGTGTTTCGCTTTGATCAATACGATTGCCAATAAAATGTGCAACACCCCATGTAAATGCTGCTGATCCTATTGAACCGACAGTATACCCTGCTGCTTCAAGATATCTTCCACCTGAAAAAGCCTCAAAAGCTCTAACTCCAGCAATGGGTGTGGACAATAGCGCAACAGCGATATCACGACCAGCACGCAACTGGCGCTGTCTTTGAAACACTGAATCTTCATGAAAAGCAAGTTCTAATCTAGTCAAAAGAACAGCACCCCACAACCTCACATCAGAAAATTTCTCAAATTCTCCGACTGAAAGTAAATGACTGCCATACAAACCTAGAGCGTTTCCTCCAGCCACAGCAGAAAATCTTTGCCACTCACTTTTAAAAAGAGATGTTGTTCTACGAGTAGTTCTACAAGCTGCTTCACTAACTTTTTTCGCAACTGGAGCAACCCAAGCAGGCAATTCCACCCTAGACATAAAATTTGTTCCTAAAAAATCTAAACAATGCTTAAAAATACCATATTTTATAATAAAGTCAATACATTTTATGTTATGTTCATTTACTTCTTTATTCTCCTAAAAAATCAAAATTTACCCTGGTTAGCGCTAATTTCTAGAATGATTTGAACTTATTCGATAAAAATATCTCCAGACATCTTGAGCAACTACTGCACAACATCCACAAACTATGTCAACTATTCTTGACAATTCCTAGTCCAATCAATCATTTACCCATATGGCTCTCTAAAGCCAAAAAAAAATCTGTTGACGGAATCATGAAACCCCTATAATATTGAAAATACCCCAAAATTTCGCAAGCAAAAATTGCGAGGGTTGGTAGTAGACTCGGCACAGCGTCTGCTCTACCACACTCCAGAACTGAAAACAGTACCTCGGAAGGGTTTTCCCCTCCCCTCTTATTCCCATGTTGTGCTGTAATCATGCTCTTTCTCTCTCTAAACATAAGGAAAATGCTCATGCCTGTTGATAAAATTAAAAAACGAAATGGCAACATTGTGGACTTTGATCAGGTGCGTATCGAACGGGCGATGGAGAAGGCATGTATAGAGCTTGGATACCGGCCATCACAGGGACAACTCAGAGCAATCACGGATGACATTATTGCAGCCGTTGAACTGCAATTTGGCGAAATAACTCCAGGAGTGGAGGCGGTTCAAGATATTGTTGAGCGAAAACTGGCTGAACATGGCTTGTTTGACGTTGCAAAGGCGTATATTCTTTATAGAAACGATCGTGAACTCAAGCGGCAGGAAGAAAAACAGGTTATCCTCCAGAAGATCGAAAGCAAGCAAATCACCGTGAAAAAGCGTGATGGAAGCGTGACAAATTTCGACACAGCAAAGATAGAGCTCGAACTGAAGAAAGTAGCAGAAGATTTTTCCACACCGATTGATTTTGAAGGCATTTTGAGAGACTGCAAATCAGCTGTATACGATGGCATTACGACAAAAGATATCAGCAAAGCCATTATCATGGCATTACGAAGTAGAATCGAGCGCGATCCTGTTTATTCATCAATGGCTTCATGCTTTCTTTTTAATGATCTTTATAATGATGTATTGGGCACCAACGAGTTTTCTGAAGATTTTAAGACGGTGTATCAACAGAAATTTGCTGAAAAAATCCAGATTGGCGTGGCTTCTGGTCGTTTGGATAAACGGATGCTTGATTTTGATTTGCACTCACTTTCGCTGGTTCTGAAACCCGAACGTGATCATCTTTTTACGTATCTTGGTGCGCAAACATTATACGATCGTTATTTTATTCGTAACCTTTCCCAAGAAATTCTTGAAGTTCCCCAGTACTTCTGGATGCGCGTGGCGATGGGACTTTCATTACTTGAAGAAAACAAAGAGCTGAAGGCGAAAACCTTTTACGAGACTATTTCTTCATTGCACTATGTTCCTTCTACCCCTACCCTTTTCCACTCTGGAACTACACATCCTCAGATGAGCTCATGCTACCTCACCACTGTTGATGATGATCTTAACCATATTTTTAAAGCGATTGGTGACAACGCCCAGCTTGCAAAATGGTCTGGTGGTCTAGGAAATGACTGGACCAATATTCGCGGAACTGGTGCACAGATTAAAAGTACCAACGTTGGCAGCCAGGGCGTTGTACCGTTTTTGAAAATTGTTGATGCAGCAACAGCTGCGATCAACCGCAGTGGAAAGCGTCGTGGAGCTACCTGCGTGTACCTTGAAACTTGGCACTATGATATTGAGGACTTTCTCGAATTGAGAAAAAATACAGGCGATGAACGACGCCGCACCCACGATACAAACACGGCAAACTGGATCCCTGATTTGTTTATGAAACGAGTGCTTAACAATGAAGGTTGGACGCTTTTTTCACCTGATGAAGTGCCTGATCTGCACCACATTTACGGTAAAAAGTTTGAGCAGAAATATGTTGAATATGAGCAGAAAGTAGAACGTGGAGAAATTAATCTTTTCAAAAAAGTTCGGGCTGTTGACCTCTGGAGAAAAATGATCACGATGATGTTTGAAACCGGCCATCCATGGATTACGTTCAAAGATCCCTGCAATGTTCGTTCACCACAAGATCATGTTGGTGTGGTGCATAGTTCCAACCTCTGCACGGAAATTACACTCAACACTTCTAGAGAAGAAACCGCTGTCTGCAATCTTGGGTCGATCAATCTATCACGCCATATTACTGATGGCAAACTTGATAGAGATCAACTAAAAGCTACTGTCACCACTGCTATCCAAATGCTCGACAATGTGATCGATCTTAACTTCTACCCTACTGAAGAATCCCGATATTCCAACATGCGTCACCGTCCTATTGGCATGGGTGTGATGGGGTTGCAGGATGCGCTCTATAAGATGGATTTACAATTTGATAGCGAAGAGGCGGTTTTGTTTTCTGATGAGGCGCTTGAATTTATTTCCTACTATGCGATCCTCGGCAGTTCGCAACTGGCAAAAGAACGTGGCGCGTACTCAAGCTATCAGGGCTCAAAGTGGAGCAAGAATATTTTCCCAATTGATACGCTAAAAATGCTGGAAGAAGAACGAGGAATGACCACAACAGTTGACTCAACCTCCCGCCTCGACTGGAGTTACGTTCGTGAACAGGTGCGTCAGTTTGGCATGCGAAATTCAAACTGTATGGCTATTGCACCAACCGCAACCATTTCCAACATTGCCGGTTGCCTGCCTACTGTTGAGCCAATATATAAAAATCTGTATGTGAAATCCAACGTTAGTGGTGAGTTTACCGTAGTGAATCAATACCTGATTGAAGATCTGAAAAAGCTGGGGCTGTGGAGCAAAGATATTTTGGAAAAATTAAAATACTATGATGGTAGTATTCAGAATATCAAGGAAATTCCAGATACCGTGCGTGGTAAATACAAAGAAGCATTTGAAATCGACACGTATTGGGTAATTCGCCACGGTGCATATCGAGGAAAATGGATTGATCAAAGCCAGTCTATCAATATCTTTTCTTCAACCCAGTCAGGAAAGGCTATTTCTGAAATTTACATCAATGCCTGGAAAATGGGGCTGAAGACAACCTATTATCTAAGAACACTTGGTGCGTCATCGATTGAAAAATCAACTCTCGATATCAATAAGAAATATGATGCAGTAACCCCATCTTCAACAGGAGCTGTCGAAGATCTTGTTTCTGCTTCCGTCAAAGCCTGTAGCATCGAGGATCCTACCTGCGAAGCTTGTCAGTAACAAGATGAGCTGTCATCCTAAAATTAGTTTAGAATGACAATACATAACCATGTAAAGAATTATTAGGGAGTCCGCTATGACCGCCGAACCTGTTTCACCAATTAACAAACATAAAACTATCCTCAACTGCTCAACTACTGATCCGAACAAAATTCTTCCGATGAAGTACCAGTGGGCTCGCAAGCACTATAAAGATGGGGTGGCAAACAACTGGGTGCCTGAAGAAGTGAACATGCAGAAAGATGTGGAGATGTGGAAGAACCCAACGGCGTTGACCCTTGATGAACGCCGACTTGTTATGTGGAATATGGGATTCTTTTCTACTGCGGAAAGTCTTACTGCAAACAACATTGTATTGACGATTTACAAGAACATTACCAATCCTGAATGTCGCCAGTATCTTCTTCGTCAGGCGTATGAAGAAGCGGTGCACACCGATACTTTTATTTATTGCTGTGACACACTTGGGCTTGATCCTGAAGAAGTGTATAACATGTATCAAACCATCCCGAGTATTAAAGCTAAAGATGAGTTTGTTGTAAATATGACTAAGTCACTTCTTGATCCCAACTTCGTTTCGGTAGGGAAAGAAAATATTCAAAGGTTTGTTCATGATCTTGTGGGTTACTACATCATCATGGAAGGAATTTTCTTTTATGCTGGATTTGTGATGATGCTTTCATTTCTTAGACAAAACAAGATGGTTGGAGTTGGTGAGCAGTTTCAGTTCATACTTCGTGATGAGTCTATTCACCTTGCCTTTGGGAGTGATTTGATTAACACGATTGTTGAAGAAAATCCAGAAATCTGGACTCCGGACTTTAAGCAAGAAATTACAAACAATATTAAAAAGTCTGTCGAACTAGAAGATGATTATGCGAAAGATTGTTTGCCCCGAGGAATTCTTGGATTAAATGCTGAGGTAATTAAGGAATATATTCAATATATTGCCGACCGTAGGCTGGAAAGAATCGGAATTGAAAAAGTGTATGGTTCTGAAAATCCTTTTCCATGGATGAGTGAGATTATTGACTTGAAAAAAGAGAAAAATTTCTTTGAGACTAGAGTGACTGAGTATCAGAGTGGAACCCTTAGTTGGGATTAATTCGCAACTTGTGCTGTATACAATGTTGCCGAAGCAAATCCCTGGTTCAGGGAAATATATTGAGATATGGCTAACTCAATATATTTCCAACTGTTGAGGGTATTCTTTGCCGACATTGCATTGTCCCGCCAATACGTCGTGGTGTACTTTAATGTTTTATTATAAAATGGCAACTTTGAGCACTTAGCAGTTACACCTACTCGTCTACGGTTGGTGACGCTTGAGAGATCGGGTCTTCCCCTCCCCTGCTAGTCTCTTTTACAGAAGAAACGAATTGACAGCTGTAGAGAAATAGAACAACAAAGACAACCAGCACCACCACTGCTGTTCCTGCATACTTTTTGTTATTTTTTTTCATGCAATTTTCCTTTTGGTTACGGTGTTATTAGCATTATCGTACCAATAGCACTATAAAAAGAAAACACTACTTGAGGTGTTCTGCAATTTCTTCCACCGGTTTACCTGCGCCAACCCATTTCCCCACCTCTGTTCCTTTACTGTCTACTTGAACAAAGGTGTGATGCACGTTGATGGCATATTTTTTCTTCAGTTCTGTTTCTTTATCGTAGTCTGCAACTAGGATTGTCACCGTTGAAGGAAGTGCATCGAAGTTTGTCTTTAGGGCTTCTCTGGTGGCTTTACACACTGGACACCAGCTCGCATAGAAATAGAGGATTGCTTTTCCATTTCCCGAGGTGGCCTTAGCTAGATTTTCGGCTGTATAGGGAAGAAATCGTTGTGCAAACGCTTTACCTGCTGGTGAGTCAGGAATCAATTCTTTTGTCGGCTCTGGCTTAACAGTAGTTATAGATGTAGCGATGCGTGTCTCTTGATTTTCAGGAATAATTTCCTGCGTTGGACTTACCTGTGCATCTTCTTGCGTGCGTAAGGGGGTATTGATTCCATTTGATGAGCATCCTGCGAGTAAACCTATAACAATCAGCGGAAATGAGAGCAACCGGATAAGGCGATGATTTAGTGTGTGTTTCATAGTTGTATTTCCTGTGACAGTACTGTTGCAATAGTAACCGAGCAATAGATTTTGAACAAGTTGTAGTTTTCCTCATTTTGTTGCCATTTTTTCCTCGTTTCTATTGACTATTACATAACAATAATGTACTATCGCTACTTGATCGAATGCACGATTTTTTAATCTTTCTTGTAACAAAATTCACTTTTGGGTGTAACTATATATAATGACTGAACCGGCTACTACAAATTGTTTGCCTTCTGTTAACCTGGAATTAGATTCTTGGATAGTTGAGGCTCAACATGGCGGAGAAAGCTTTTCCAAGATTTACCAGCATTTTCTTCCGAAAATATATAACTACGTCTATTATCGAATTGGGCATACTGAGAAGACTGAAGATCTGGTTGCTGAAGTTTTTCTGGCTGTTGCCAAGCATTTTAAAACATTTTCTGGTAACTCAACCTACCTTAGTGCATGGATTTATACGATTGCAAGAAATCATATTAACAATTTTTATCGTCAAAAAAAGCGAAAAACTCAGATATTTTTTGAACCCGACGAGGTAATGAACATAGTTGCGGTTGATTCTGAGGCTTTTGCAAAAGTAGAAAAAAATCTGCAAATTCATAAAATTCGAGAAGCAATGCAACTACTGACAGAAATCGATCAGGAGATTATTGCTCTTCAATATTTTGAAGGTATGGATCGTCATCAAATAGCATCTATCGTAGGTTTCAGCCCAGGAGCAGTTGCAACAAGAGCCTCGCGAGCTCTGAAAAAATTAAAAGGACTGCTTCAACAACAAGCAGCTTAGACACCTATGTTTTTTTCTTTTTGGGGAAAATTGAACGATAAAGATCACCAAGATCAAGACATTCTTGATGATGTTTTACAGTGTGCTAAACCAACAACACATTTACCTGATCAACGTTTTGCAGAAAACTTGGGAAAGATGGTTGAGGAAGCGTATCTTGCATCATTTGTTCCCATGCCTTCTGCTTTATCTTTTTCTTCAAAAATGAAACATGCTCTTTCAGATGTTAAGGTATTTTTTCTATCTGCATTCGCTCGTATTTCTATAAGCATTTGTGTTATTGTTTCATTTTTTTCAACAAGTATGTTTGTTTATGCAAATCCATCGATAACCGTTCGATCACCGCTGTATCCTTTAAAAACTGGCCTTGAAACTGTTGAGGGAGTCACGGCAATTGGTACAGAGCGACAAATTCTGTACCATAGTAAAATTGCTACCTATCGTTTTGATGAGATGAAATTTTTGTTGGCACATCAGTATCCTGAGGCTTCACTTGCTTTGGAAGAAAGTAATCGGCATCTTGCTAAAGCTACCGAACTCCTGGCCTTGCTTCCGAATGAAACTAAAGAATTACTAGCCGATGCCGTTGTAGCGATGGTTACTAATGAAAGCGTGGACTTGTTGTCTGAAAATATGAAATCACTAGTAGGAGATACAAGCACTCCTACACTGGAACAAAAAGATGAATCATTTGCTTTGGCTGAAAATATGCATAACCTCGTGCAACAGAACCTTTTACAATCGACTAAAAGGAAAACCAGTCCTTCTGTTGCAAGTGATGATGCAGCTCCGCTTACAGAGAAGGAACAAACACTCACTTCCGTTGCAAATTTGGAACCTACTCGAGAAACAACTTCAGCAGTATTACCTGCGCAACCTCAAGCTCCAACGGCGACTCCAACTACGTTTTCAGAAGATGTAGTTTCAAAAGTAGCGACTGCAACTCCATTTATTCCATCTTCTCCTACACCTACATCATTTCCGACTGAACCACCTACTCCTCCTAGTCAACCAACAAATACACCGGAAGAGCTACCAACTGTAGATATTCCTACCGAGGTTGCTGAACCAACAGAGATACCGGCTCCACCCACCACAATACCAACAACTCCACCTGAAGCTACTCCACAAGTAGAGAGTACTCCACATCATCATCATCATTGATAAAAAGTAGGCAAAGAAAACCCAATCTACTAGATTGATGACGGATGATGATGCTGATACTTGCTTGAGAACACAAAGCCCTAGCAGTTTTGCTATTATACTAACGTACAATTACTAAAGAAGTTTTTGATCTGGTATTAGGCATCGTTGTGACTTTGTACCACTTCTATATAACTTAATACGTTTCCAACTGTTGAGGGTATGCTTTGTCTGTTTATTGTTGAATTAGCTATAAGCAATAACATTTACACAACTCAATCGTTTTGATGTAATAGAAGGACGAAAGAGTTACAAACAAAAAAAGGAACCTGTGTTATGATTCGATCACTTAAGTTTGCTACTGTCGGGGCGATAGTTACTTTTGCTGCATTTTTTGCCTTTCAACCTATTACCGGTTTTGGAGCAACAACACCTACTCCAACAGCGACAAAAACTCCTACTTCAACAAAGACAGCCACATTTTCAAAGACACCTACAGTGAATAAGTCCATTACTGCGACACCTGTTGTTACCGTTACTCCTGTTCTTCCTGACAATGCTAAAACTCCAAAAGATTTTTGGGCAAAAGGGTTTCAAGCAAAGTGGATTTCTCAGACACAGGCAGGCACCACTGATCAATACTATGCCGTGCTACCAGGTGATTCAATTACTGTTCAAGCTGTTTTTCAGAACGTCGGAGCGGAAACATGGTTTAATGCTCCAGCAGAGCGACAGGTATGTATTAATGTTTATAAAGATAAACAGGTTATTTCAGCTCCAGTAGGTACTGGGTATGATGACCCTGCTAGTCCTAAATTTGGACGTAGCTATTGGGCTGATCCAAGCTGGGCAAAAGAAGACTATCGATTGGGTTGTATTCTTGAAAATTCAGTGGCTACCGGACAGGTTGGTACGTTCAGTCTAAAATTTCTTGTTCCAGCAAATACTCCTGCAGGAAAATATCGAGAAGATATAACCCTAGCAGCTGGAGCTTTCTGGATGGCTGCAGATGCTGCATACCCACAGGGAACAGGTGATCCGTTGGGTGCAGCACACATATGGGTTGGCTTAAATGTTGGCGTAGCTCCAACTGTACTACCAACAGTTACTCCAACTGCTACACCTATTAAAACTCCGACTGTAGCAGAGCTAGAGGCTTATGCATTGAAGGTGCTCAATGATTCACGAGTTGCAAAAGGACTTCCTGTACTTTCTGCAAATGTAAACCTAGCTAAGGCGGCGAGAGATCATAGTGTGGATATGGATAAAACAGGAATGCCGTCAGCTTTTGGTATAAATGGAAGCACAGTCCAGCAAAGAATTGCTAAAGTTGGAGTTTCTTGTCCTTGTGATGAAAATGAGACCATACTCACAATTGATAAAACGCAAGTGGACCCGTATAACTTTGCTGTAAAATCGAGTACTGATTTTTTTCTTGGAATATCACCCTACAAAGATCTTATCTTATCGACAAGCTACACGAAGATAGGTATTGGCGTAGTTATTAATGGTGACAAGATTTCAATCACTTACGATTTCGCCAAGTAATTTGACATATATTCGACTACATGATATTGTTTACCTTCTTTGCTACAATGTAGTAAAGCATGTATATATAATTAACCCTCTAAAAGGAGATCCATCAATGACAAACGCCAAGACAAACCTTCTCAAACTCGTGACTGCACTTTTCCTCTTCGCAGTAACAGTAGTCAACTATCCAGGAATCGGACAACTTTACACTCTCTATCGTAACATCAACACAAGTGAAAAAGTTGGATGCACTTATACAAACAACGTTTCAAACTGTTTCGTTATCAAAGCGTAATAGCATTGATTTAACAAAAACGTCTGTTTTGCCCGTATGCTATGCATACGGGTTTTTTTTTGATCTATTTGATTTGTTATAATGATAGAACTATTGAGAATACTGCAGAATGCCTAAAAAAGAGAAAAATCCCTATACAAAATATTTGCAAAAAGAATTGATTCTTCGTGATCAGTTGGCAATTGATAGAACTATTCTTGCCAACGAGAGAACACTTTTATCTTACTATGGAACGGGGATAACCCTTTTAGTTTCCTCAATAACACTAATTAAATTTTTTGAGTTTCTTTTAATTGAAATTGCTGGTTTTTGTCTTATACCTCTTTCACTACTTTGCATGATTGTTGGATACAAACGCTATGTGACTATGCGTTCGCAAATTTTCACTATAAGTACTCAATCACACATACTCCATGCTCAACAGGATAACCCTACTAACAGATGAAAAAAGCAACTACTAGCCAATTGGAATGCTATCAGCTTGACTCGCCCTACACATCTTTTGCAAAAGAGAGCCTCATTCTTCGTGATCAGTTAGCCGTCGACCGATCAATTCTAGCAAGTGAACGTACAATGTTGGGTTTTGCAAAAGTAGGTGTAATGAGTTTGCTTTTAGCAACACTACTTTTTCATTTAGCTTTTGAGATCTGGTTTCAAATACTTGGGGGGCTACTTCTATTTCTTGGAATTTTTTCTCTTCGTCTATGCATACGACAATTTAGGAAATTTATGCTTTTAAATTCTGAACGTACTTATTGAAAAATCTTGAATTTTCACAACTATGCAAAATACACTTGCACCAATAAAGATAAGCATATGAACAGTATTGGGTGTAATAAAGCTACCAAAAGACAGCCACTTTTTTCAAAAGTACTTCATGTCATTGTCTTTGTGTATACAGTCTTTTTTTCTTGCTATGTGTTGCTGCTTTTTCTCAACTTTTCTGGTGGAATCAACGGTTATGTTCCAGCAAATTTTCCCTCAATGGTGTATGGTTATGGATATAGTCCATATGTAAGTAGAGCTTTACTCCCTTTTTTTATTCGCTTTATTACCCTAATAACTCCTTATTCATTGCATCAGGTTTTTCTACATTCATTCGTTACGTTGCACCTCTCTGCACTGATGGATTGGCACCAAAATTGGGAGACGGCATTTATTTCTGAATATCTTATTGGGTGTTTACTTATTTTTTCTTGCTTAATTGGTTTTCTGGTAGCTATTTGTGGACTCTACAGAGTAGTCTGCACATATTCTTCAAATATATATCTGTATCTACCAATCCTTGCCCTTTCAGGTATTCTTCTTCATTTTAGCTATCAAAATTATCTTTATGATTTCTCCACGCTCTTTTTAAGTACAATAGGGTATCTATTTCTGTATCGTGCTGATTGGAAAAGGTATTTATGCATATTTATTTTGGCCGTTATAAATAAGGAAACGGCGATACTTTTCCTGTTGTTGTTTAGTCTTTACTATTGGAAAAGTCCTTTATTATCACGAAAAGAGTTTATTAAGTTATCAATCCTACAAATTATTTTTTTTGTTGGTATACGTACAACAATTTATTTCCTTTTTCAAAAGAATCTTGGAACGCCGCTTGAGTTTCATTTCTACGATCATACCCTTCCTATAGTTGAACATTTATTTATTTTGCATTGGAATACTGTTATTTTTCTCTTAATTTTTTTATTGATTATATATAGGTGGAAAGCCAAAAGCAAATTTGTTCGTTTGGGATTATGGACTCTTGTTCCTCTTGTTATCTGTTCACTTTTTTTTGGTTATGTTGATGAATGGAGGGACTACTATGAGGTGTACCCATTCATACTTATTCTGACAGTTGATGGAGGAACTATGTTTTTTCTCGATGCGAAAACTAACTATTTATTGCTAAAAAAGAGAATCTTATCATGAAACAACGTGTAGTAGTTATTGGCGCAGGTATTGGAGGTCTTTCAGTAGCTATACAGTTGGCATATAGAGGTTTTTCTGTCACAGTTGTGGAAAAACAAGATAAGGCAGGTGGGTTGATCGGACAGATTAAGAAGGATGGTTTTACCTTTGATACTGGTCCTAGTTATATTATGGGCAAGGAAATTTATGAAGATTTTTTTTCTTCTGTTGGCGCAACTTTAGTTGATTATATTGGTTTTAAACGGTTGAAGGAATCTTCTCGATTTTTATTTGCTGACGGCAGTACATTCTCGCTGTTTGACGATAAAGCAATGACACGCGAAGCTATTGCGTCTTTTTCCCCAGGCGATGAAGAAGGTTTTGATAAGTTCCTGTCACTTGGGAAGGATTTTTATGCATTGATGTACCATGGACCAAAACTGGCTAGACGGAACTACCACAAGCTGTTCGGATTTGATTATTTGTTTGATCCACGAGTGGTAGGAAATGTTACAAAGTTGCATTTACTATGGTCTTGGGATGCGCTAGTGAATACATGCTTTGTGAGTCAAAAGCTAAGACAAGTGTTTTCTTATCAAGCTTCGTTTGTTGGGATGTCACCACAAAAATCTTTAGCAGCATATTCTTTTCTTACATGGTTAGAGGTTGAGTTGGGACTTTTCTCTGTTGTGGGTGGTGTCTATAGCATTGTTAATGGCTTTGTAAAACTGGCAAAGGAACTGGGGGTGAAGTTTCATTTCAATACTGAAGTTACTGGCCTTCAACTCGAAGCAACGAAAGTTACAGAGGTTATCACAAAGCTTGGAAACATTCAGACGGATATAGTGGTTAATAATTCTAATGGTGCGTATTTTTATACTCACCTTTTCCCTTCTTCTCTTTCTACAGTGTATACTGAAGAAAAGTTGAGAAAAATGCATCTTACTTGTTCATTTTTTACGATGAATCTAGGTTTAAAGAAACCTCTTCCAGGCTTGGCTCACCATAGTATTGTTTTTGGTGACCGATGGGATGAGACGCTACATAACGTTTCCACTCCCAACTGTGTTGCTCAATATTCAGGAGACAATCTCAGCTATTATTTGACTCAAGAAACAGATGCGCTGGTGGCTCCTGATGGGAAAGCATCACTTTTTGTTCTTGTTCCGGTGTGCGGTTATGATCCAGATTGTGACTGGAAACAACATGTGCAACGATTTGAGGAGCTGATTTTTGAAACTATGGAAAAAAGAGACGGACTTTTTGTTAGAGAACTGATCGAAACAAAGTTTGTGCGTTCACCAGTTGACTTGGGGAAACAGTATAATTTGTGGCACAATGTTGCGTTAGGGTTCTCTCATAATTTTTTTCAAGTAAATGGTTTTCGTATGCCCAATAAGGCTCGAGAGTTTTCTAATCTTTACCATGTCGGAGCTTCTACAATTCCCGGTGCTGGTGTGCCAACATGCATTACCAGTGGGGAGTTGGTGGCACAACGAATTGCGGAGGAAATGGCATGACGTGTACGTTGGCATTGATTCATGGTTTTGCGGCTGGCGTTGAGTTCTCATACCTACGCCCAAGGCTCACGGCAGAAACCTGTTTTCCGGCTTTTGAACCATTACTTAAAACTGGGAAAGCTGAGATTTTTCAATGGGGTATTACAGAAGATTTGTCCTTACATCAGACATTAAATATCAAGGAAATCCAACGAATTTATCGTACCGAAAAAGCCATGGCTGGGAGCAATGCGGTTCAAGAAAAATTGGAGAAATTTCTTCATCGAAATCAACCTTCAGCGATTTTATGCCATTCAATGGGTGCATACCTGTTGTTGGAATATATGAATGCTAAGGGTTTGCCCGCATTTGTGAAAACGATTATCTTTGTGCAGGCTGATTTGCCAAGACGATTTCATTTGAGGGATGTTGCTTGCAAATCACGTTTGCAAAAAGGTTCTTTACAGATGTATAACTATTTTTGTCCATGGGATCAGGCGTTGTGGACTTCGGTTTTTCAGAACAAAAATTCGTCGGCAGGATTACAGGGTGCACTCGTTCCACAGGTTGAAAATTGCTTTTTTCCACTTTACACGTCTTTGAATCTGCATATGAGTAGTGTGAGCAACCCAGTGTTTCGCAAGGAAATTCTTAAACTTTGTTGTGACAAGTGATCAGAGCAAGAGTGATAAACTGCGTATGTTTGTGATCAATTGGATTTTGCTAAATGTTTTGTTTGATTTGGAATCATCACTGTATTTTCGATAACTCCAAAAAGAATCCGCTGGATGGTTGGTCTGACTTTTTTTTCGTAGAGGATGAATGGATTTTTCTCTATTTGATTTGCCGTCCATTTGTACATGTCTGAGGCTGTTTTGACGGGGATCAGATAACGTTTTGGGAGATAAGAAAATCCTTTCTCAGCTTGCTTTTGCCATTTACTATACAATTGTAGTTCGTAATGGATAAAGTCAACAAATTGATTTCTGTTAGCTTTTGTCTCTGAGAGAGTTAATGATTCTAAGCCAAAGAGATCAAGGTGTTCTTTGGGAAAATAGGTTCGACCAAGAGAGTTATCTTCACGGATATCACGAATGAAGTTGATATACTGCATTGCTTTTCCCAACCTCATCGCCGTTATGTGAGCATCAGGAGAAAGGCCGAGAATGGCACTCATGAACAGACCGATAACTTCAGCTGACCCATGGATGTACTCCTCCAACTGAGCAAGTGAGTGATAGTTAGTACTACGCAAATCCATTCGCATGGACTCTATAAAGGCATCCACCCATATTGGGTCGAAATTCCTAAGATTCATCAGTTGAACAAATGATGAAATGATCTGATTTTCAATAGTTTTTCCTGATCGAGCATCATAATACCAACCAACCATCTGTTCAAAGAGATCTTTTTGTTGCGGTAAAACATCTACGTAGTCATCAAGGGTTCGGACAAAAGCATAGAGAATGGCAACATCATTCCGAATGGTCTTCGGGAAAAATAAACTGCTGTAAAAATAGGTTCTACTGCCTTTTATGAAAATTTTATTGAGATTCTGCATAGTCTGACTATAGTTGGGAATATTTATCCGTGTTCAAATTTCATCAACAGCTTTCGGCATTACTTTCTCTAAATGCCGACTTCGTGAAACAACACAGTGTCTGTGTTGGAAAATATGATGATAGTGCTGTTTCCTAAAGATGTCCATTCATTGCTGTAACCTGTAGCTTGGTAGCAGATTGCATCTGTGATAGTTTTCAAATCCCAACTGGGGAGATAGGCATCCCACCCAGCGGGAAGAGTGATATCTTTTGTTATGGCTTTACAGTCAATTTTTTTATAGTTGTGTATGGTGGTTAATTTTTGTCTGTAGCTTTCTGGGGCATTGAAAGTTAGATACACATTGTGACCTTGCCAAGTGTCTCCTGTTCCCTTGAGATTGCTAATTTCAGTAGGGACAGTTTGTTCGATTAGATAGTGAAAGAGTTCCTCCGGAGTGTTCCCTGTGGAGGGTCTGTCTGTTGAGGCCGGGGTACACGCTAAAAGAAGAAGTGAAAAGATCGAGGCTAGAATGAATTGTTTCATAGTTAATTTGCGCTCCGTGCATACACTGTAGCTCAATAATTGACGTAAACCTAGGGCATTGTCAACAGGCTCATCTTTTATTTTGATTCATTTTTTTATTACTGTTCTTTCACACACTTGTGCATTCTTTTATACTCTAAACAAGTAGCCTTTATCATTTTTATAATCACCACAGTCTAGGAATTTTTTATGTTTTATTTTCTGGTTTCACTAACGTTTCTTGGTTGGTTAGGCGTCAGAAGATATTTACCTTTTATCAAAAATCGCTACCTACAGCTTTCGTTTGGCTTTTTTTTAGGACACATTTTTGCAGCATTAGTGCTCTTTTTGGTTGCCTGTATTGCTTCTCTTGTCGTTCCTGTGAATCTTTCTGTTATTTCGACACTGTCCCTGCTAGTGCTGGAAATAGTTGTTGTTTGTATCGCCTTTACAAAAAGACAAGAACTTCGAGCTTGGATAAAAAAATATTTAGGGTATCCAGTTAAGAAAAAACTTCGATTGTTGTTTTCCCCACTACTTTCCCCAACTTTTCTCTTTGTTTTATTTTGTTTTGTTTTTTCCTTTATTCTTTTGTTGCATCAACTGGCTATTTATCAGGGAATAATTTATACAACTCAGGTGTATTGGGATTTTAAATGGCATGTGGGAATTATACAGAACTTTATGTTTGGAAATAATTTTCCTCCACAGAATGATTCGTTTGCAGGAACTCCCCTGCTCTATCATTTTTTCTATGATTTTTTAGTGAGTATCTATGCTTCGTTGGGGTCAAATGTTGCTGATGCGATGACGTTCTTTTCGATTGCGACTTTTTTCTTTTTTCTTCTTTCGTTGTTGGGCTTAGCTAAGGAGCTATTTCATCGCTATTCAATCGGTATACTGGCTGTTATTCTGACTCTTACTTCTAGTAGTTTGCATTTTTGGGACTCATTTCAGGCGCTAAAAAAACAACCTTTGTGGCAGGTTTTGAAAGACATTTTCACAACATCAGAATCGGCTTATCGAGTAGCGTTGTTGAAAGATGGTGCCTATGGGTACAACGGAAATTTCTATAATATTTTTTTGTTTGTCGCGGAGCGTCAGATTATTTTTGCTGGGCTGTTCATGATTTTCTTTATGGTGATGTTGTATTATCAACAGCATCTCTCGAAGATGAAAAAATTTGTTGTTGGTTTGCTGTTTGGGTTTTTCTTTTTATGGCATTCGTGGGTATTTATCATGGTAGGTGTGGCGCTTGGCTTTTTATTTATCTTTTCGAAAGAGCGAAAGTCGTTATTGCCGTTCATGGGGGGTATGTTGCTTGGGTCGTTGCCCTTTATCCTGTACTATCGAATGGTTATGGGTGATACCAGTGTGTATTTGGCAGCAATTCGTGAATATCCACGGCTGGAGTTTACCTTTCCTACTATGGATCCTGAATATCCTCTTTCACTGCAAAATGCCCTTGTTTATTACCTCTATGCGTATGGCTTTAAGTTGTTGTTTATTATTGCTGGATCGCTCCTTCTTTGGAAAAAAAACCGTCGACTGGCGTTGGTACTTTTTGCTTTCTTTCCAACATTTATACTAGCAAATACCGTGCAACTTTCACCACTTTCGGTATATGACAACCATCATTGGATACGGATGCTGAATGTTGTATTTGATATTATTGTGGCGTATGCACTTGTAGAACTTTGGATATGGAAGAAATACTTCGGGAAATTTGTAGTGGGAGTATCGATGGTGCTTTTGACGTTGTCTGGTGTGATTGAGCTTGTGCCGTACTTTTCTGTTTTTCCGGGTGTGGTGTATGGGAAGTTAAATTCGGATCTGGTGGAAAAGATTCGTGAACAAACGGCTCCGAAATCAGTATTTCTTAGCTCACATCAAAGAGAATTGCATCTGGCGGGGAGAAAAGTGTTTTATGGAACATACAGCCCGGGAGAGCTTCCGCTAGATGTCGCTAGTCGCGAGCAGATTGCAAAGGATATCTATGGGGCAGATTCACGGGAGACGCTGTGCTCTTTGGTTCAGGACAATCATATTGATTATGTAGAGGCAAAGGAAACGTTTAAGTTGTCAGATGAGGAAATGAGTACCTTTCCAAGGCTGGTGGTACATGATTCTGATGGGTTGACGGTGGTGTTTTATGAGGTGGGGATGTGGTGTGGGGAAGAAAATGATGGCTGAAATCCAACCCCACCCAGCCTCCCCTTCGTAAGGGGAGGAGTTAATGCTGTTTCTTCTCTCCCCCTTTGCAAGGGGGAGTTGGAGGGGGTTGCATTTCAGGCTTTGTTAGGAAATTGTAAATCACAGTAATAACTCCATCGCAATTTTCAATAATATCTTTGTTGGTAAAATGCAAGACAGCAATTTCTAAAGCATGGAAATAATTGTCACGAATAGTATCATCGACCTTTGCGCTTTCTGAAATGTAGTGTGTTTCACCATCAACTTCGATAACTAATTTATGTTCTACGCAGTAAAAATCTGCAATATATCTTCCAATACTATGCTGTCTACGAAATTTACATCCAGCAATTTGCTTATCTCGTAATCTGTTCCAAAGAATTACTTCTGGCTGAGTCATCTCTCTTCGTAATTTGATCAGCAAACTTTTTAAGTTTTTGTTGTTAAATATTTTGTCCATGATAATTTGTCATAGAGAACAAAATGCTAAAATCCAACCCCACCCAGCCTCCCCTTGGAAAGGGGAGGAGTTGAGAATCTCACATTCCTCTACCTCTTACCCAACTTCTCTGCCAACTCTTTTGTCTCTTTAAGCAATGCTTCTATCTCATCCAATCCCTGCTGCCAGAATGCTTTGTCGGCGATGTTGATGCCTAGGTTGTTGAAGATGTTTTTGGGAGAATCAGACATACCGGCGCTGAAGAAACCTTTTACTTTTTCGATGAATTGAGGATCTTTGCGGACGGAGTTTTGGAGGGATTTTGAGATGAGGAGCCCGCTTGCGTAGGAGTAGACGTAAAAAAAGCTGCGGATGTGGCTCCAGTAGACCCACCAGTTCTGTGAACCTTCGCTGGCTTCGACGGCGTCTCCCATGTAGGAAAGCATGTGCTCACGGAATAGTGCGCCGATGTCTTCCTTGGAGAGGTAGCCTTTTTCTCGGAAACTTTCGTGGAGTGCCTGTTCGAATCTGTAGCAGGCGACTTGGCGGAAGATGGAGGAAATGTCATCGTTGAGTTTCATCATCATGATGGCAAGGCGTTCTTCTTCGTTGGCTTCGGCGTTGATTTCCTGGAGGACGAAATCTTCCATAAATGTGCTGGCAACTTCGGCGGTGGAAAGCGGCGTGCCAAAGTAGAGCGCATGCTGTTTTTGTTTGATGAGTTCGTTGTTGATGCCGTGACCGAGTTCGTGGGCAAGGGTGAGCACGTCGTTGAGTTTGTCGGTGTGGTTGAGCAAAATGTATGTTGGCTGGGTGATGAGATGATGGGCGCAGAATGCTCCGCTGGTTTTGCCTTTCCGTGGGAAGACATCGAGTTGACCGTTATCGACGAAGCCTTTAAAAATGCTGGCGAATTCGCTGTCGAGTTTTTCGCATACTTGTTGCACGAGGCGAACGGAATCTTCGAAGGGGTATTTTTTTGTAATCTGTCCGTAGGGGACGTTGCGTTCGTGGTATTTGAGTTGTTGCACACCGAAGAGTTGGGCTTTGAGTTGGTAAAATTCTTGGGCAATGGTGAAGCGATCTTTCACGGCTTCCAGCAAGGCATCAACAACAAAGCTGTCGATATCGTCGCTGAGATGGCGTCCTTGATCTGGCCTTTCCATGCCGCGTAATTCGTCGTTGATTTTTTTGTTTTCTAAAATTGAGTTGATTTCTTCGGTGGCGACGTCGATATGTTTGGCGAGAATTTCGTTGAATGCTGTTGCGGCTTCGTCGCGAACAGGTTTGTCAGAGCTGGACATCAGGCTCATGAGTTGGGAG